>JAGWDQ010000001.1:0-4994 GCA_018260615.1 Candidatus Altarchaeum sp.
CTTCCGACAGCAATAGTAATATTAAATGTAACTCTACAGGCACCTTTAACAGCAGATACTTACAATAACACAGCAAAATCACAAATAAACGGAAATGAAACGGCAAACATAACAGTTCCGATAATAGTTGCGGGAGATGTAATAGTAAAACTTTGCACTCCGACAACAGCAGGAAGCACAACAACATGTTTAATAACCTATACTCATATTACCTTGCCGACAGATACTCCTCCAAGCAATATCACAATTGTTGATGAAATGCCGGAAGGTTTCAGTTATGTCGGTTCAACAGTAGTTGCGACAGTGGGAACATCGGGACCTGCAATGAATGATGTTAATGTGAACATCAGTCAGGACGGACAAAATGTTACCTTTGGAACATGGGATGCAACACTTCCGACAGCAATAGTAATATTAAATGTAACTCTACAGGCACCTTTAACAGCAGGAACCTACAATAACACAGCAAAATCACAAATAAACGGAAATGAAACGGCAAATATAACCGTTCCGATAATAGTTGCGGGAGATGTAATAGTAAAACTTTGCACTCCGACAACAGCAGGAAGCACAACAACATGTTTAATAACCTATACTCATATTACCTTGCCGACAGATACTCCTCCAAGCAATATCACAATTGTTGATGAAATGCCGGAAGGTTTCAGTTATGTCGGTTCAACAGTAGTTGCGACAGTGGGAACATCGGGACCTGCAATGAATGATGTTAATGTGAACATCAGTCAGGACGGACAAAATGTTACCTTTGGAACATGGGATGCAACACTTCCGACAGCAATAGTAATATTAAATGTAACTTTACAGGCACCTTCAACAGCAGGAATTTATACAAATAAAGTAGAATCGCAGGTTAATGGAAATTTAACTGCAAATAATTCAGCCACAATTTTAATTCAGGGCCCATTAATGCTCAAAGTATGCCTGCCCCAGTTTGCCGGCCAAAACATGACCTGTTTAATTGCATCAATTAATATAGGACTAAACGATACCCACAATGTCACAATAACAGATATATTGCCGGATGGCTTTGAATTTGTCAATGTTACAGAACTTACAACACTTCCCTCAGATATTCCCGTTGATCCTGCGCTCGTTAGCACTGCGATGCAACTCACAAACGGAAATTTATTCGCCGCAAGAGACAGCGTTGATTTAACCGTAAGCCCCGATAAAAGAAATTTCACCGCAGGAACATGGACAATGAAAGCACCGCTAAGCATAATATTATTAAATTTAACCGTAATATCCTACGGCAATGCAGGAACTTATACCAATTATGCCCGTATGGATTCGGCAGAAAACACATCAACATTCACAACAGCAGATATGACAATTCTCGGTATTATGGCATCAAAAGGCATAGAAGGAAACGATGTTGTAGGATACAATGACACAATTAAATTTATCATAAATATAACCTCTCCGTTAACAAACGGAAATTTAATATTCACAAAAATCAGAGTTATGGACGAATTACCAAAGGGTTTCACACTCGTAAATGTATCGGAAAACGGAACATTATTGACAAATGAAGGTAATGAGACATTCGTAAATGTTACAATAGACAGTGTAATGCCGGGAGAAACAAGAACAGTTGAAATTATAGCAAGAGAAGGATGCGGTGCAGAAGAGGGTCTAAATTTCAATAATGCAAGTATCAAAATAGAAGAAGCAACACCAATTCTTACCCTTCCGACATCAACCACAAAAACAAATGCAGTAAATTTCACAGTAATTAAGCCCCACTTCAGTTTAACAAAATCAGTAGAACCAAATACAACAAGCATAGGAGAAACCATTGAATATACGATAAATTTAACAAATTACGGAAACGGAACCGCTTACGATGTTACACTAAATGACACATTGCCTGAAAATTTAACATATCAAATTTCAGATATAAATGACATATATTCAGATTGCAGCATTTCGGCGTATAATATTTCCAATAATGCGGATGGTTCAAGCAATTTAATAATAAATATGGATGAAATTTCACCGGGGACAATGTGCACATTCAGATATAATGTATCTGTGAATACATTAGCATCTCCCAAAGAATATACAAATTTTGTTAAAGTTTATACACAATGCACAATAGAAGATCCACCAGCAAATCCGGATATTATAAATGTAACAGGTAATGTCACTTTAACAGTAGAAGCCGGAATAAACATAACTCTGACAAAACAAGCCACAGAAATATTCCTCGCCCCGGACAGCACCGTCCCTTATATATTAAATTTAACAAATACCGGCACAAATGCGGCAGATAATGTAACTATTATAGATAATATTCCGTTGGGCTTATCTTATCAGATTTCATCATTGGCAGATATAAACACGGATTGTAATATTTCAGGTTACAACGTACAACCGACGGCAAACGGAGAAATTTTAACAATAATACTCAATGCTCTTCCCGCAAATTCGTCCTGCACACTGATGTATAATGTTACAATTCCAGGCGATGCGGCAATGAATGCATATACTAACTATGTCAATGCAACAGCAATGAAATCGGGAGCCACAGCAAATGCAAGTGCAGACGAAACAATTTATGTACTAAAGTCATTTAAGATTGGCTGTGATATGTCAGAACTAACAGCGACATTAGCGAACGCAGCAGATGAAGAGGAACTGGCGCAAATTTTAATTTCAGAAAGTGAAAAATCAGGAAATGACTTTGATAAGATGTCTGGATATGATCCGGGAACAAATATGACTTATTGTATATTTATCATAAATTTAGAAAATAACGGAATTGCATCACTTTTGGATATTCTGCCAAATGCAACAATAAATGTTCCAAACGCAAATTTTGACTTCACATATCAGGCACAAACATGGGATGTTCCGGCAGAATACGGAACAATTTCGGATTATCTTAACGGAGCAACAACAAATATTCAGGGTAACAGATTTTTACCTGACTGGAGCCATGTGGCAAACTGGAGCAATATTACAGTTCCGGGAATTTTAGATACAGGAAATTTATTTGACACCGTAACGATGTTCAATGTTAATGTCACAATAGATACAAATACTGAAAATGGAGTATATATCAACACCGCAAATATATCTTACAACAACAAGACGGAGTCGATTGAAGGAAAAGTTAAAGTTCCAAGATGCTGGAGTATTATTAATGGAACGGTCTTTGATGATATAAACAGAAACGGAATTCAGGATAATGGAGAAAATGGAATTGCAAATGTAGATATCGTTTTAACAAATACGCAAACAAACAAAACATATTATGCCGTAACAAATAACGGTGGAATTTATGAAATTAGAGTACCCTGTGGAAATTACACCTTAACTATTGACACAGGCACACTTTCAGAAAATTTAAATTGTGAAAAAATAGCAAATACAACTCCATCTGAAATTTCAACAGAAACATTGGAAAATACAACAACAATAAACTTTGGATTTACATGTATATGTTCAGCGATATCTATAGAAAAAACACCAAGTCAGGCAGAAATAATCTGCGAAGGAAATGTAACTTATTATTACAATGTTACAAATACAGGATGTAGTAATTTAACAGAAATAAATGTTACGGATGACAAATGCTTAAATGTTGCCTGTTCAAAGGATACATTAGCAGTTAATGAGTCAATAATGTGCAATTGTACAACAACAATAAATGAAACAACTACAAATATTGCAACGGTTACTGCAAATGATGAAGATAATCTTACTCTTACAGCAAGTGACTCGGCAACAGTAGAAGTAATTTGTAACTCAAACATAAGTATAAACAAAACAGCAAATACAACGCAAATTAATATAGGGGAAAGTGTAACTTACTTTTACAATGTAACAAACACAGGAAATCTGAATTTGGCAAACATAACTGTCAGCGATGATAAATGCAGCAGTGTTATTTGCCCGAAGAATACTCTGGCTATTAACGAATCAATAACCTGCAACTGCACAACAACCTTAACACAATGCGGAAATGTAACAAACATCGCAGATGTTACAGCAAAAGACAACCGGAATAATACGGTTATGGCAAGCGACAATGAAATCGTTGAAGTTATTTGTAATGCAAGCATAGATATAAACAAAACAGCAAATGCAACTCAAATTAATGCAGGCGAAAGTGTAACCTATTATTACAATGTAACCAATACAGGAAATCTGGATTTGACAAACATAAATGTCACCGACGATAGATGCGCTCCTGTTATTTGTCCGAAGGATGATTTAGCAGTTAATGAATCAATGACATGCAACTGCACAACAACCTTAACAACCTGCGGAAATGTAACAAATATTGCAGATGTTACGGCAATAGACAACCAAAATAATACAGTTACAGCAAGCGATAATGCAACAGTTGAAGTTATCTGTAATGCAAGCATAGATATAAACAAAACAGCAAATGCAACGCAAATTAATGTCAGTGATAGCGTAACCTATTATTACAATGTAACCAATACAGGAAATCTGGATTTGACAAACATAAATGTCACCGACGATAGATGCGCTCCTGTTATTTGTCCGAAGGATGATTTAGCAGTTAATGAATCAATGACATGCAACTGCACAACAACCTTAACAACCTGCGGAAATGTAACAAATATTGCAGATGTTACGGCAATAGACAACCAAAATAATACAGTTACAGCAAGCGATAATGCAACAGTAGAAGTTATTTGTAATGCAAGCATAAACATAAACAAAACAGCAAATGCAACGCAAATTAATGTCAGTGATAGCGTAACCTATTATTACAATGTAACCAATACAGGAAATCTGGATTTGACAAACATAAATGTCACCGACGATAGATGCGCTCCTGTTATTTGTCCGAAGGATGATTTAGCAGTTAATGAATCAATGACATGCAACTGCACAACAACCTTAACAACCTGCGGAAATGTAACAAATATTGCAGATGTTACGGCAATAGACAACCAAAATAATACAGTTACAGCAAGCGATAATGCAACAGT
>JAGWDQ010000001.1:5004-13288 GCA_018260615.1 Candidatus Altarchaeum sp.
TTACGGCAATAGACAACCAAAATAATACAGTTACAGCAAGCGATAATGCAACAGTAGAAGTTATTTGTAATGCAAGCATAAACATAAACAAAACAGCAAATGCAACTCAAATTAATGCAGGCGAAAGTGTAACCTATTATTACAATGTAACCAATACAGGAAATCTGGATTTGACAAACATAAATGTCACCGACGATAGATGCGCTCCTGTTATTTGTCCGAAGGATGATTTAGCAGTTAATGAATCAATGACATGCAACTGCACAACAACCTTAACAACCTGCGGAAATGTAACAAATATTGCAGATGTTACGGCAATAGACAACCAAAATAATACAGTTACAGCAAGCGATAATGCAACAGTTGAAGTTATCTGTAATGCAAGCATAAACATAAACAAAACAGCAAATGCAACACAAATTAATGTTAGTGATAGTGTAACCTATTATTACAATGTAACCAATACAGGAAATCTGGATTTGACAAACATAAATGTCACCGACGATAGATGCGCTCCTGTTATTTGTCCGAAGGATGATTTAGCAGTTAATGAATCAATGACATGCAACTGCACAACAACACTAACACAATGCGGAAATGTAACAAATATTGCAGATGTAACCGCAAAAGACAACCAGAATAATACGGTTACAGCAAGCGATAATGCAACAGTTGAAGTTATCTGTAATGCAACTTGTCCATTATCACTTGTTAAATTTATCAACAGCAGCGAAGTTGCTAAATATAATGATACTGTAGAATTTTGTATGAATATTACTAACACAGGGGATTCTATAATTCACGCAGATGTTTTGGACATACTTCCGGATCAATGTTTAGAACCGATTAATCAAGATAGAGATAGTTTGGAATGGATAGTATTTAATATGTTCCCAGGTACAACAGTGACAGAGTGTTTTAAAGCAAGAGTTAATTGCAATCCGGATGAAAACAAGACACTTACAAACACCGTAAAAGGAACAGCATTACTACCAGATGGCAGCACATGTGAAACAAATGCAACAAAGAATATTACAATAGTCAGAAATTGTGAAATTTTATGCACCGGTTGTTGTTGTCCCTGCATGTATCCTCCTGAAGTAGTTGTTACAAAGAAAATTTTAAATTACAGCGAATGCGGCTATAAAAAGGGAGAAAATTTAACATTTGCCATAAATATTACAACCCGCTCAGGATGCGGAATGTATGATGTCAGATGGAAGGACATATTGCCACCGGAATTACAGAATACTTCGCCATTAGAAGGTAATATCGGAAATATTTCAGTTACAAAGTCAAAAATCGTATATGTAACTGCAACAGTCGTAGCCGATGAATGTAAAAATGTTACCAACAAAGTAGATGTCTATTATCAGGCACCAAAAGAGACATTTAGTTCAATGTGTGACTATATGAAAACAGCGGAATTAAATTTCACTCTCAGGGCAAAAACAACAAATATTTCAATTGTAAAAACACCGCAATATATAGAACTTAATGATGGTGATAATGCTACCTTTACAATCAATGTGACAAATTTGGGAAATGAAACAGTATACAATGTTGATGTAAGAGATATGCTGCCGGAATTATTAATAAATACAACACCAACAGAAATTTCATACAATAGTATACCTCCCGGCGAGAGCAAAATTTTTGAGGTAAATGTTACAGCAAACAGCAGTTGTGAGAGTCAAAATTTAACAAATATTGCTTATGCGGAATGGGACGATGCCTGTTTATGTAACAAGGACAAGCCAAACGCTACAAATACAAGTTCAGTGTATGTTATAAAGAAGAATGTGGAATTAAATTTAACAAAGACAGCAGACAAAGAAGTAATAAAGAACGGAGAAAATGTGACATTCACAATAAATGTAACTAATCCGTCATTGACATGTAGTGCAGTTTACAATTTAACAGATGCATTACCTGCGGAATTAACAACCACAAACACAACATCATGGACTAATACTATTGCTCCGAACACAACTCAATCATACACAATTACAGCAACGGCAAACACAACTGACTGCGTAAATGTTACAAATATTGCTAATTTAACCTATGAAAACAACACAGGAATTGTAAGCAAGGATGCAAATGCAAGCGTGTTAATAACAAACATGCCTGAATTGACAATAACGAAGACCGCAGACAAGGAAGTAATAAAGAACGGAGAGAATGTAATATTTACAGTAAATATAACAAATCCGTCATTAACATGCGAAGCAGTCTACAACTTAACTGACACATTACCTGCAGAACTGATAACATCAAATACAACCGCATGGACAAATGTAACAATTGCTCCAAACACAACCCAATCATACACAATCACAGCAGCAGCAGCAGCAAATATAACTGATTGTTTAAATGTTACAAATATTGCTAATTTAACCTATGAAAATAACACAGGAATTGTAAATAAAGATGCAAATGTAAGCGTGTTAATAACAAACATGCCGGAATTGACAATTATCAAAACAGCAGACAAAGATGTAATAAAGAACGGAGAAAATGTAATCTTTACAGTAAATGTAACAAATCCATCATTAACCTGCAACGCAATCTACAATTTAACAGACACATTACCTGCAGAACTAACAACATCAGATGTAACCTCATGGACGAATGTAAATATTGCTCCAAATACAACACAATCATACACAATCACAGCAGCTGCAAATACAACCGAATGTATAAATGTTACAAATATTGCTAATTTGACTTATGAAAACAACACAGGAATTGTAAGCAAGGATGCAAATGCAAGTGTATTGATAACAAACATGCCGGAATTGACAATTATCAAAACAGCAGACAAAGATGTAATAAAGAACGGAGAAAATGTGACATTCACAATAAATATAACTAACCCGTCATTAACATGCGAAGCAATCTACAACTTAACCGACACATTACCAGCAGAATTAACAACATCTGATACAACATCATGGACAAATGTAAGTATTGCTCCAAACACAACTCAGACATATACAATTACCTCAGCAGCAAATACAACTGATTGTTTAAATGTTACAAATATTGCTAATTTAACCTATGAAAATAACACAGGAATTGTAAATAAAGATGCAAATGTAAGCGTGTTAATAACAAACATGCCGGAATTGACAATTATCAAAACAGCAGACAAAGATGTAATAAAGAACGGAGAAAATGTAATCTTTACAGTAAATGTAACAAATCCATCATTAACCTGCAACGCAATCTACAATTTAACAGACACATTACCTGCAGAACTAACAACATCAGATGTAACCTCATGGACGAATGTAAATATTGCTCCAAATACAACACAAACATACATAATTATCGCAACAGCAAATACAACCGACTGCGTAAATGTCACAAACATTGCTAATTTAACTTATGAAAACAACACAGGAATTGTAAGCAAGGATGCAAATGCAAGTGTGTTAATAACAAACATGCCTGAATTAAGCATCGTAAAGACAGCAGACAAAGATGTAATAAAGAACGGAGAGAATGTGACATTCACAATAAATGTAACAAACCCGTCATTAACATGCGAGGCAATTTACAATTTAACAGATACTTTGCCATCAGAACTAACAACAACCGACACAACATCCTGGACAAATGTAACAATCGCTCCGAATACAACACAAACATACACAATTACAGCAACTGCAAACACAACCGACTGCGTAAATGTTACAAACGTTGCAAACTTAACTTATGAAAACAACACAGGAATTGTAAGCAAGGATGCAAATGCAAGTGTGTTAATAACCAACATGCCCGAATTGACAATTATCAAGACAGCAGACAAGGATGTAATAAAGAACGGAGAAAATGTAACCTTTACAGTAAATGTAACAAATCCATCATTAACATGCGAAGCAATCTACAACTTAATGGACACATTACCAGCACAATTAACAACTACAAACACAACATCATGGACAAATGTAACAATTGCTCCAAATACAACACAAACATACATAATTATCGCAACAGCAAATACAACCGACTGCGTAAATGTCACAAACATTGCTAATTTAACTTATGAAAACAACACAGGAATTGTAAGCAAGGATGCAAATGCAAGTGTGTTAATAACAAACATGCCTGAATTAAGCATCGTAAAGACAGCAGACAAAGATGTAATAAAGAACGGAGAGAATGTGACATTCACGATAAATGTAACGAATCCATCATTGACATGCAGTGCAATCTACAATTTAACCGATACATTACCAACAGAATTAATAACCTCAAACACAACATCATGGACGAATGCAAACCTTGCTTCAAACACAACACAGACATACACAATTACAGCAACAGCAAATACAACCGAATGTATAAATGTTACAAATATTGCTAATTTGACTTATGAAAATAACACAGGAATTGTAAGCAAGGATGCAAATGCAAGTGTGTTAATAACCAACATGCCCGAATTGACAATTATCAAGACAGCAGACAAGGATGTAATAAAGAACGGAGAAAATGTAACCTTTACAGTAAATGTAACAAATCCGTCATTAACATGCAGTGCAGTTTACAATTTAACCGATACATTACCAACAGAATTAACAACATCAGATGTAACCTTATGGACAAATGCAAATATTGCTCCGAATACCACACAGACATACACAATTACAGCAACAGCAAATACAAGATGCAAGAATCTTACAAATATAGCAAATTTAACTTATGAAAATAACACCGGAATTGTTGAAAAGAATGCAACAGCAAATGTTAATATATTGTGCATATGTAATCTTACAATTTTAAAGAATTCAACACCGTCGGCAACAAGTTGCGGAGAAAATGTAACTTATACAATAACAGTAATCAATCCATGTGATTATACTGCTTATAGTATTGATTTACAGGACTTTGTTCCGGAACCTATAATAGCAAATTCATCAACCACAAAGAAAATTTCAAAATTAGCACCAAATTCAACATTTATCTGGACAATAAACGCCACCGTTAGAGCTAAGGAACTACAAGAATGTGTAGTTAATGTCGTAAATATGACTTATTGGGTATTTGAAGATGGAAACTGGACACAAAGAAACGGAACAGCAAATGCTACAACATGTCTTAACTGTACAAATGTTTGTCCCTCAACATTAAATGTAAACAAGACAGCAAATGTGTCAATGGCTAATTATGGAGATATTGTCAAATGGACAATAAATATTACAAATATAGGAAGGCACGTAGCAACAAATGTTGCTGTTAATGATACATTACCAATGGACTTACAAAATTTAACTGAAACAAATATTTTAATAGGCGATTTACAACCGGGTCAGACAACAACTATTGAAATTTTAGCAAAAGTTATTTCAAACGATACAAAGAATATTACAAACATAGCGAATGTTGAATGGTTTGATGGATACACAAATACAACCTATAACAGAACTGCAAATGCTACGGTTGAAATTAATATCTGCTCTATAAATGTTTCAGTTAATGGAATAGTGTTCAATGATACAAACAGTGATGGATTGCAAAACGCTGGAGAAAATGGAATTTCAGGAGTTAATGTATCAATTGATGGAATGACTGCAACAACTAATGCAAACGGAACTTATAAATTTATAATTCAAATACCCTGCAACACAAGTAAAACATTAAATATAACCGTTCAGGAAATTTCGGGAATGACGAATACGACGACAAGAACAGTTGAAGTGGAAGTAAATGCAACCAATAATGCAACTGCTAACTTTGGATTTACGAAAGGATTTTCATTTGACGCAAGTATTTCAGCCACGACATCATCTGGCGATATAAGCAACAGCAAACTTTGCTACGGAGACGAAGAAGAAGTGAGATTTTATATAACTATAGAAAATACTGACAATACAGAAACCATGTATAATATAACCGTAATGGATATACTTCCGGATGGACTTGTAGCAATCTCATCAACACAAGGAAGTGTTCCTGAACTTGCATCTAGAGACCAATATACCAAGGTTATAAAAACAAAGGTAAATACAACAGAGGATAAAATAGTAATAAATAAAGCAATAATAGAATTTTTTGATAAAAACGGAAAGAAATACACCAAAGAGCTGGAAATTTCATTGCACCTTAATAATAACTGCACGGAGTCAACACAGGGAAAGGGAAATGTAACGGTTATAACATTTTATGATAAAAATTTAGACGGAGACATGCAAAACGGAGAAGTTACATTATCAGATATTTATGTTGAAATAAATGGAACAACTGCTAATGGAAGTGCTTACTCAATAACAGGATACACTGATAGTGATGGAAATTTGAAATTTATAAATGTTCCTTATGGAAATTACACAGTAAATGCTGTATATGTACAAACAGATGGAACCAAACTGAATGGCACCTCTGGTATTACTATTGATGCAACCGCTGATATTTATGAAATTTTGTTCGGATTTAAAGAAGGAACATGTAAATCAGGAATTGGCGGAAAGGTATTTGATGATACAAATAATAATAGTATATATGATACAGGGGACGGAGTATTTGAAAATGCCAGTGTGTCTTACAATGCAATTGACGAAAGCGGAGGAAGCACTAAACTTACTAATGCTACGGGGGATTATCTATTCTATGTTGTTGAGCCGGGAAAATACAATCTATCCTTAGATATGAATTCAATCCACAAAACAAATAAGACAAATACCACTCCGACAAGTGTTGAAATCATTGTTCATAACTGTAGTGAAATGGTTGGTGTTGATTTTGGAGTAGATCCGCTTGCAAATGAAAATAATGCCGGACCTACAGGTGTAACAGTAAATGTGAACTCCAGATCATCACAAAATATCACAAGCCAGTCATCTGATATATCTCAACAGCAAACAGAAAATGGCGGAACCACAACAACAAATTTTGGACAAGCATCTTCACAAAGTAATGATCAAAATACAAATAACACGACAATTGATTCAACACCTGAAAATAGTAATAATGTGAGCGCTAGCAGCGCTTCAAATGGTGATAGTACAAATGTTACTACTAATCAATTACAACAGCAATCTCAACAAAACAACAGTTCCACAGGACAAGCACAAATAACGATTATTTCAACCGGAACTTCAACAAGTGAAACATCAGGAACAACATCAAACAATAACACATCATCAAGCGGAACATCGGGAACATCAGCAAGCGGAACAGATAATAATACCTCGTCAACAGGCACATCAGGCACAAGCGGAACAACGACATCAAACAATAACACATCATCAAGCGGAACATCGGGAACATCAGCAAGCGGAACAGATAATAATACCTCGTCAACAGGCACATCAGGCACAAGCGGAACAACGACATCAAACAATAACACATCATCAAGCGGAACATCGGGAACATCAGCAAGCGGAACAGATAATAATACCTCGTCAACAGGCACATCAGGCACAAGCGGAACAACGACATCAAACAATAACACATCATCAAGCGGAACATCGGGAACATCAGCAAGCGGAACAGATAATAATACCTCGTCAACAGGCACATCAGGCACAAGCGGAACAACGACATCAAACAATAACACATCATCAAGCGGAACATCGGGAACATCAGCAAGCGGAACAGGTAATGATACCTCGTCAACAGGCACAAGCGGAACAACGACATCAAACAATAACACACCATCAAGCGGAACAAGCAATGATACAACATCAAGCGGAACATCTGGAACAAGCGGAACAAGCACAAGCAATAACACCTCAACAAGCGGAACAACAACATCAAACAACAACACATCAACAAGCGGAACAAGCAATGATACAACATCAAGCGGAACATCTGGAACGAACGGAACAAGCACAAGCAATAACACATCCTCAAGCGGAACAACAAGCAGCGGAACAAGCAATGATACTTCGTCAACTGGAACATCTGGAATAAACAACAACAGTACATCAACAAGCGGAACAAGCAATGATACAACATCAAGCGGAACATCTGGAACAAGCGGAACAAGCACAAGCAATAACACCTCAACAAGCGGAACAACAACATCAAACAACAACACATCAACAAGCGGAACAAGCAATGATACAACATCAAGCGGAACATCTGGAACGAACGGAACAAGCACAAGCAATAACACATCCTCAAGCGGAACAACAAGCAGCGGAACAAGCAATGATACTTCGTCAACTGGAACATCTGGAATAAACAACAACAGTACATCAACAAGCGGAACAAGCAATGATACAACATCAAGCGGAACATCTGGAACAAGCGGAACAAGCACAAGCAATAACAC
>JAGWDQ010000001.1:13575-16305 GCA_018260615.1 Candidatus Altarchaeum sp.
CAAACAATAACACATCCTCAAGCGGAACATCTGGAACAGAAACAAATGGAACATCAACATCAGGCACAAGCAACACAACTAGTGGAACATCAAACACAAGCGGAACCTCTGGAACATCAACAACATCAAACAACAGCACATCAACAAGCGGAACCTCAACAAGCGGAGCAAATAATAATGCCTCATCAAGTGGAACATCCGGAACATCAGCATCAAACAACAACACATCATCAAGCGGAACCACATCGGGCACAAATGGAACATCGGGCACAGGAACAAGTACAAGCGGAACAACTTCAAATAACAGCACAACATCAACCGGAACCTCAAGCAGTGGAACATCCGGAACAACATCAGCATCAAACAACAACACATCATCAACCGGAACCTCATCAAGCGGAACAAGTAATAATACTACTAATGACACAACCTCAACAGGAACAAACAGCGGCACAAGTACCTCAAACAGTGGCACCGTAATCAACTCAAATGTCGGAAATAATATAATCCAAAATTCAACAATTCAAAATTCCCAAATACCGTCAATAAATGCTTTGATATATGATGCGGTAATAGAAAATAACATAATGACAAAGGGAACAATGATTGTAGGTGGAAACGAAATAGTTGTCAATGAAACAGGAACTTATGTTAATGGAAGCAAATATAGCGAGGATAAATCACTAAATTTATCAAATTTCAGTTTAGAGAAATTTACATCAGGAACAAACGGAACAAATAATAATAGTATTAATAACATAACCTCAACCGGAACATCGACAACACCATCAGGCGGAACACAGTCAGGCGGATCAAACGGAACAAACAATATTGCGACGCACTCCGGATGCAGCACAGGGGAATGCTACAAACGAAACCAGGAAGAGTTACTAAAACGCTCTGTAATACAAACATCCGGATATGTCTCAAAAGAAGAAACATTGAACACCTCAACAGGCATTGACGCACTTAATATTCCTGCACAAGACGATGTTTTGAAGAAAGTGAAAGATGAGGAAATAGCAAATCTTGCGACAGCAAAGAAAGATGATGCGACTAAAAATACGGGAGAATATCTCTCATTAATTGTTTTGATATCAGCATTGGGAATGTTGCTCGGTGTGATGATTGCAAGAAGAAAAGATGTCGTCGTAGATGATGAGACCCTTATGAATAAACCAGAAGATGCATTAAATACATTGATGAAGAAATACAGCAGAATATTTGTGAGTGAAAACGGAATGAATTACATTAAAACAATGTATAAAGTTGATGAAAGAGTTATTAAAGTCGTTGAAATTTCACAGGAAGATGTAGCAAAATATAACTTTGGAAACGATGTATTGGCTTATGCTATGAAAAGAGGAATTCCCGTTGCAGTAACAACAGAAAGGAAGGACATATACAACTACTATGCGGCAAAAACAGAGATATTGAACTAAACAGGGATTGATTTTGTGTATGGGATATGATTTTATTTGATTTTTTATTTTTTTTCTTTATAATCAACAACACATCAACAACACTTTTCGGAGATTCAAATTTTGTGGAAATTTAAAATGACACACAAAAACAGAAAATAATGGAGATTTTACTTTTAAATTTTATTAAAATTCATTGTGCTAATGGGCATAACACACAGCATTTTATTTTTATGGTAACTATTTATAATATCTGTGGCGGGCATATTACGGGAAAGTGACAAAATTCACAATCACTTTGCTACAAAAAATATGAATTTTGTGATGTCAAACTCACATAATTTACCTGCTTTTATATATGTGTGCAGTCTACAAATATCCAGTGCCAGTTCCCCAGATTTCAGAATTATACTTGCTTTGTCTGCATAAGTCCTTATGATCCCTTTTTCATACGCTTGCAGCACACGTTTTGTTCTATTTGTAACTTCAATTAATTGGGTAATTTTGTTCAATTTTATCCTATATTCTTTTCCAGTAGATAAAACCAATTTTCCAAAACTTTCGAGTATTTCCATCAAATTCACACCGTCAATGATAATTACTTTTTTAGATAAAATAATTCTGCCAAGTTCAGGTTGTTCGGATATCAGATTACCAACCAGATTCAACAATGACCTTTATGTCGGGATTATTCCGTGAATCGTGCATTTTTACTTAACTCGGAGTGAAGAAAGAAATTTTCTGTAAGCTTGCTTTGCTTATGGGTTTTTCACCATCTGACGAACGGTGTGTGGAAATATTCATTAACATGCACATACACAAGACCAGTTCTGATGATTTCAAGTAGATGCTAATATTAGGATTGTGTGCTCTTGTAACACCTCTTTCAATTATTCTTACTTCTCTTTTCAACCTGTTTGATGTTTCAACTAATTGACAAATATTATCTATGTTCAGTTTTGTCTTCGCAACATTCCATAAAATTAACGATCCAAGGTCTTCGATAAGATCTCGAACATCCACCCCATCTACATATATGTGTTTTCGTGAAGATATGATCCTTCCTAAATCTCCATCAGTTCGCAGTATCTTACCTACTTTGTTCATAATATCTATGTGCGTTTTAAGTTGTTTTATTTTATGCTCACTGGGCGGATTTGGTTCGTGAGTAATTCTTCCTGTTGCAATTACTTTATGGGAAAGAAGTGACATGGCTGCAGAGGCGCGACTGGTGGTATGCCCATTTCCTGTATAAATCTTTAAATTTCCACCTAACACTAAATTAGCGTGATTCAAGATTTCCATGATA
>JAGWDQ010000002.1 GCA_018260615.1 Candidatus Altarchaeum sp.
ACGCGGAGTTTTTGAAAATATCCGAGCAACAGCGAGGTTAGAGACCAAAAATAAAACGAACTTTCCCGTACGATAAAAATTCAGACCTTTCTCCACTCTAAATTTGCCTGTTCTAACTTCTTTACCGCTTTGTTTCTTTGTTCGCCGTTTAATCCGTTCCAGTCAATTAATGCAATTTCCGGCTTTGGAATTGTTTTTGAAATCATCTCTTCAATCATTTCTTCATTAAAATTATACTTTGGCATGATGTGTCCGAAAGCAATATCTTCACAGAATAAAATTTTTGTAAATTTACTTGCATAATGATTTCCGCCGATGCCTATTGCAATTTTGATGTTTGCGTTTTTTTCTTTATTTAAATTTGTATCGCACAATTTTTTTATTACATTGCCTGTAATTTCACACGCATTTAAATCATTCCACTGCTTTTCACTGCTTCCGACTTCAACAAACATGAGCGGAAAATTTAATGTCGGTCCGTGATGAGTGACTTCAAGTGTCACATCATATTTTGAAAGATTTGGTTGCCGTTCCTTTTCTTTTTTCAGTTCAATAATTGCTTCTCTTATGTATAATGCAGGTGCGATTGATAATGTTCTTTCATTCCCTCCGAGTTTTGCATCGCTGAAATTTCCCGGAGAATGAACGCAAAGCGTAGGAAGTGCTGATTCGGATTTGTGCCGGGATGCAACGATTATTAAGTCAATTTTATCAGCAACAACACCGTAAATTTCAAACGGTAAATCATTTAAATTTATAACTTTTTCATCAGTTCCGAAAATTTTAACATTGCTTAAATTTAATTTTAAAAATTTTGATATGTTTTCGCCTGCGATGTCCTGATGTGAATAAAGGATTATTTTTGACATTTTGGAATCCGTCAATAAAATATACGAACGAAGCGGATGATTTTATGATTTTTGTTGAATTTGGTACTCATCCCTTTAAATTGGGATAATTATTTTGTGAGAGATTTTTTAAAAATCTGCTTAAAAATTATATTTTTCAAGCAAGGTAAATTATTATGTTTTTAACCTCACTCCGTTCGGATATTTACTCATTTCATTCGTAAATAACCTCACTCCGTTCGGATATTTAGTCGCTTTGCTCCTAAATGACAAAAATTGTGAGTTTATAGACAAACATTAATTATCCCAATTTTAGTGGGTCAGCACCAAATAACCTCAAAAATACACTTTCTTATTTCAGTTAAATTTTCATTCTTACAATTGCAGGAATAAACATAATTGATGCTGTTGTTTATCAAAAATTCGCTGTCATTGCATTTGTTCCTTAAAAATTTATCCCCTGATTCACAATAATATAGTATTTTTTTGCTCGGGCCAGTCGGATAATATGAATATGTTTTTCTTTCTGCAAAAATTACCAAACCCTTGCTTTTCCAGCTATCTGCCAAAATTCTTGAGTCCTTTGGGGTATTCTCTTTCATCCACGCAAAATTTTCATAGTCATTATCGTCCATGATATGATAATACTGGTAAGGACTGTGCTTCGGTAATTGCTCATAAATGGAAAGAGAAATTAAAAGAATAACGACAACAATTCCCACTCTAAAAAATTTCCCCCTGAATTTCAAAATTTCATAAACGCCAATTGCCGCACTTATGGAAAGAAGTATTGAAATGTAAATATAGATTCTTCCAAAGGGAAACAGGAAAATTTTTTGGAAATGAATATAAGCAATAAGGTCAATCAAAAGCAGCAACAATGAAAGAGGAATCAGTAAATTTTTCCTGTAAATTAAAAAGAATATTCCTATTCCTGCCAGCATTAACGGAAATATTCCAAAGTAATTTGGAAAGTAGATTATATCGTCAAGATAGCTCTGTTTTGCAAATGTTCCCGCTTCAACACCCTTACTTAAAAGAGAAGGTAAAAATATCTGAATAACTATCGCAAAAGATATTGCAGATATTAACAAAATTTTTAAAATTTTCTCTCTGGTTTTTCTGTTTTCCTCTTTTAAATTTAAATGCAATGTTTTTAAATAGATATAGGCCAGTAAAATAAGGTATGCGAGGATTATTGTCAGGGCAGCAAATCCGCTCGGAGGGTGAACAAGGAGCGAGAAAGTGATTAAAGGAATGAACGGGATTAAATTTTTAACTGATGAGTCCCTTTCAAATCTGTCAAGCAGAAAAAGAACACCGGGAATTGCGATAAATGAAATATTTACGGGGACAATAAATTTTTCCCCGAGAAAGCCCACAGTTGTAGGAATTAATGCGATAAGTATGATTGCCGCAAGTGCGGAAATTTTTGAAAATCGTCTTAAATAAATGTAGGTAATGAGCATAGAGAAAATGGAAAATATTGCAGGAATAAATATTGCATTGCTCATTTTCATATTCGTCCAGATAAAAATTTCAGCAAGAAAGATGTGCTCGCCAATTTCCATATCGTTTGTTTGTTGAAACCTGCCGGTTGGATCTGTTAAATTGTTAAGACCTTCTTTTTCTAAAATTTGTTTTGCAGTCTCCAAATGAATATATTCATCAACATGCAAAGGATAAGGGTAATAAAAATGCGGAGATAAATTTAAAATTAACGCAAATAGCATAGTTACAATAATACATCCAATAATAAGCAAATTTTTTCCATCCCGCATTTTAAATTTTGTAATTTTTTAATTTATTAAAAAATATTTGAGTGCTAACGAAATTATTTTGTAATTCAGTAATAATTAATATTACTATACTATTATTGTAAGAGTACAGAACATTTAAAAATGAGCGGAAAGGACTACTATGAAATTTTAGGAGTAAGTAAAAACACAACAAAGGATGACCTTAAACAGGCATACAGGAAATTAGCAATGCAGTATCATCCTGATAAAGCACCTCCGGATAAGAAAAAGGAATCAGAAGAAAAATTTAAAGAAATAAGTGAAGCGTATGCCGTATTAAGCAATGACGAGAAAAGGTCTCAATACGATAAATTTGGAAGTGCAGGAATGGGAAATGTTAATCAGGAAGATATATTCAGGAATGCCGACTTCAGTGACTTTCAGGATGTATTTTCGGGCTATGGCGGAGGTTTCGGGAGCGTTGATGAAATTTTTAAACATGTTGTTTTTGGCGGAGGAAGAGGCGGGGGCAGATACGGATATGAAACACAGGGAGATGCAGGTGAGAATCTGGAATATACTTTATCAATAAATTTAAAGGATGCTGCCTTTGGAACAGAAAAGGAAATCAGATTTTTTCATAATGTTAAATGCAGGGCTTGTAATGGAAGCGGAAGCAGAGACGGACGGCTCATTACATGTGATAAATGTCATGGAAGAGGAGTTGTGCAAATACATAGAAGGGCCGGTTTTATAACCTTTACAAGCGCCCAGACATGCCCTAAATGTCATGGACAAGGCAACTTTAATCAAAATCCATGTAATGTATGTCACGGAACAGGAAGGGCTAAAGAAGAAGCAAATGTCAAGGTAAGGGTTCCCGGAGGAGTAAATAGCGAAGACAATTTAAAAATGACCGGACAGGGTAATTACGGGATGGATGGACAAGGTGATTTATATATAAAAATTAGCGTCATGGAGGACAATTTCTTCAAAAGGAAAGGTGATGATATTTACTGTAATGTCCGAATTCCTTTTACTCTGGCAATATTGGGCGGAAAGATAGATGTTCCGACACTCAATGGAACTGCTGCATTAAATATTTCCGAAGGAACGCAGCCGGGAACGACATTACGGATGAAGGGCCTGGGGATTCACAACGAGATGAGAAAGCACACCGGAGACCAGTTTGTTGTTGCTGAAATTGAAATTCCAAAAGATCTGAATGAAAGACAGAAAAAATTGCTGATTGACTTTGATGAAGAAATGAAAAAATCAAAAAGCAGATTTAAATTTTGGTAATAAAAAATAATAAAATGCTCACACAAAGCCACAAAGCCACAGAGTATTTTGAAAATCAACAGATTTTGAAAATCTCCGAACGATTTTCAAATACTGAAACCTTCGGTTTCAATCTTTAAAAAATCTGTGAGATTTTTTAAATCGCAGAGATTTGAAATACTGAAAATCTACAAGATTTTCAATCTTACAAAATGCAAAGCATTTTGTAAATACACGAACGAAGTGAGCGTAAGTGAGGTGATTGTGTGAGGAATTAATGAAAAACTTATGCTTTATAGAATAGTAAAATTTTGAAATTTTGTAAAAATTTTATCCGAATGATATGAACTTTATAGGTATAGACCTTGCAGGAACAGCGAAACATGCTACCGGATTTTGCATTTTAACCACATCGGATTTTGAGGGTGATAAATTTGCCGAAACCAAAATTTTAAGCACCGACAAAGAAATCATTGAAGAAACAAAAAAGGCAAAGCCCGAAATAATAGCAATAGATGCACCGTTGAGCAAGGGAAACCGAAAATGTGATTATGATTTAAAAATTTACGGGGCATTGCCTTTGACTTTAAAGAGTATGGAAATTCTGGCAGAAAGAGGAATAAAAATAAGCGGTGAGTTAAGAAAGGAAAAATTTAATGTTATTGAGGTCTTTGCAACAGGTAGTGCAAAAATTTTGGGCTTTCATAATAAATCAAGAGAAGTTGAACAGAAAGAACTGATAAAAGTAATTAAAGGAATTGACAAACGGCTGCTGAAGAAAGATGAAATAGATGCAATTTTTTGTGCGATAACTGCTTATTTGTATTATTTCGGTAAAACAACAGAAGTCGGAGATGAAACAGGAAAAGTTATAATGCCCTCACTTCGTTCGCGCATTTCAGAAGCAAGTTCTGAAATCACCTCATTTCATTCGGAGATTTCCGTGGCAAGCCCGGAAATTTCTAAAATTCGGATTTAAGTTTTAATATCTCGAAAAAACCATTTAGTTTTGAGTATATAAATATTAGGATTGCTATAATAACATTTATAGCGTAATGAAAATGTCCCGAATTAAGCAATTTTGAAATCAAGAGATTTTAAAATATGAGAGCGAAGCGAACTTAATTTCAAATTTTTGGGTCGCCCGATTATATTGATTTTGAAAATGCGATTTTCAAAATCGCAAAGATTTTGAAAATATACTGAAAACTATAAGTTTTCAATCTTTAAAAATGCTTGTAGCATTTTTAAATGAGAGCGAAGCGAACTTATTTAAAACTCCCCGAGAATTTTAAACATATGAGCAACAGCGAATGTATTTTCCAAAAAAATATGGTTTTTCTACACTCTCAACAAATTAGAAAACTAAATGAATTTTTAAAATAATATATTTAAATATTAATTAAGGGTACTATAAACTATTCAATTATCAAAATAAGCACAAGGGAAGATGCTGTTCAAAGTTAAATCAGTTCTTAGCATAGAAGTAACACTCACTAAGAAGCGATGGGATCTTATTACAGTCATAAAACATCCTTCTATGAAATCGGAAGAAAAAGAAGTAGAAGATACTTTAATAGATGCCTTTGAAGTCAGAAAAAGCAAATCCGATCCCTGCGTGTTTTTATATTACAAAAAGCAAAACGAACATTATATTTGTGTCGTTATTAAACATTTGAACGGAGATGGCTTTGTTATAACCGCATACAAAACCAATATAATAAAAGAAGGTGAATTAATATGGACAAAATGAAAATTGTATTTGATAAATTGGGAAATACATTAGATATATGGTTTGGAAATCCGGAAGATGAAGTAATATCAGAGGAAGTGGGAGATGGCGTTATCCTAAAAAAAGATGTAAATGGGAAAACAATAGGTATAGAAAAACTGAATTTTATTCCTGCCGGAGCAGAAGAAGTAACAGAAATACCTATAAATGCAGTTGTCCGGCAGATAACACCGGAGGATAAGAGAGTTATATCACAAGAGCCATACACTGCATAATACATATTCAATTATCGGATATATTAATTAAAATATTATACAATACAATGGAAAAACCAAAATTATTTGCTGTAGGCCCCGTATATGTTAATGAAAAGGTCAGGAATGAAATGAGCAGACAGATGTTCAGCCACAGAAGCAATACATACAGAGAACTGCATTCAAATTTAGTGCAAAAACTGAAGAAACTTATGAAAACGAACAACGAAATTTTAATATTCACTTCTTCGTCAAGCGGAATTATGGAAGCGTGTGCCAGAAATTTAGTCAAAGATAATGAAAAAGTGCTTTGCCTGTCCTGCGGGGCATTCGGAGAAAGATTCGGGGAAATTTTTGAATTGAACGGCAAAAATGTTAAAATTTTAAGCAGGGAGTGGGGGAAAGCAAATTTACCTGATGAAGTAGATAAGGCATTATCAGAAGATAATTATGCTGTTGTTACACTTATTCATAACGAAACATCAACCGGACTTATGAATCCTTTAAAAGAAATTTCGGATGTTGTAAAAAAGCACAATGTTTTGTTTGTTGTTGATTGTGTTTCTTCAATGGGCGGAGCGGATGTGGATGTTGATGCATGTGGAATAGATGTTTGTTTTTTCGGAAGTCAGAAATGTTTAGCAACACCACCAAGCATGGCAATATGCAGCATAAGTAACAGGGCATTAAGTAAAGCAAAAGAGGTAAAGAATAAGGGCTTTTATCTGAACTTTGAAATTTTAAAGAAGTCAAATGATAAAAATGAGACGCCTGTAACTCCTCCGATTCCGCAGATGTTTGCAATGAGCAAGTCCATTGACTTAATATTTGAAGAGGGGCATGAAAATGTGACTGAAAGGCATAAAAATATTTCAAAATTTGTAAGGGATAAAATTAAGCAGATTGGCTTTGAAATTTTTCCGGATGAAAATTTTGCATCGCAAACACTGACATGTGTTGGTTTTGAAAATTTTAAAAAACAATATCCTAAATTTGATGTAAAGATTATGAAGGAAGAAATGAAGAAAAGAGGGTTTATTCTGGCAGAGGGTTATGGAAAAATAAAGGATAAAACATTCAGGATAGGAAATATGGGGAATGTTATGATGGATGATGTTAAGGAAATGCTGGATAATTTGAAGGAAGTTGTGAAGATGTTTAAATAAATTCAACAAAGGTATTTTCTCGAAATATTAGGGCAATTTTATGATCTAAATGAAAGAGCAAATACACTTTCTGCATCGGTGTAGTCCATATATAATCAGAGATTCCGATTTAAAAAACTCCTATACATTGCTATATTAATTTATTCGCTTCAATAGTAATTCATATTTGATTTGTATAGAAAAGTTTGTGCTTCGGAAATCCTGTAAATAACTTGATGTAACTATTTGTATCTGTTTTTATGATTGAGATTTTCATTCTCCTTTGATTTTTAGATTTTCTATACTTAAAATTCTAATTATCTAAACAAATACATATTGGCTTTGTTTGCCCCCACACCCTTTTCTATGCTCTTAATTTAATTCCCTCGTTTAGCATTTTTAGCATCCTCTTTCTTAGCCTCGGAGTAATCCATAACAACAAAACTTACCTGGCGAGGTTTATCTAATATCCCCATTTCTAATGGCTCTTGTTTATCCTCGGCTTTGCATTCTTTTTTTTCTGACATTTTGATTTTATATAATACTTAAATAATATATTGTTTTAGTAATTAAAATAAATAGAAATCCAATCCCTAAAATAACATACCCCCATTTTGTCAACTTGGCCTTTTCCCCTATTATCTTTTGGTTCTTACGATTATTAAGATATACCTCATGGAATAGTGCCAACTTGAAATTATAACTTGCTTTTTTTACATATTTCTCGAAAAACTCTTTGACTTCCGGACCAATACAGAAATATCTTTGTCTGTATGCTAAAAAAGATAAGATGCCACTAATTACAACTAACAATAAACTCAAACAAAAAAGAGCAGATACGAGCACATTTTCAAAGTTAATTGTCTGTAAAAAGTCTTTTTGTGCCACCATATAAGTTATGATTATTCCGATAAATCCCATCATAACTTCTAATGTTCTATTGTATCTATTAAAGGCGTTTTCCTGAACATTGACTTGTCTTATGAGTTCTTCATAAATTGTATCAATATTGCTTTCAATATTCTCTAATTCTTCCTTTGTCATATTAGGATCCATTATTCCTTATTTTATGTTATCAGTATTAAGTAAAAACTTAATAAATTTACTATAATTAAATGTTGATAATAAATAAAGAGGCAGTTGTAAAATTTACTTATTCAAACGCCGCTGCATAAATGTCCTCAAGTTTTAATATGTTTCCTTTCTTTTCAAATAACTTTCTTATTATTACCTTTTGTGCCTTATTCTTTATGGTTCCTATCCTCAATGCACCAATCCAGTTCCCTTCTATTTTCCCCCAAAAATGGCATTCAAAAATGCAAGAAATGTATCCCTTATAGGTGGAACAAATGCCGCTATCACAATAAATATTACTATGATTACGACTGCAAACGCTAATGAGGGTATTCCCAATATATTAGGCATTTTTTAATATTTTATTAATAATAATTGGACTTCAAAGATAATAAATAAAAATAAAAGGTATCTTCTCAAAATTTCAGAGTAAAATAAAAATCTGACATTTTTCACCGAAAAATAAAGCCATATAACTAAATTTACCTTGTTTTATTGAGAAGATACAATAAAAGTTTCAAACAAATTCAGAAATTATTCAAACGCCGCTGCATAAATGTCCTCAAGTTTCAGTATATTTCCTTTCTTTTCAAATAACTTTCTTATTATTGCCTTTTGTGCCTTATTCTTTATGGTTCCTATCCGCAATGCACCAATTCCGGTTCTTCCTTCAATTTCTTTGCAGTCATCATTTGCTTCAACACCTTCAATTCCGTAAGGAGGATATGCATTAACATCTGCCAGAATTTTAACAAAATTATATTTGCTCCATATCGCTTTACTTACCAATGTGATTTTCGGAGGTCCTGTTGTTACAATTATATTCGGCTTAAATTCCTCAATTACCTTAATTGTATCTTCATCACTTCTGACTTCATACGCTTTTATATCCGCACTATAAACCTTCCTGACTTTTTCTATTGCATCCATTGCCCTGTCTAATTTTCTAGATGTTACTGCAACATCCACTCCTTCCTTTATGAGTAATGCGGCTATTCTTAATCCGACGGGACCTGTTCCTGCAAAGACAATTGCCTTTTGTCCTTTTAAATTTTCTCCTTTTTTAGTGTATGTTTCCTTAATCTTATACGCACATCCCGCAGCGGTTGTATTTGAGCCATCCGTATCAGCAACAATTGACACCTTAAACGGATTGAACATCTGCTTAACTGCAATTTCCATCATTTCATCGCCTTTTACAACATCATGTCCTCCGATAAATATTGCAGTATTTATCAAATCCTTCGGACTTCTCGGAAATATTATATCATTCACGAGTGCGGGAATTTCTTCGGCAGATACATTCACATACGGTACAACTGCAACATCTTCAACCGCATCATACGCCTCTATAATGTCAAACGGGCTTGCGTGCTTTTCCATACTTATATAAAACAACATCTTTTTCATTTTCATGCTTTCATTTTTAAAATCTTTTTTTAAAATTTTTGATTATTTTTTTATTTTTTAAAATTTTTAAATTTATTCTAAGGATTACTTTTTTTTCTTTTCGGCGATTTCAAAGCTTGCCTTTGAAATACAGGAACGAAGTGAGCGTAGTTTTCTTTTTTTCTAAAAAAGAAAAGTGCAACACACATCTTTTTCATCTTGGTGTTTTTATTTTTTTATCTTTCTTTTATTTTTAAAATTTATTTTTAAAATTTATCAAATTTTTACCTGAATTTTTAAATTTACCTTTAAATTTTTATAAAATTTTGCTTATTATATCATCATTTACATGTCCGCTAACATAGGTCTTATTATTTTCTACATCGTTTATTGTAATTTTTGCAGGTGCAAATATCCCGAGATCTATTTTATAAAAGTCCCCTCCGGCTTCTGTGAATATATCTTTAAACGGCCTCCCGTAAGCAGGTGAAGATGATGAAGAAACATTGTTAGTTAAATTTTCATCCCAGCCATTAACATTTATTGTAACATCTGCACCATAAATCAGTGCGTCATTTGAAGTGTGCATTATATCTGCATTTAACTTTGGAATCGGAGCAAATCCCTCGCCGCTGATTGCTTTATTCGTGTCAAATTTAAGATAATCCATTCGGTAAAATCCCATTTCAACAACTCTTGCCAGAACATTTATTAATCCGACCATTGAGTCACCTCTGAATGCCCCTACAATAACCTTCTTTGCTTTTGTTTTTTCCAAAATTTTCTTTGCTGTTTCTTCATTCGGCATGACATTTGTTTCCAAAAGAAGTGCTGCTTTTTCCGGATTTTCAAAATAACCAATACGCTCAATTGTTTCCTTTGGAACTCTTGCTGCTATTTTTGCCGGACCCGAACCAATCAATATTTCAGTTCCGAGCTTAAGTCGCCATCCTGCCATTTGACAGGAAAGCGTTGCAACAGAAGGATGTTCCGGAATGGACACATAAATTTTGTTACCATTGATAGAAATTTTTCCAATACCTCCCATTGCTGCCTCTGCTGCAATTATTCCAAATTTAACATTATTACCCGCATCTTTTGTCCTGTCGGTAACGCCCATATCAAGCACAATTACCTCTCCGCCTGCACTGCTTTCACCACCTTCAACCTTTATAATTTTTCTTTCGGTTTCAATCGTATCAAGCAGCTCGTATGCCTTTTCATTTACTTCAAGATTCATTTTATTGATTTAATTAAAATTTTATTAAAAATACATTATTGATTATAAATTATAATATAGAAACAAACTATAAATTGAAATCTAAACTATGTGAAATTTTGTGTGAAATTTATTATAAATTTATTATCTATATTCTTAATTACTATTCCTAATTATCTAATCAAACAATAATAAATCAAACAATACAAATAAAAAGAACAAGTTGAAGATGGAAGAAAATAAATTTATGAAACCTTTGGACGCATTAGGAAACGCTTTGGGCAGAGAAGTGATTGTGAAGACAAAAAACGGGCTTGAAATTTCAGGAACACTGAAGGCATTTGACATGCATGTGAATATTGTATTGGGAAATGTCCGTTTTAAAGACAAAGATACGGAAGGAAACATAATTGAAAAACGAGTGGAACAAATCTTTATAAGGGGCGATATGATAGTTATGGTAATATAAATACAAATAAATGCAAAATAATTATAAAAAATGAGTAAGGGAACACCAAGTTTCGGAAAGCATAATAAAGGGCATGTTCATATTTTATGTGCGCGATGCGGGAAATTTTCATTTCATCATGTAAAAAAAGTGTGTGCATCATGCGGTTTCGGAAGAAGTAAAAGGATGAGGCCCAGTAAGCAAAAGGATGTAGTAAAGAGGTAATGAAAATCACCTCATTTTCAAAATCAATAGATTTTGTAAATCCACGAACGAAGTGAGCGGACTTCGTTCGGAAATTTAAAAAACTCCGGAGGCTGTCTAATAATTCAATTTTAACCTCGCTGTCGTAAAAACCTTCAAGGTTTTTAGGATACTAAAAATGCTCGTAGCATTTTTACTATCGCAAAAATCTGCAAGATTTTTGGGATATTCAAAAATGCTTGAAGCATTTTTGATATTGCTCGGATATTTTCAAAATCTGTTGATTTTGAAAATCACACTGAATTTACTCGTAAAAAAGAGGCATTTCAAATTTATTTGAAATATTTAAATCGCACTATGTAGTATGGAAACAATTATGAAACTCCTCTGCATAACAGGAATGCCCTGTGCAGGAAAAACAACGGCAATAAAAATTTTAAGCAGTAAATTTTCTGTTGTAAGCATGGGGGATGTTATAAGAAGAGAGATGAAGGAAAAAAACATAGATGAAGATATGAGAGAATACAGCACAGAGCTCAGAAAAAAAGATAAGGGCTATGTGGCAAAAATCTGCATACCCGAAATAACAGAAATCGCAAAAATTTCAAAGACATGTATCGTTGACGGAATAAGAAATTACGAAGAAGTCGGAGAATTCAGGAAATTATATAATGTGGTATTGCTCGCAATTCACGCATCGCCCAAGAAAAGATACGAAAGATTTACAAACAGACAAAGATCCGATGACAACTTGACTTATGACGGATTTATAAACCGGGATATTGCCGAATTAAACTGGGGACTGGGAAATGTTATCGCATTAAGTGATTTAATAATTAGCAACGAAGATGATGATGCGGAGAAATTTAAAGAAAATTTAATTGTCGAAATTTCCCGAATAGAAAAATTATAATAAATTACTTTAAATTTATTAACTAAAAAATATAATTTATTAAAGCAAATAATAAAGCAAATAAAGATAATAAAAAAATAATAAAAAACAATAAAAAATAACAAAAATAAATAAAAATCAAATATTTAAAATGTTCACCGCAAAAACATCGAAGGTAAAGGACTTAAAAAGAGCCATAGAATCCGTATCGGTTCTTGTTGATGAAGGTACTTTAAACATATCTTCAAAAGGTATTGATATAAAAGTAATAGACCCGTCTCAGATAGCAATGGGAATATTAAACATACCCAAGACAATGTTTGAGGACTATACTCTTGAAGGAGATAAGGATTTGGTTGTCGGAATGAATTTTCTTGAACTTTCAAAGCTGATGAAGAGAGCCCGTTCGGATGATACGGTTGAATTAAAGATTGACAGTAAAATAGGGATTAAATTTAAAGGAAAAACAACCCGGGACTATGAATTAGGCATTCTTGAAACATCGACACCGTCAAGAGAGCCAAAGATAGAAACAGTTGACGAGATTAAAATTGCAGGAAATTTATTCGCAGACCATGTAAAAGATATAGAAATGGTCAGTTCAAAAATAGCAGTTGAATTTAACAGCAAAGGAGTTGTGCTTTCCGCAGAAGGAGATGTAACAGAAGTAACGATAGAAATTTCAGATGAAAATTTAATAGAGAAGAATGTGAAGGAAGATGCAAAAGCAACATTTTCAATTGAATATTTAAAAAATTTAATCACCGCGGCAGATGCAGATACAATTATCTCATTAAAGCTTAAGACAAATTCTCCGATGGTGTTAGAATATAGTATCGGCGATGGAAACGTAAAATATTATCTGGCACCCCGAATTGAAGGTGTTTAATTTGATTAGGATAATAATTAAAAATAAAAATTTTAATATATAAAAATGACAAAGTATGAAATAGGAAGACAAATAGGAAACAGGAAAGTGATAACGACAAGCGGAGAGCCGGTTGGGCAATTGTATGACCTTGAAATGGAAACAAACGGAAAACTTAATAGTCTGGTAATATTGCCGGATGTAAATACAAAAGCAACATTTCCAAAGGACGATAAGGGAAGGTTTGTTATTCCTTACAGCATGGTCAATGCGATTGGACAATATATTGTAATTAAGGCGTAAAACAATGAAATATAATGTCGGAGCAACAATAGAGGAGCCGGGAAATAGTACGCTGAATAAAACATCTTCATGGAGAGTGTTGAAACCACTTGTTGAGAATTGTACGAAATGCGGATTATGTGCTACATTTTGCCCCGAAGGAATTATTCAGATTAAAGAGAAAGCTGTGATTGATTATGATTATTGCAAAGGATGTGGGATTTGTGCGGAAGAGTGTCCTGTAAAAGGTATCAAAATGGTCATGGAAACCAAATAAAACAACAAAATTATTTTAAATTTATTATTTTAAATTTCAGTTAGCGAAAAATGCCATGCGGAAAAAAAAGAAAAAAGCAAAAGATGCGGAAACATAAATTGGAGAAGCGACAAAAATTATTAAGAAGCCAGCACAGCAGATAATTGTATGGTCTTAAAATTTTCATGATGGATACAAAAAGAGGACTGATAGGAATTGTTGCGGGATTTGTTTTCTATGTTCTTTTTACATCTCCTGATATCGGAAATTTTTCATTTTTATTACCTGTTTTTTTATTTTTAACTGGCATCGGAATTGGCTATTTTATAAAGAAATTTAAGGACTGTTTAATATTCGGAGGAATTGCAGGTCTTATCGGAGTTGTTGTTGTTCTTGCGTTAAATTTTGGATCTTTAGATAATGATTTAATCGGGAAGGCAATTTTAAATGCAATGGGATTATTTTTCGGATTCGGATTCGGAGCAATATTATATTACAGGGTTACGAGAAAAAGAAAAATAATGGAGAAAATAAATAAAGGTAAGTAAATATTATGCGTAAAATTGCGATGAGCGGGAATTCGCGATGTGCGGAGGAATTTATAAAGCGAATAAGTGATGATAAAAATGTAAAATTTCTCGGCCAGTGGATTCCTGAAAATTTGCCGGAAATAATTGATGATTTTTCCGAAATTAAAATTCCGGATTTTGTTTTTTCGGCAGATGTTGTGCTTGATTATACAAAACATCAGGATGTGCCATATCTGTTAAAAGATGCAAAAAAGGTCATAACAACATCAAAGTGCAATTTAAAGAATGTAATTTGTGCAGATTGTTTTTGTGCGATTAATATAACTGAAAAATTCGGAATACCTGAATTTAAGGTAAGGATAAGCAAAGGCAAAATAAAAGGTATAGAAGTTTTGAAATCATCTCCCTGTGGGGCGGCATTTATTATCGCAGAGAAATTTAAAGATGTAACTCCTGAAGAGGCATTAAATAAAGTTGGCTTGCTAACGCAATATGAGTGTAAAGGAAAAGGCGGACCGGATAGTTCTATTCATAAAGCAGCGGAGATTCATAAAAATGCGCTAGAAGATGCGATAATGAAAGCAAAAATTTAAACCCTGACATTAATTCCTTTTTCTTTTAAAAATTTCTTAACAGCCTGAATCGGATATTCGTCAAAATGAAATATGGATGCAGCCAGCGCAGCACTTGCTTTTGTTTTTTTGAATACCTCATAAATATGCTCGGGATTTCCAACCCCTCCGGATGCAATTACCGGAATATTTAAAATTTCTGAAATTTTTTCGGTTAAATTTAATTCAAAGCCCTCTTTTGTTCCGTCTCTGTCCATTGAAGTCAGCAAAATTTCTCCCGCTCCCAATTGTTCGCATCTGCCTGCCCATTCAACTGCGTCAATTCCTGTTTCCTGCCTTCCTCCGTAAATGAAAACTTCGTAACTGCTTTTGGTTTTGCCTGTTTTTTTTGCATCAATTGCGATGACAATGCACTGGCTTCCGAAAATTTTTGACGCCTGCTTTATAAATTCGGGATTTTTTATTGCAAAAGTATTTACGGCAACTTTATCTGCACCGACATTTAAAATTTTATTTATGTCTTCAATTGTTCTGATTCCGCCTCCCACTGTTAAAGGAACAAAAACACTTTCTGCTGTTCTTTCAATGACATCAGTCATAGTTCTGCGTTTTTCGTAAGATGCGGTAATATCCAGAAAGACAATTTCATCGGCACCGTCTTTATAGTATTTTTCTGCAAGAATTTCGGGAATTCCGGCGTAAATTATGTTTTTAAATTTTTTGCCTTTGACGACCCTTCCTTCGGGGATACTTAAATCGCAGTCAAGGCAGGGGATTATTCGTTTTGTGAGCATTTTTTGATTTTAAGTTAAATTTGTTAAGTTAAATTTGGTTTAAATTTTATTCGTTTATTTTAGAAATTTTTTAAATTTTTCGGCATTTTCTTTATCCCATTCAAATAGACTTATTGAAAATTCTTCAATAACTTCTTTAAGTCCTTTCTGAACTTTATCTGTAAAAAGCAAATTTCTAACATCATCAGGGAGTTCTTCAAAATTATCTGCAATCACCTCTGCAATATACCGTGCCGCTGATTCTTTTTCTGCTAGCTTAAACAATAAATCTCTCACATCTTCGGGAAGTTTATCAAAATTATCAACAATCGCCCGTGCAACATATTCGGCAGCAGAGTCCTTTTCTGCCAATTTAAAAAGCAGGTTTCTCACATCTTCGGGAAGTTTATCAAAATTATCAACAATCGCCCGTGCAACACCTCCGGCAGTAGAGTCCTTTTCTGCCAATTTAAAAAGCAGGTTTCTCACATCATCAGGGAGTTTATCAAAATTATCAACAATCGCCCGTGCAAGATATTCGGCAG
>JAGWDQ010000003.1 GCA_018260615.1 Candidatus Altarchaeum sp.
AGAAACAATATATTTAAATTGCAGTAATGACTATGAAAAATTAACTGAAGAATATCAAAAAAATAAACTTGTTCAAATTGTTTCTTCTGCAACGACCGTAAGTAAATTTTATGATGCAGAAAGTAATTTGACCTGTTTTGATGTTGATATGAAGGATGGCGGATTGTGGGGCCGCAGGATTTGCTTTGATAAAAAACAGCATTTCATTAGTTGGTATGTTCGTTACGCTCAGGGTATTCAGAAATGGACTAAAACAAGTTAAATTTTTAAATATAAATTTACCCAAATAACCTTATGGAAACAAAAACAAAAATTTTAATTGGAATCGGAATTGTTTTTATTAGCGGATGGTTTATTGTTTTAGACGATTGTCAAAGGTGTAGCATACAACAAATAGGTTCTTTCGGAGGTTGTGACAGAGTATGTTATCCTGATTATCCATGGAATTTAACAGACCACATCACAGAATCCCAGGCAATCGCAATAGCCAACGCAACCGAGGAAGTGCAGGAGTTTTTGAAGTTGTATCCTGATACAGAAATCAAGATTCTGAACTTTTATTGGGAAACATTTGGAGTAAGGAACGACACATCAGAAGTATTCTATGTTGGCGTATTATGGAACGGCAGCACACCTCTTGAAATTGCAATTGATCACAAGACAGGCAAAATTCTCGCAAAATATCCGAAACTTGAATACATTAAGAAATGGAACTATTGTGAAAACGATGATGATTGCAATCTCATTGAACCAATTTGCGGCAATTTAGAATGCACACTGGATAATTCAACATGTGAGCAAATGTGCAAATGTATAACCTCAATCAATTTCATACATAGAATACACTGGAATGAAAATCGCGACGAGGTATCCTGCAATGATATGAAACATTGCAAGATGTGCGCACCAATCAGTTCATTTGAAGCAAAATGCATAAACCACACTTGCACAGCAATTAACAAATAAATTTAAAATAAAAGTTTAAAATAACATTATGGAAACAAAAACAAAAATTTTAATTGGAATCGGAATCATAGTGGGAATACTATTAGCGTTACTTGTAATATATGTGTTTGTATGGATGTCTTTTGGAATATATCCATCAGATACTGCTGCATTTGATTTTATGAATAAAAATGAAATTGCTAATAAATTTGCCGGGAAATATCCTGATTATCATTGTCATGTAAAAGTAGGTAGTGGATATTCATTTGGAATAAATATGAGTTATAAACAATATCTGAAAACCGACGTCGTTGATGAAAAACTAATGGAAGTATTTAATGAACATAGTAATTCTCTTTCCCGTGATGCAAAAATTTTGGAAATAGATGATAAGACATGGGAAATAATTGATAATAGAAGTTATATAATAAAAGAGAAAGAGACTGAGAATAATTGTCTGTGGGTATATTATAAAAACAGATATGATGAATTATATAAAGACGAATTTTATCCGGGTTATTATCCAATTTCGTATTCAACAAGCAAGGGTAACAGGACACTTACACTAATTGCATACATATTATTTGAAGAAGGAAACAAAGGAGTGAAATCTATAATAATCAAGTTAAATTGTTTAGAAAACAATAATACAATATGGACAAAAACAGACAAAAATGAGATAATTACTGCGATAGAGGATGATGAATGTTTTGAGGAAAGACCAAAACAAATCACAAAAGAGCAGGCAATCGCAATAGCCAACGCAACCGAGGAATTGCAGGAGTTTTTGAAGTTGTATCCAAATAGTAAATTTTCAATACCTGTGTGGGGAACAAAAGATCCATCCACATTTGCAATAATGGTATCTTCAAGGGGTGAAGAGATATATCATGACCGAAAGCATATAACTCATTCTCTTTTGGTTTATATAGGTAAAACAAATGCAACGGTTTACAATATTGACCTTCAAAGTGGAGGGGGAGTTTGTTCATCAATGGAATCCGCCCCACAAATGCGAAGTATTTGGGACAATCAAACATCTTTTTTAAAGAATGAAAAATGGTGCGATTATGACACGGATTGTTTTGTTTTTGATGATACTTGCTATAATTTTCTCCACATAGAAAAATATAGAATGACTAATATGTGTGACAGAGGCGTTGGTTGCAAATGCATAAACAACACCTGCACAACACTTAACAAATAAATTTAAAATAAAAGTTTAAAATAACATTATGGACATATTTTCATTTTTCACTCCGTTGCTGGCAGGAATTCTTGCATCATTCACTCCCT
>JAGWDQ010000004.1 GCA_018260615.1 Candidatus Altarchaeum sp.
GGCAAAATTAAGTATAACAATAGCAGGGATTTAAGAAACTTCAAAGAAATTACTGTTTCTGCAATTGATAATTTACTCAAAGGAGCATCGGGACAGGCGGTTCAGAATATGAATTTGATGTGCAATTTTGATGAAAAGGAAGGGTTGATGATGGCAGGAGGTGTTTAATTTTGAAAAGAGGTATTAATAAAACCTTGCGAGCATCTCCTCTTCAATAAAGTGTAAATTTGCAGCGGCAATTATACAATGCGGCGGCTCTCCAAAGTCAAAATTTAAAATTTTTTCAGCATCCGTTCCTTTAACCGCCTTTATGAGCGCATCGTCGCTTCCAAGTCGCGCACAACAAACGAATGTTGCCTTCCTCACAATGTCCTCTTTTGCATCCTCTTCTAATTTCAGCAAAATTTCAAGCCCACGGTTTATACTTAAAAATTTGTTGTTTTCAAGATCTATGTCAAGAAGCATCAATGTGTGTAAATTTCTTTCAAAATTTTCCATAAAAATTTTATACGGACTTGACGGAATAGTATCCTTATAAGGGAAAGCTATCGTTGTTGTTCTTCCGAATTTATAAGTCATCAGTCCCGTTTCGGCAATCGCAGAATATATTGACGAAGAATGGATTATCTTTACTTTTATCTTTCTTTTCTCTGCGTCAAGAATTATTGACGAATGTGTTGTTGCGAACATAGGGTCTCCCGGAACTAACAGCGCAATATCCTTTAATAACGCATTTTTGTATAAAATTTCACCGCTTTCTATTTCGTTCCGCTTCAGAATGGTTATATGTTTATTTCTGCCTGCAATTTCCTCTAAATTTTTTAAATTTCCGTGATAAAAATTCGTATAATTTTCCGCATAAATTTCATCTGCGGTTTTCAAAATTTCAATTCCCTTTAATGATATGTCCCTTTCATCATATAATCCGAGTCCTATAAGATAGAGCATTTTGCCTTTTTATATTTTTTATATTTTATATTTTAAAATTTATTTCAAAAATTTAGAAAACAAAAACAAATTTATTTTTGATTTCAAATTTATCTTTAAATTTAACATATATTTATTTAACATTTAATTAATTTGATGAAAAAATGCCAAAAGTAATTAAGACAAAAGCACAAAATTTCGGAGAGAAAATGTCTGGTGAAAATAAAAAGACAGGCAAAAAGACAGATGCAGCAAACAAAATTGAAAAAGCAGCCAAACCGGAAAAGCAGCCAAAAACAAAAAAAACAAAAAATGATGTTGTTAAAGATGTTGCCAGGAAAGACAAACTCGTCAAAAATGCAGACAAAATAGTTGCAGTTGCGGAGCCCGTTGCTGTCCGATTTTCAAAAATTTATGAAAATAAAAATGTCAGGGAAATTTTGTTAAAATATTTTGAAGAAGGGTGTGTGGATATATTGCCGGAACTTAATGATTATATCGGAGATGAGATTGTCTCAAATAAAAAAAATATGAAAGCCCCGATAATAAGAAAATGGTTAAATTTAATGCATGATAAGAGCATTGTAGAATTTAACAGGACAAAGGATAAAAAAACAGGGTGGTTTACATATTTCTGGAAAATAAGGCCGGACAAAGTCGTTGAATTTACCGTCTCGGATATTAACAAAGAAATAGAAAAATTAACCAAAGAAATAGAAGAAATTAAAGCACATAATTTTGTCTGCGACTGCAAAACATGGACATCCACCGAAGCATTAGAGTCGGATTTTGTCTGTCAGGAATGTGAAAAGGTGGTTATGGAGAAAGATGATGACAAATTAATCGCAGAAATGGAAAATAAAAAGAAAGTACTTGAAAAGAAAAAAGAAGATATTTTGTCATCCCCATAATTGAAATAAATTTAAGTAAATTTAAAATGTCCGCTGCTCAAATTTCTATCGGAATAATCGGGGGAACCGGAATATACAACGAGAAAGAAATCAGGGAAATTAAGAAAATAAAGGTCTCAACTCCTTACGGAAGTCCTTCTGATTTAATTACAATAGGAAAATTTAACGGAAAGAAAATCGCATTTATTCCGAGACATGGCAGTCAGCATACAATTCCTCCGCACAAAATAAATTTTCGGGCAAATATAATGGCATTGAAGGTCTTGGGTGTTGAAAGGATTATTTCGCTGTCTGCTGTCGGAGGACTAAAAGAAAATTTTAAGCCGGGCGATATTGTAATAACAGACCAGTTTATTGATTTCACAAAGCAGCGAATTCAGACATTTTATGATGGAAACAGGGTCTGTCATATTTCAACGGCAGAGCCATTTTGTCCGGAATTGAGACGAATAGCAATAGATGTTGTAGAAAGGTTAAAATTTTCGTTTCATGAAAACGGAACTTACTGCTGTATTGAAGGTCCGAGATTTTCAACGAGAGCGGAATCAAGATTTTTCAGAAATTTTGCAGATGTTATCGGAATGACTTTATGTCCCGAGGTTTCACTGGCACGGGAAAAAGAGATGTGTGTGTTAAATATTTCAACTGTAACTGATTATGATGTCTGGGCGAAAAATCCGGTCTCAATTGAGGATGTTATTAAGGTGATGAAGGAAAACAATGAAAATATCAGGGAAATTTTAAGAAATTTAATAGAGGCAATTCCGGAGGAAAGACATTGTGGGTGCGGGAAGGCGCTGGAGAATGCGTTTGTTGATTAAAAAATAAAATTTTGTTTTGGTAAATTTTAGGAAAATTTCAAAAATGGTAAAAATTTCAAAAAAAGATGAAAATAAATTTAGAGAGGATATGTTGTCTCATCTTAACGAATATCTGAGTGAAATTCAAGATGATGAAGGAAATTGGACTGTAAAGGGCTTTATTGATATTTCAAAGAACATTTATAATCTTTCAACGGACACAAAAGTTATTTCCAAAGTTATTGAAATTATGCTGTTTCCAAAAATAAAGGGTGCTGACCCACTAAAATTGGGATAATTAATGTTTGTCTATAAACTCACAATTTTTGTCATTTACGAATGAAATGAGTAAATATCCGAACGGAGTGAGGTTAAAAACATAATGATTTACCTTGCTTGAAAAATATAATTTTTAAGCAGATTTTTAAAAAATCTCTCACAAAATAATTATCCCAATTTAAAGGGATGAGTACCCAAAAATCACCTCACTTCGTTCGGAGATTTAAAATTTCCATAGGAAATTTTAAACGCTTCAAGCATTTTTGATATTGCTCGGAGATTTTCAAAACTCATCGTTTTGAAAATAGCAGATTAATCCTTGTTGCATATTTACATTTATAAAATCTCAAAAACAAATACTGAAACCTTCGGTTTCGATCTTTAAAAAATCTATGAGATTTTTTAAATACTGAAAACTGCAAGTTTTCAATCTTTAAAAATCTATGAGATTATTAAATACCAAAAAACTAATTTCTATATGTGTAAATTTTTCAAAACGCAAAACCTGAGTTAAATAAAACAAAGATGTCCATTCTCAAAACATCCGATGCAAAATCAGCATATAAAGAGGTCTCCGAAATAATCAAAAGGTCTATAATCACAAAAAAAGGCAGAGAAAATTTTTCCCTGAATTTATTCGGTGATGCAAAAGACATACTTGCGATGCAGGAGAAAATTTCAAAATACAGCGGAATTGATAGTGCAATAATAGACAAAATAAGAGAAAATTTAACGAACTTTGAATTAAAAAAAGCAGGTGATTTCTTTGTTGACAGGGCTGTTATTGTCCCGGATGATGAAAGTTACGAGCGGTTTATGTGGCTCAAAAAATATTGCGATTTAATGGTCGGCAATAACAATAATGAAGGTATTGATGAAAAACAGCAAATTGTTATAGCAAACTCAGATACGCCGATTGAAGAAATACTTCCGGAATTTTTTATTATGAATTTTGCCGCAAATAAAGAAGTCCTAAAAAAAATTTATGAAATTTATTCCCTGCTTCAGGGTTGTAATATTGCAACAGATACAAATGTTGACCTGGAAAAATTAAAGGAAATTTCGGACATTATTGCCAGTGTGAATGAAAAATGTGAAATCACTACGGAAGAGATTAGTGGAAAGAAGGCATTAATAAAAAATTTCAAAAAGAGCATTTACGAACACAAAGAAAAAATAAATTCCGAAGTCCTGAAAGATGTTGAAACAAGGAATATGAAGGTAGATGTAAAGGAACTTTTGATGAAAAATTTACAAAGCATAACGCAAATCCCGGAAGTTCGGGAAATTATTAATGCAAGTGTTGAAGAGCACATCGCCGAAATTGCCGGAAAATTTGCTGTCGGCAAGGCAAAAATCATTTCTATTTTTGAAAAGGAATATCCTGTCCGGACAGATGAAAATGAAATAAATAAATTTTTGGATGAAACAAACAGGGAAATTTTAGAGGCGGAATACGAATACAAAGTAAAGGCGGCAAAGAAACTGCCCAGATTTGAGGTCATTGAACAATTATGCGAAAAAATTTATTCTCTTGACGAAATTTTGGGAATTGTCCGATTTGCGAATGACAACCAAGGAATAATGCCAAAGATGGGCGATGCATTATTTTTTAAAGGGGCGCAAAATTTGCTGCTCAATAATTCAACTGCAATAACATATTCTCTTGGCGGCGAGATTGAAAGAAGAAAAATCGCAATGCTTACCGGTGCAAATTCCGGCGGAAAAACAACCTTGCTTAAAACGCTCTTACACATTCAGATTCTGGCACAGAGCGGACTTCCCGTTTGTGCAGAGTACTGTGAATTTCCGGTTTTTGATGAAATTTATTTTTTAAGCAAACACACCGGAACATTGAGTGCAGGGGCGTTTGAATCAACATTAAAAGCAATCGCAAAAATTTTAATTTCAAAGAATAAGAAACTCGTGCTCATGGATGAATTAGAGGCGATTACAGAACCGGGTGCTGCTGCAAAAATGATTTCGGCAATTTTTGAAATTTTAACTGAAAATGATGATTTTGCGGTAATTGTTACGCATTTAAGCGCTCAAATTTTAAAGGATGTAAGCAAGAATATAAGGGTTGACGGAATAGAAGCAACGGGACTTGATGAAAATTTAAATTTAATCGTTGACAGGCAGCCGAAATTTAATAAAATCGGAAAGAGTACTCCCGAACTGATTGTTGAACGATTATACAGGTTGTGTGTGGCTGACAATAAAGGAACGGAAAAGGCAGAAAGTGAAATTTACAGGAGGATTTTTGAGAAGATGAAGAAACAGGCATAATTTTAAAGATAAATTTTTGTATAAATTTTCTCTCTTCCGTTAATTAAATTTACAAGTCGTTCGGGAAAATTTCCGTTAATAATGTATGCAACTTTTTTATATTTTTGAATAAAATTTGGAAAAGCGGAATCAACAACATTGCTGTTGATTTTTTCAAGTTCGCATGCTGAAATTTCGGTGCATAATTTTCCATTAACAAAAATTCCGTCAACACTTTTAAGCAAAATTACGGTTTCCGTATCAAATTTATTTGCTACATAAACTGCTATGCTGTCGGATGTAATTTCATTTGAAATTTCCAAATCGCTGTCAATCAGCAGGCGGGATGGCAGAAATATCGTATTTGGTTTTAATTCATAACTTGTCCTGATTTTTGTGAAATTTGAAAGTATTAAACCGACAATATCCATTGCCAAAATACACGCATTGTGGGAAATTTTTAAATTTAAATTATGAGTTTCATAATATTTCAATACAATGTCCGCAAATTCCCCGCCTCCGGGAAGAAGGATAAATTTGTGGTTTATAGATATTTCTTCCAGAATTTCAAAGATTTTGCTTATTGTTTCCGGGTTTGTGCTTAAACTTCCGCCGAATTTTATGATGAACATATTAAAAAATATTAATTTATAAAGTAAATAAAATTAAATATAGACATAATTAAAAATAATTTCATAAAAATTTAAAATGGCATCAATTGTCTTTTATTTTGAGGTTCATCAGCCGAGACGATTAAAATGGTTTTGGCCTGATAGTGTCCGAAATGAAAATGTGGAAAATCTGGAGAAATTTTATTACGACGACGATGAAAACAGGAAGATTTTTGAAAAGGTAGCAAAAAAGTGTTACTGGCCGACAAATAAAATTTTGCTTGGTCTGATAGATAAATTTAAGAATCAGAATAAGCGATTTAAGATTGCATTTTCAATAACCGGAACATGGCTTGAACAGTGTGAAAAGTATGAACCCGCATTGCTTGACACATTTAAGCAGATGGCAGAAAGCGGTTGCGTTGAATTTATTGATGAGACATATTATCACAGTTTGTCAGGACTTTTTGCAGATAAAAGCGAGTTTAGAGAGCAGATAAAGTTACACAGGAATGCAATGAAGGAAATTTTAAATTTTTCCCCGAAGGTGTTTAGAAATACGGAACTGCTTTACAATAATGAAATTGCAAAAGAGGTGGAAAATTTAGGATATGTTGGAATTTTTACGGAAGGTATTGAAAGAATATTAGAAGGGAGAAGTCCGAATTTTATTTATGATGCAAAAACAGCTAAACCAAATGACAAATCAGATAAGTCAAACCTCGCTGTCTTACTGAAGAATTATAAACTGAGCGACGATATTGCATTCAGATTTTCATGGAGGAGCTGGAATGAATTTCCTTTGACAGCGGACAAATATGCGGGATGGCTTTCTGCAAGTGAAGGGGATGTTATAAATTTATGTATGGACTATGAGACATTCGGAGAGCATCAGTGGGCAGAAACGGGGATATTCGAATTTCTTAAATTTTTGCCGGATGAAATTTTGAAACATGAAAATCTGGATTTTTTAACTCCGAATGAGGCGATTGAAAGATATAAAAACAATAAGCAGAACAAAGATAATATTATTGATGTTCCGTGGGATAAGACGATTTCATGGGCTGACACCGAGAGAGACCATAGTGCATGGCTCGGAAATCATAACCAGTTGCTGTGCTTTTCGGAGGTTCAGCGCCTCGCTTATTTAATTGATAAAATTTCAGATGAAGCGGCAAAGCTCAAATTTAAAAATGTCTGGAGATATTTGCTTACAAGCGACCATTATCATTATATGTCTACAAAGAACATTGCCGACCAGGAAATCCATAATTATTTCAGCAACAGAACCAATGCTTATGATGCGGCGGTAAATTTGATGTCAATAATTTCTGATTTAAAGGAGAAAATTTTAATTGAATTAGTAAATGAGGCAACTTATGAGAGGGAAAAAATAAGGCGGGAAAAGGAAGCATCGGAGGCGGAACAAAGAAAAGAGGCATATATGAGGAGCAGGATATTTAAAATGTAACCTCGCTGATGCTCGGATATTTCTAAATCTCTGCGATTTAAAAATAACCTCGCTGATGCTCACTTCGTTCGTGTCTTTTCAAAATTTCTGCGATTTTGAAAATCGTTCGGATATTTAAAAAATCTCTGCGATTTTTAAAATACGGCAAAAATCCGGAAATTTAAATTTATTTTATCTTTACTTTAAATTTAATAAGTTGACAGATGACTGCCTTATTTTTATAGTAGTGAGCGAAAATCCATGAAAAGATAATTCCAGGGGGAAATTTATGAAATTGACGAAAAAACGGGGGAAAGAAAACTTGATAGATATAATAATCATTTAATACAAAAAATGAGCAAAGGAACAAAAACTAATTTTTGGAAAAATTAAGATGGAACAGGTAATTTTATACAATTCTAAAGACGGAAAAACAAAACTTCAGGTAAATCTTGAAGATGAAACGGTATGGTTGACACAAGATCAGATGGCTGAGCTTTTTGGAAAAGGCAGAACCACTATAACAGAACACATTGGAAATATATTTAAAGAAGGAGAACTGGAAGAAAATTTAGTATGTCGGAAATTCCGACATACCACTCAACATGGTGCCATAGAAGGCAAAATGCAAAATAAGGAAGTAAAGTATTATAATCTTGATGTGATAATTTCTGTTGGTTACCGTGTAAAATCTTTGAAGGGAACTCAATTTCGTAAATGGGCAACGGAAAGAATTCGCGAGTATATTATCAAAGGTTTTACATTGGATGATAACCGTCTGAAACAAGAAGGAGCAAGGTCTCGTTATTTTGAAGAACTTTTACAAAGAATTCGCGATATTCGCAGTAGCGAAAGAAATTTTTATCAAAAGATAACTGATATTTACGCCACAAGTATTGATTACCAAAAAGATGAGAAACTGACCCGTACTTTTTTTGCAACCGTACAAAATAAAATACATTTTGCAATTCACGGAAGAACTGCCGCCGAATTGATAAATGAAAAGGCAAATGCTGATAAACCATTTATGGGACTTACAAATTTTAACGGAAAATATATTACAACTCGTGATATTGCTATTGCCAAAAACTATCTTTCGGAAGATGAATTGAAACAACTTAATTTAATCGTTTCTATGTATCTGGATTTTGCGGAATTACAGGCAACAAACGGGCGACTTATGAAAATGGCAGATTGGATTGAAAAACTTGATAGCTTCCTGACAATTAGTGAAAAAGAACTTCTTGATAATGCAGGAAAAGTGAGCCATGAGGAATCACTGGAAAAAGCTACAAAAGAATATGAAAAATACAGAAAAAACGAAGATGAAAAATACATTTCTGATTTTGATAAAGAAATGAAGAAACTTGTTGAAAAGAGTAAAAAATAATATTGCACAAATAAGTATAATTAAAGGAGGCAGAAGGGTGCTGAAAAAATTTAAAGGAAAGTATCTTTATCACTTCTACACGGGCGAAATTCCCGAAGAATGATATGCAGTGGCTTTTTAAAAATGGCAAAATATGAAATAAAAAAGTTATTTATAATCATTCTAATTTATAATAAATCAATTATTCTTTTAAATTTTAAACAAAATAAACAAATTTTAAAATGTCAAAAATGCACGGGAAAAATTTATCTTTGGTATTTGCAGCAGGTGTAGTGGGAATTGTTTTAGTGCTTGTCCTGATTTCAGGATGTATGGAAAATGCTCAAAATAAAGAGGTAAATGATACAACCGACTATAAAAGTATAGTAAAAGATAACATTAAGACAGAGTATGGCTGGAAAATCATTGAATTAAAGACAACTACACTCAAAGCGGCAAGCGAAAATGATGAATTAATTGAAAACGAAACAGAAGAAATTTTGAAGAATATTACAAAAGATGGTTTATTAAAGGAGGCGGATGAATATGGATTAGATGAGGAAGAAATTTCGTATATAAAAGGCATGACTGCAGATGACTTTGAAAATTTTAAAAACGAAACATTAAGACCTTATGCTGCTGATGAGGCAAAGAAAAATATAAAAGAAGCAATTAAAGAAGTCGCTGATGAATATAAATTTACAATATTAGATATTAAATCGAAGGACGAAATAAAGGACATTGATATATACCTTGATGCCTACTCAATTGGTGATGATATGAAGGAAGATGTAAAGAAAAAGATGAATAATGGAACTTATGTTGCTGTTGTTGAGATGGATGTTGCTACAAAATTTAATGTCGTTGAAGTTTGCGATGGGAAAGGAAAGATAATTAAGTAAAATTAGGGGAAAACTAAAATTTAACATAAAACGCAAAACTTGAGTTATTGCATAAAATTTTATTAAAATTCAAAACAATATGACAATTAGAAAAAATCAAAAAACAATAGATGAAATCAAGGAAAAAGTTCTAAATAATATCAGAAGTTTTGGGTTTATCGTAAAAAGAAACGAGAATCTTGGCAAAACAATTTATTCAATAGATAACGACAGGATATTCGTTGATATTATTTATGCGAGCTTGAACAACAGAGAAGAATATTTTTTTGGAATAGAGCAAGAGCAATTTGAAAAAATGTATGAAAAAACAAGAAATTTCTTTCAAATTTTTGTATGTGAAAATGAAAAACAAGCATTTATAATTCCCCTATCTTTTATGATAGAAATTTTGAAAGACGTAAAAGCAACAGATCACACAAGTTTTAGGCAGTGGAAACCCATCATCAAAGTGAAAAATGGTTTGTATGTTTTAAGATTATTCGGACATTATAATATAACAGATTATCTTAACCGCTATGATTATTTAGCTACGGACGAAAAAGAATTGGGTCTGTTAAAAACGCTGGATATTAGATATACGCCAGAGATTAGAATTCAAAGAGCAGAAGAAGAATATAAAAATATAGCGGAAGAAAACGATCTTAACAAAGAAAGCATTCACAGTACAACGATTGATATGTTAAAAAATATTGGCAAATGGAACGGATTCAACGTTTTAACTGAAAGCAAACCACTCAGAATGGATAATTCTCCGTATAATATTGATTGTTTGTGGTATAAAGGTGATGACTTATATTTGGCTATTGAAGTATGCGATAAAGGAAATGTTGAAAAAGATAAAGATGCATTAAAACTTGCCAAATCATTTGGCGCGAGAAAAGTTATTATAGTTTCAAATATTAATAAATTAGAAAGAATAAGAAAAATTTTTATGTTTAATGGTGAAATAAAATTTTGGACGGAGGTTTGGAGTTTTGAAAGAGTTTTTAAAATGTATAAACTTGGAAAAGAGTTTTTTGAAAATTTTGAAAAATTTAAAACTTATAATTGGAACGAAAATTTAATGGAATATCTATAAAAATTAATTTTTAAAAAACATGGAAAAATATAAATATATCAAAATTGGAGATATTGTTGTTGACGGTGCCAGAATTATAGTTTTAGATCCAATTTATTTTGAAGAAAATAAAAAATTGATAGAGAATAGCAATAATGAAATTGCGACGAATAATAGTTTGTTTCAAAAAATTCCACTTTTTGTTGATAAATTATCTGTCAATAAAAATGATATACCCTGCAAGGCAATCATATTTAACACGAGAGGAGATGGAGTGTATGAAGTATTTGGAAAAATAGAGAAGGACAAAAATCTTGGTGAAATACTTACAGAAATAAAAATTAAAATTAATTAGCGTCTGTCCATAAACCCATCTTTTTTTGTTGAAATTGCTAAAACCTACATGAAAAATTGAAAAAATTTTTTAAATTTTCTTACTTAAAAGACAGACATTAAGTTAATACATTAAAATGACTCCAAAACAAAACATTGACGAATTGCGGAAATTTTATCCCTTTGTTGAAAAAAATGTAGTTATGGGAATGGGAAAAAGCGGAAAATTTTATTCTGCAGATTTAGACGGGCTTGAAAGTTATATTTTGACAAAATCGGGAAGTGTATTGATTGTAGACGGAGACAGAGAAATAATTGTTCAGTCATATCCCAAACTTGAAGCACCCGAAATTGTAAATGATATTCCGCTCCTTAATGAGAAATTTATTGCGGAATATAAGATTGACGGTTATAATGTGCGATTATTGTATTTAAAATCTCTTGCTCATTTTGTTGCATTGCAGAGAGGCGGATTTATATGCGCCCAGACAACTACTATTTTGAGAGAAGCATACGGCAAACAATTTATAAATTTCTTTTCAAAATATCCAAACATTGTTTTAGATATGGAAGTGATTGGAAAGAAAAGTTTGAATGCAACGAACTATGAATTTAATGAAAAGAACTGGGGTTTTGGAAATATAGGATACTTTATTTTTGATGCATTTAATATGAATGAAACAGACGAACTCGGAAAGTGGTATGACAATGATTTTTTAAACGGACTGAAAGAAATGGATTTGTCTGTAATTCCGCAGATAGGAATATACAACGAGGGAAATTTACTCGCTGAAAAGATGGCTGAAATTGACCCGCACTTTGACGGAGTCGTTTTAAAATCGTTAAATCAAAGAGGCCGGGAACATATTTATAAACTTCGCTGGGAATACTTTGTCAATAAATTTCAGGACAAAATAAAAGTAAAAGATAAAAGCGGAGAAAAAAGCGAAAAAGACGAACAGGTAATATTGAGTCATTTCTTTCAGGGATATTCTCAGCCGGAACTTGGGCTTAACGAAGGCATATCGGCGGCAGAATTGAAAAAATTTGAGGAATATACTGATGAACTGGATGTCGTTGTGAAAACAGATAAGGCAAACATCAAAAATAAGGTTGGTGAAATTACTGATGAGCTCATGAAAATTTTGGTCTCAAAGGGAAATTTTGACGAAGACATGCAAAACAAACTGCTCAAGGGGATAAAGAATCGTCTCGGGGGGTTTGTCGGCAGGGGAATGAGTAAAGAGGACAGAGAAAATAAAAAAGGTGAAATTTAATTTATTTAATATCAAAAATTTAATTGTTTACAGTTTAAATTTAATAAAAATGAAATGTTTTAATCATCCGGAACAGGATGCAGTTATGACCTGCTCATCTTGTGGTAAAGGATTATGCAGAGAGTGTACCGTGCAAAAAGGTACAAAAATATACTGTAGTCAGTGTGCGGATGAATCGCAAAAAGGGCTTGATACAATAGAAGCAATTGCAATTGGCGGCACTACTTGTGTTTGTAGCTTATGTTATGGTGTGGGTTTTATTTTACCACTCATACTCTGGCTTATTTGGAGAGACACCAAACCCGAAAAGGCAAAACAAGCAGGACAAATATGTATCGGTGTTGGTTTGATATATCTGATTATCGTTATTATATATATTATCCTTATTGCGTCCTATAGTCCTCATTCATATTACTATTAATTATTAAATCATAAATTTAATAAAAATGAAATGTTTTGATCATCCGGAAGTTGACGCAGTTATGACTTGTTCATCCTGCGGTAAAGGATTATGTAAAGATTGCGTTGTGCAAAAAGGTACAAAAATATACTGCAGTCAGTGTGCGGCTGAATCGCAAAAAGGGCTTGACACAACAGAAACAATTGTTATTGGTGGAGGATCACTCTGCTTATCTCCAATCATAGCAATCGTTGCATGGTTTATATGGAGGGAAAGCAAACCTGAAAAGGCAAAACAAGTAGGGTATATCTGCATTGCTGTTATTATAATTTGGATTATACTATTTACATTGTATTTTTTATTTATACTTGCAATAATTGGCCCCACCCATCCATATTCTTATTATTAGACATGTTGCTCGATATCAAATCTCGAATTAAGCAACAACTCAACAACATAAAATAAAAGTAAAATGAAGTGTTTTTATCATCCGGAACAAGATGCGGTTATGACTTGTTCATCTTGTGGAAAAGGATTATGCAGAGAGTGTACCGTGCAAAAAGGTACAAAAATATACTGTAGTCAGTGTGCGGATGAATCGCAAAAAGGGCTTGATACAATAGAAGCAATTGCAATTGGCGGCACTACTTGTGTTTGTAGCTTATGTTATGGTGTGGGTTTTATTTTACCACTCATACTCTGGCTTATTTGGAGAGACACCAAACCCGAAAAGGCAAAACAAGCAGGACAAATATGTATCGGTGTTGGTTTGATATATCTGATTATCGTTATTGTATATATTTTATACCTATTTCTCTTCTTACAGCAGCATCTTTATTAAAATGAGAATTATAGACAAATATCATGAGATTAAAAATGAAATTAAAGAAAGAAACATAAAATTAACATTCTGCCACCGACTTCCTGAGCGTTCATTCTTTTTTCAGGGAAAACAATTTCCTGTTTGTGCAAGATGCACGGGAATTATTGCCGGAATGTTGTTTATGCCAATATTTCATTTTGAAATAATTCACCCGACTGTTTTACTTGTCATACTTTTTATGATTCCAACTGCAATTGATGGCACAACACAGGCACTCGGAAAGCGAGTAAGCAACAACAATTTACGGTTTGTTACAGGAACACTTTTCGGGATGTCACAAGTTGCAAGTATTGTCATTATTGGAAAAACATTAGCATATTCCTTTATAGCGGGGTATTTAGTTTATTTACCTACACATTTGATATAAAACAAAGTATGCAGTAATAAAAAATTTTCTCTCATATATCTAAATATTTCCAAAAAATCAAAATTCTTATGTCAAAAAGAAATTTTGATAAGAATATATAAAATAAAAAAGGGGAAATTTAAAAATAAGTTCGTTTCACCCTCATATTTTAAATAAATTTAAAATGGCAACCACATTGACAGATATAATTAAGAAAGGCGGATTTAAAAACCGGGAAGAGTTAGCACAATATGTAAAAGATAATCTGGACTTCTATCCTTCCCATTATAATTTTGGCCCGAGTGTTATTGATTACCCTGTTGGTATTGCTGGGAATTATGCAGGAGAAAAGTATTATAAATTTTCCGAAGTGACTACATTAATGCAGGCAACTTTTACCGTTGATGTGAAAACCGGAAAGAAATTAGCGGATCATTTATTTAGAACAGGCATATTAAAAGAATATCAGGAATTGAATCTTTTAAATATATTTACTTTGGGTCTTAAAAATGGACGATAAAATTTCCCGGATTTCGGAAATTTCACAAATATTAAAGGATGCATTAGCAAAAATAAAACCATCGGCGGACTTAAAAGCACAAAAGCACGACATAGCAAAATGTCTGCTCGCAGAAATCTCAAAATTTGGCCATCACGCTGAAATTGTCGGTTCGCTTGCCAAAGATACTGACCTTGCTTATGAGCCATACGATACGGATATTGACATTTTTATCAAATTTCCAGTCCGGTTTAAGAAAGATGACTTGGGAAAAACAGTCATTGAAATAGGGGAAAAAATTTTAACCGACTGCGAGATTGACTATGCAGAACATCCTTACATCAAGGGAAAATTTAAAAATTTTTCAATAGAACTCGTGCCGTGCTACGACTTCGGAGAAGGAATATTCGGCGACTTTAAAAATATTGCAACATCTGTTGACAGAACTATATACCATACAAAGTATGTCCGTGAAAAAATAAAATGTCTGAAAAATTTAAATTTAAACGATGAAATACGGCTTTTAAAGCAGTTTATGAAGGGTTGTAATGTCTACGGAGCAGAGGCAAGTGTTAAGGGCTTCAGCGGTTATCTTGCCGAACTAATGTGCATTTATTATGGTTCCTGGACAGATGTTATTAAGCATTCATCGGAGTGGAAATTAAACACATTTATAGATGTTGAAAACCAGTGGGAAGGACAGGGGAAAATTTTGTTTGACGAACCGTTGGTTGTTATTGACCCAGTTGACAAGAACAGGAATGTTGCCTCGGCAGTAAGCGAGGAAAATATGGCTAAATTTATCTATGCCTGCAGAAAGTTCCGGTTAAGTCCGTCAATTGACTTCTTCTTTAAGGATTTAAAACCAGAAAAAATCACGAGGGAAGAACTGATGAGAACTATGAAAGAAAGAGGAACAAAATTTATTGCGGTGTGCTATGAGCATCCTTACATAAACATAAACAACCTGTATCCGCAATTAGAAAAGACACGGAAAACATTAATAAAGCAGCTGGAAAAATTTAAATTTAAGGTTATGAATTCAAAGTCGTATGTAAATAGTGCCTGTGTTAAGACCGCAATAATATTTGAATTTGAAATTTTTGAATTGCCGGATATTGAAATAGTTAATGGCCCTCCGATAGATACACCTCTGATTTATCAGGAAACATTCATAAACATACATAAAAATGCAAAACTTGGCGGGTGGAGGTGGGTTGCAGCCCGTAAAAGGAAATTTAAAATGGTCTTTGATTGTTTGAAATTTTTACTCGCAGAAAAACACGGCTTCGGAAAGGAATTTATAAATTTGGAGGGAAAAATTGAGCAAGATGAAGAAATTTTGACATCTGATGAAATAATAAATGAATTGTCGGAAATTTTGTAAGTTGTTGTTTTTAATGTTCTATAAAGCATAAGTTTTTCATTGGTTTCTCACACCAAGACACAGAGACACAAAGGAGTTATATTGAAAACTTTGAGTTTTCAATCTTTAAACACCGATTTTCGCAAAGTGTTTAAGTATTATAATTACACCCTATTTTTTACTA
>JAGWDQ010000005.1 GCA_018260615.1 Candidatus Altarchaeum sp.
GTATTTTAAAATCAAGAGATTTTAAAAGATTGAAAATCTCACAGATTTTCAGTATATTTCCTCTTTGTGTCTCGGCGTCTCCGTGTGAGGCTCATAAAAAAGAGAAAACACTCCGAAAAGAAAGAAAAAGTAAACCTTTAAAAATTTAAAAATTTAAATCAAAATGAAAATTTCCCTGAAATATCCGAGGAATTTATTAACCAAACCCGTATTGAGCAATGCAATACTGAAGACAAAAATAAATATAAACATACTTCAGGCAAAGGTTGCGGACAGTGTAGGCGAATATACAATAGAAATAGACGACAAAGACGCGGCTAAATTTGTTGACGCCATAAGAAAGGAAGGGGTTATGGCCGAAGAATTGAAAGACAGTATAAATTTAGAACGGGAAAAGTGCATTGACTGCGGCGCCTGTGTATCATTGTGTCCGGTTGGTGCTTTGGTTATGAAAAATTTTGAATTCGGGGTTGAGGAAGAAAAATGTATATTGTGCGGAAGATGCATAAATAGTTGCCCTTTTAAGGCATTATCAATAAAAAAGGCATAAAGAATGTCTAATATTAATTTAGTTAAAGTTGTTAATTTATTATCTAAAATTTTAATTAGTATAAATTTTTTAAATTTTTAAAATGAAAGTAAGCGATTTAAAGCCGAATGCGGCTGTGGACAGGATAGAGCTGGATGTAGAAGAAGTAGGAGAAGCAAGAAATTTTTCGAGCTATAAAGGAAACGGGAATGTTGCCACTGCAACAGTAAAAGATGAAACAGGAACTGCAACACTGACATTGTGGAATGAGCAGATAGACCAGGTACATGGCGGAGATAAGGTTGTTGTTGAGAATGGTTTTGTAAAGACCTTTCAGGGAAAATTGCAGATAACAACGGGAAGGCAGGGAAAATTAACCGTGCAGCCAAAGTAATAAAGCAAAGTAAGAAAGTAAGCGGGATATTTCCAGCCGGGTTTGAAAATGATTGAGGAAACAAAAATCACCAAGTTAATTGTAAGGAATGCAGTTGATGATTTTCTGGAAAATTTAGATGTTGATGTTGTTGTTGCGGGAGGCGGTCCTTCCGGCTTAACAACGGCAAGGTATCTTGCAAAGGCAAAAAAGAAGGTTGTAATATTTGAAAGAAAATTAAGCATTGGCGGAGGTATGTGGGGTGGCGGAATGATGTTTCCGAGGGTTGTGCTGCAAAAAGGCGGCAAGGAAATTTTGGATGAATGTAATGTTAAATGCAAAAAATTTGATGATTTGTGGATAGCAGATAGTATTGAATGTGTAACAAAGATGGCTGCAAAGGCAATTGATGAAGGTGTCAAAATTTTTAATCTGATAAGTATTGAGGATGTTCTGATTCGCAGTGCTCAAAGCAACAAAAATAATAAAGATAATAAAAACAATAATAACAACAAGACCAAAATTTGCGGAGTTGTGATAAACTGGACAGCAGTTCAGATGGCAAATTTACATGTAGATCCTCTGTCTGTAAAATCAAATTTTGTCGTTGATGCAACAGGGCATGAAGCAAGTATTTGTCATCTCGTTGTTAAGAAGGTTGGAAATTTAAATACAAAAACAGGGGATGTATTAGGTGAACGTTCTATGTGGGCTGAAAAAGGCGAAAGCGATATAATGGACAATACGAGGGAGGTTTATCCCGGATTGTTTGTTTCGGGAATGGCTGCAAATGCGGTCTACGGAAGTGAAAGAATGGGGGCGATTTTCGGGGGAATGCTGATGTCCGGAAAGAAAGTTAGCGAGTTAATTCTGGAAAAAGAGAAATAAAAATAAAAATAAATTTTGTTGTTTTTTATCGTACAGGAAAGTTCGTTTTATTATCCTCACACGGAGACACAGAGACACAAAGGAGTTATATTCTGTAACCTGGTGACTTTGTGGCTTTGTGTGAGCATTTTTTAATTTATAATTAAACCCGATTGACCTATAAGTCATTAGGGTTAAAAATTTATAATATATTTTAATTTAAGTTTTATAATTATTATAGTGAATTTATTAATAGAAAAATAAAATTTCATCCAAAATGAGTATATATGCAACAACTGCGGATATCATGCCAAATTGGAGAGATATACGCAATGCAGATATCATACAAAATTGGTGCAAAATCGGGAGGATATATGCAACAACTGCGGATATAACATGTTATCGGAAATAATGCTTCGGCAGAATTGTAAAATCAGCTAAATATAACTTTTT
>JAGWDQ010000006.1 GCA_018260615.1 Candidatus Altarchaeum sp.
AAATACTGAAAATCTGTGAGATTTTCAATCTTTTAAAATCTCTTGATTTTAAAATCATCTTGCTTGTGCTCGGAGATTTTAAAAACTTCATTCTTAAAATACTCTGTGACTTTGTGGCTTTTTCAAAACCCAAAGGTTTTGAAAATATCCGAGCAACAGCGAGGTTATTGTGTGAGCATTTTTTAAAAGATAAAAGTTCCTTCAATACGGGTTTGGTTAATAAATTCCCCGGATATTTTATGGAAATTTTCATCGTTAAATTTTTGAATGTTTAAATAAATTTTTAAATTTTTCTTTAAATTTTTGATTTAAATTTTTCTGTTTCTTATGAGGACTGAAATATTCTCTGCTGTTATTATCCCCACAACTCTTTTTTCAACAACAACGGGAAGTGCTGATATATTATGCTCCTCTAATCGTTTTGCCGCATCTTCTATATTTTCATCGGGGCCCGCAACAACAACATTCCTTGTCATTATATCTGTTAAATTTTCTGTTTTTAATCCATAAGCCCTGGCAATGTCCCAGGATGTAACAATTCCAACCATCAGGTCATTTTTTAATATGGCAATGTGATTAACATTTTTTTCAATCATAGTCCTTGAAATATGGGAAATTTCCGAATCCAAATCCGCAACTATCGCTCGTGTCATAACATCCCTGACCTTAATCTCTTTTGTTATTTCTTTCATTGGTTTAAATTTACTTTTCGGAAGTTCAGCAACTGCTTGTGTCAACAAAAAGTCCCCCTGCATGACTAAATTTTTAAGTTCGGATGCAATTTCGCCTGCTTTCTTATAGCTTGATAAAGGTGATACGAGGACTTCTTCATCGTTTATTGTAATCTTTCCGCTCATCAGTTCGGCGTAAGAAATTTTTCTTATTGTCGGCTTGTTTCTGTGCCGGACTGCATAGTCAATGACATTTGCAAAAATCCGGGCGTTGCTTATTGAACAAAATTTAGCGATTCTCTCGTTAAGAACAGGAATTGGCACACCGATTCCGACATACAAGGTTGTTCCGTATTTATAAACATATCCTCCTTTTAGAAATTTACTGTTCATCTGCTTTAAATCACCTTTTACCATCAGGGTTGCTGCCGGTTTTACCGGAACATCATTAAGTCGCTCAACTTCGGTATTGTGCTGTGTCCCTTCTCCGATTACATAACCGGTTCCTCCTCCCAAAAAAATTCTCGTTCCGATTCCGATTGTTTCCAGATACGGGTCATTGATTAAAGGACTCAATTGTCCCGCCGATGAGAAAGTTACATTTCCGAAATTTGGCAAAAGCGTTCCCATGTAAGTATATAAGGTCTTGTCAGATGAATTTACTGCAACATTATAATTCTGGTAACCGTTTCGCGGATTGCATAATATTGCCTGATTTAAATCGTCAATCGTTATTTTTGTCTCTATGCTTGTTTTCGGATAACAGTCGGTTTTATCACCTTCGGCAGTTACATAAATTTCTTTCCTGTTTATTAAATCCTCAATTACATGTCCACCTCCATAACTTTCATCTTTTCCTGAGCGTGCTGCCGCCCCGATATAAACATCAACCGCTGCAATATCTCCGTATGCCTCAACATCATTAAGAAGTACATTTTTTGCGAGTTTCATCGGAGGGTCGCTGTGTCCGAAATTTAAAAATGCACCGGAACTGCACATTGCTCCCATAGTTCCGGTTGTAACTACATCTACCTCCTTTGCTACTTTTTCAATACCCTTCTCCCGGACAATGTCAATCATTTCTTCGGCGGTTACAACTACGGCTTCTCCTTTCCTGATTCTTTCATTTATTTCGGCGATTGTTTTCATTTGAATATCCTTTGAATTAATTAAATTGCTGTTTAAATTAAATTATTACGATTAAGTTTATAAATACACTTAAAGATGAAAAATTTATGAAATTTTATCAGGTGATGAAGAATGGAAGGTATTATCGTATTTTAAGATGCCGGAACAACAGGATGTAAATCTTCATATTCTCTAAAGCCATTAATATTTTTGAGGCAGTGGCGGCACTTGAAAATTTAGGTTGCAGAAATCCACAAATTTATAATAATTTAGGTTGCAGAAATCCACAAATTTATAATGCTATTTGCCCCGATGTAAATGATAACTGAAGAATTGACTTAATGTGTTTATTTACTTTAGACCAGTTGCGAAATAATTTTCAATCTATTGTTATTTTAAATTTATTTAAAATCTCCGAA
>JAGWDQ010000007.1 GCA_018260615.1 Candidatus Altarchaeum sp.
CAGTAATTTCTTTGAAGTTTCTTAAATCCCTGCTATTGTTATACTTAATTTTGCCCTCTGCATGATCAAAATCATCAATTAAATTATGCAATTTCAATTTACATTTCTGGGCTTTTGCTATCGTTTTATATTTATATTGTTATTTAATATAATGATAATTATATATCTTTATCATTATACTACATAACAAAATGAAAATAATAACAAATGACGAGAGCAGGATTATGGTGCCCAAAAAAATAATTATCAAAAAGGATGAAACTATTGAAGATGTGATCAATAGGATATTTTTTGTTAGAGGCAAGAATAAATACAATTTAGTGGTTTTACATAGAAATCGTATAGTGTGCCCCTTATGTAAATCAAAAAGTAATTGTAATGGAATTAGTGACTATGGCAGTCAGCAGTATATATGCGGAAATAAAGAATGTAGGCATCCATTTGTGCCAAATAAAACACTTCCGGATGCAGAACATCCAATATATGAAATGATTAAAGGAGTTGAAGATCTATACAAGAAAAAGATGAGCCTAAGAAAAGCATCAGATTATCTTAAAACGAAAAATATAAGCATATCTTATTATGGAGTTATGGGTTGGAAGCGCGTTGTCCCCGATATTCTACGAGCGTTGCTTAATTCCCTTAAGCCGGAATCCGACGACAAAAGTGCAATAGATGCTGTAAAATCTATCAAAAAATCATTGTCATGGCTGAAACCATGGAGAAGATACGAATATGCAAAAGTATCAACATATACTCCACGGGGATTGTTAAAGAGCGAAATAAAATCAGGGGCCATTGAAAGTCACGCAAGGGGTGATAAAATAATACTCAATATCAATAAGCCATGCACAATAGAAATAAATAAAGAAGATAGATTAACTCAAAGAATCACAATGGCATTGCTAAATAATTCCAATTTAGCATCTTCTGGTGAAATAGCGAATGTATTAGATGTCAGTGAACCCACGGTAACCTCCAACACAAAGAAATATTTAGAAGGGGGATCAAGCAATTTGGTTGATAAAAGAGGAGGTAGCGAATCAAAACTCACACCCACAGTTATGGAAAAAATAACATATCACTTGCTTGATAGTTACTTCAAATCCGAAAAAATTAATAATTCAATTATCGCTAAAAGGGTTAACTCAGAACTTGAAAACAATGGTTTAAAAATTAGTCGTGAGATCGTACGACAATTCCATAATGCCCTCAATTTTGATAAAACATTTGAAAAATTGAACTTGATCAAGAATATACCAATAGCGTGTCAAAAAAAAACGAAAATAAAAAGGTAATATATACTCCATATGCGTTCTATCTGACTACGATGCCTTTCATTGGTGAAGCATTATACAATGCTTCCGAGATGCTCATAACTCATGATTATGATCATTGTTCTGATTGGAAGGTTTTATTGACAAATTATTTCATGTATTTAATAGGGTGCGGAAGAGATTATCTGATAGATGATTTAAACCACAGGGACTTTGGTGCGTTAACGCTTGATGACAATCGCATGAGCAGGAGCTATCTTTATGAAAGAAATGAGAATATAATTGATAAATGTGATGACCCTATGAAGTTTGCAATTGCCGGTTTAAGAGAGCTTGTAAAAGCAGGTATAGTCACTGGCAATGACTATTTTGCAGACACACATGTTACAGAGGTGTGGATTAAATGGATGATACCTATGAACAAATCCGGAACAAAAAACACAATTGTGAAAGCATGTAATTTGCACAGCATATTTTGCCGTTTGACAGGACATACTGCATTTGCCCACTTCACTGATGGCGATATAAAATTAAGTCAGATTCTATTGCCGATGATAAATACTGTAAATCAGAATGTGCCCGAAGAAGCAAAGATAAAAAGGCTTGTAGTGGATCGTGGTGGCTTTACATTAGAAAATGCATTACTTGCGAAGCGTGCCGGTGTTTCATTGATTTCATGGGGCAAAAATACACCAACTGCCCTAAAAGCAATAAAGGATGTTCCTGGAGATGAAAAACATTTTTCTAAATGGTTGGAAGTTGAACGAGTGGTAAAGAAGGGACAACAGTTTAAAATAGATAAAAGATTAAAAGTCAGGATAGTAGATGGAAAGATACCCTCTTATGATGATATAACTTCCAGTGATGATCTTTATGAAGAAATCACAGAAGAATTTTGGGTTGCCGATGAATATCTCGTAGTT
>JAGWDQ010000008.1 GCA_018260615.1 Candidatus Altarchaeum sp.
GAAAATATCCGAGCAACAGCGAGGTTAGAGAACAATAAAACGAAATTTCCCATACTATAAAAAAATCAGAAGAATATTCACACAAAGCCACAAAGTCACAGAGCAACATTGCCCTTTGTGTCTCCGTGTCTTGGTGCGATTTTCAAAACGCGGAGTTTTTGAAAATATCCGAGCAACAGCGAGGTTAGAGAACAATAAAACGAAATTTCCCATACGATAAAAAACCGAAATTTCATAAGTCATTGGTTTCATTTTTAAATAAATGACTTAAATTTTATTTAAATTTTAAACAAAAATGTCTAAAAAAGGTTATTTTTTAAACTCCAAATTATTATATTGGGATTAATAATTAAAATGTAATTTAAAATTTAAAAAATACAAAATGGCAGCAATAGAGTTAAAAGGAAAGGCAAAAGGAATCTATGAAAATGTCGTTGAAAAAAATCCCGGACAACCGGAATTTCATCAGGCGGTGAAGGAAGTGCTGGCTTCCATAGAACCGGCATTAAAGGCACACCCCGAATTTGAAAAAGCAAAAATTGTTGAGCGGCTTGTTGAACCGGAAAGAGTTATTATGTTCCGAGTTCCGTGGGTTGATGATAACGGAGAAGTGCAGATAAACAGGGGCTACAGAGTTGAATTTAACAGTGCCATAGGGCCATATAAAGGTGGATTAAGGTTACATCCGAAAGTAAATTTATCCATACTTAAATTTTTGGGCTTTGAACAAATCTTAAAGAATGCTTTAACAACACTTCCGATGGGCGGCGGAAAAGGTGGCAGCGACTTTGATCCGAAAGGAAAGAGCGATAACGAAGTTATGAAATTTTGCCAGTCATTTATGAACGAACTTTACAGGCATATAGGTGCAGATACGGATGTTCCGGCAGGAGATATCGGAGTCGGAGGAAGAGAAATCGGCTACATGTTCGGGCAATATAAAAAATTAACAAATAAATTTGAAAGTGTGCTTACCGGAAAAGGAATTGAATACGGCGGTTCATTAGTCAGACCGGAAGCAACGGGCTACGGATTGCTTTACTTTGTCAGAGAAATGTTAAAATTAAAGAAAGAAACGGTTAAAGGAAAGGTTGTGGCAATTTCCGGCTCCGGAAATGTATCCCAATATGCTGCACAAAAGACAATTCAAATGGGCGGAAAGGTTGTTACACTGTCTGACTCTGCTGGAGTTATACATGATGCGGAAGGAATAGATGAAAATAAACTGGCTTATGTAATGGAATTGAAGAATATTAAGCGAGGAAGAATTAAAGAATATGCTGAAAAGTTCGGATGCGAATATGAGCCGAATGAAAAGCCGTGGAAATTTAAGTGCGACATTGCGTTACCATCTGCAACACAAAATGAAATTAACAAAGATGATGCAAAGAAGTTAATAAATAACGGAGTTATTGCAGTTGGAGAGGGTGCAAATATGCCTTCTACAATTGAAGCAATCGACTTGTTTTTGGCAAATAATGTTCTTTTTGGGCCGGCAAAAGCAGCGAATGCGGGCGGTGTTGCAACATCAGGTCTTGAAATGTGCCAGAATCGCATTGGCTTGTCATGGACATTTGAAGAAGTTGATGCAAAATTAGACGGGATTATGAAAAGTATATTTAACCAGTGTACAACTTCCGCAGAAAAATATGCCAAAGATAAAACAAACCTTGTTGTCGGAGCAAATATAGGAGGATTTATGAAGGTTGGAAAGGCGATGCTTGCGCAGGGAATTGTGTAAAAGCATATGTTTTCATTGGTCCCTCACACCAAGACGCAGAGACGCAAAGGTTATACTGAAAATCTGTGAGATTTTCAATCTTTAAAAAATAAATTTTTTAAATACTGAAAATCTGTGAGATTTTCAATCTTTAAAAATCTTTGGGATTTTAAAATCATCTCGCTCTTGCGCGGAAATTTTCAAAATCTGTTGATTTTGAAAATCACCTCACTGCAGTTCAGAGATTTAAAAATTTGTGAAATTTTTAAAGACGCAAAAGATGTAATTTTACTGAAAACTATACTGAAAATCTACGAGATTTTCAATCTTTAAAAATACTTCAAGTATTTTTAAATGAGTTTTCAATCTTTAAAAATCTGTTGATTTTTAAATACTCTGTGGCTTTGTGTCTTTGTGTGAATATTTTATTAATTTTTTTATTTTTTTCTAATTATTTGCTTGGTTTTACTAATTATTTATATATTATTTGTTAATTACCTTTAAAATGGAAAAAAATAAAATTGTAGATGAGATAGTCAAAACAATAACCGAAAAGAATATAAAATTTATGCGATTGCAGTTTTCTGACTTAAATGGTAAAATAAAGAGTTTTGCGGTCTCTACAAAAGAGATTGAAAATATAATTAAAAACGGGCAGTCATTTGACGGCTCTTCGGTTACAGGGTTCGGAGATATTGAAGAGTCAGATATGCTCGTAAAGCCGGATGTGAATACATTTGTAACCATACCCTGGAGACCAAAAGAACATGCTTCCGCAAGAATGATTTGTGATATTTATGTGCCGGACGGAAAGAGATTTGAAGGTGACCCCCGTTACATTGCACAAAAAATTTCCGAAAAGGCAAAAGAGCTCGGATTTGTGTTTAATTGTGCTCCCGAATATGAATTCTTTATTTTTAAGAAAGAGCCGGTTGCGGAACCGATGGACAGCGGCGGATACTTTGATTATCATCCGGCAGAAATGGGAGAGGACTTAAGAAGAGAAATGGCAGAAATTGCAGAACATTTCGGGATTGAAATTGAAGTTGCTCATCATGAAGTTGCTCCCGGACAGCATGAACTGGATTTTAAGTATGGAAATTTACTTTTAACCGCAGACAGAGCAGTGACACTTAAAGCGATAATTAAAGGGGTTGCAAACAGGCGCGGATATGTCGCATCGTTTATGCCAAAGCCGATATTCGGAATTAACGGCTCGGGAATGCATGTTCATCAGAGTTTATGGGACATAAAGGAAAACTGGAATGCTTTTTTTGATAAAAACAATGACCATGATTATAATCTCTCGGATACGGCTTTACATTTTATAGGAGGACAAATTAAATATACAAAGGAAATGATTGCAATATTGGCATCGTGGCCAAATTCTTACAAACGACTTGTGCCCGGCTATGAAGCACCGGTTCATATTGCATGGGGTTTTAGGAATCGTTCGCCTTTACTCAGGGTTCCGGATTTTGGAAAAAGACCAAATGCCGCCAGAGTAGAAATAAGGTGTCCCGACCCTGCGGGAAATACTTATTTGCAGTTAGCAGTTCTGTGTGCAGTTGGCTTACGGGGAATTAAAGAAAAAATTGCGCCGCCTGAACCCACCGATAAGAATGTTTATAATATGTCATTTAAGGAAAGAAGAGAAAGAGGAATTGATTGTTTACCGGATAATCTGGGCTATGCATTAAGAGAATTTGAGAACAGCGAATTAATGAGGGAAATTTTAGGAGATGTTCTTTTTGAAAGTTTTTTGCAGGTTAAAATGAACGAATGGGAGGAATACAGCAAACAGATAACTGATTACGAACTTAAAAGATATTTGGAGACATTATAAATACGGAAGTTTTAAATACTGAAAATCTACGGGATTTTCAATCTTTAAAAATCTACAAGATTTTTAAATACTGAAAATTTATAAAATTTTCAATCTTTAAAAATTTATAAAATTTTTTAAATACTGAAAATCTACAAGATTTTCAATCTTTAAAATAAATTTTAAATACTAAAAATCTACAAGATTTTTAAATACGGAAATGAAATGGACAAGAAATGAAAGAAAGGTATTGGGATATCTGATTGAAAATGCAAAAATAACCGACAGCGAAATTGCAGAAAAATTACATATAACACCTCAGGCAGTTGGAAAAATAAGAAAAAAATTAGAAACCAGTGGAGTAATAAAGGGCTATCATGCAGTTGTAGATCTTGAAAAGACAGGCATTAATGTCATCGCTATCGGAATGTTTAAATTTAATATTGACGCATTCGGCGAATCTGAAAATATCAGGGAAAGTATAGATACGGATATCACAAAACGAATACAAAATCCTTTGATTATAAATTTTTACCGGCTTCCCGAAGGGGATATTACGCACATCGTTGTTTACGGATTTAAAACCATTAACGAACTGGATTCTTATTTTCACACACTTCAGGCAAAAAGAGGACATATAAGCGAGCTGAAAAATTTATACATACTTTCGGTAAAAAGCATGAAAAAGTCCTCTCCGAATGATTTGCTCGTTAAATTACTCAAGGAGGATTAAATTTTAAATTTAGATGAAATACAGAAAATTTTTAAAGAAAATAGATGGAGATAATATTGGCTATGAATCGGCAACTCCTGAAATTGTTGCAAATTTTATTGCCAAAGACATTTCTGAAAGATTAGGGTCTTATGCTTCAATTAATATTATTGACTGCTGCTGCGGAATCGGGAGCGATGCGCTCGCACTGTCAAAGGTCTGTAATTTTGTTCTGGCGGTTGATAAAAATAAAGAACGACTAAAAATCGCAGAAAAAAATGCGAAAATTTCTCGCTGCAAAAATATAAAATTTATCTGTGCTGATATTTTTGACTTAAATCTTAAAAATTTAAAGGAAGAATACAAATTAAATGTTGCGTTTGCCGACCCTCAAAGACGGCTAACTGAAAACGGTAAATTTAAACGGACAAGCAATCTCGCAGAGACATCGCCAAATACAATAAATTTAATAAATTTCCTGCGGACAGAAATTCCGGATATGTGTATTTTAGCGTCTTCCAATGCGGAAGTAAATTTAGACCTGCCCTGTGAAAAAGCATACATCGGATGGGAAGGCAGGAAAGGTAAAAGAGAGACATTATTGGTTTTGTATTTTGGAAATTTAAAGAGATGCGGTGTAAGTGCGGTTGTTCTTCCTGCCTGCGCTCAAATTTGCGGAACTAAAAGCGAGACCGAAAATAAAGAAAATTTTTCGGATAAACCTCTAAAATATCTCTATGAAATTAAGGACTGCGTTGTGAAGGCAGGACTGCAGAATGAACTGACAAAGTTAACGGAATGCAAAATTTGGACTGAGAAATTTTTGACCTCTGAAAAGATTGCGGAAAGTAATTTCTTTGAGAACAGATTTAAGCTCCTTGCGGTCTGTGCTCATGAAAATTTGATTGAAAATTTAAAGAAATTTAATGCGGGGAAAATTGTAATACGGGGAAAAATAATGCCTGAAGAATATACGAAAATGAAAAATGAGGTTGAAGGTATATTGGCAAAATTTAAGGGAAAAGAGAAAATTCATATATTCCTGGACGATAAAAGCGATAAAATTTTGATTGGAAAGTGCATTGATTTTTAAAAATGTCTGAATGTAAGATATTCTTTAAAATTTGATTGAAAAACATCATCTGCTTCGTTCGGAAATAGCAAAAAATTTACTATAAAAAAACATAATTATTACATTGATTACATTTAAAAATGGATGCTGAAAAAATAAAAAATTTAAAAAATTTAAAGGAAAATTTAACCGAAATAATAACCGAAGACGAATTTGACAACCTGAAAGAAGGCAGCGTTGTTTATTGCGGATACGAAACATCCGGCCCATTTCACATAGGAACTATGACGACTGCATTAAATTTACTACGACTTCAGAATGCCGGATTTAAGGTAAAAATTTTGCTCGCCGATGTTCATACGAAACTGAACTGTAAAGGCGATGCTCAGTTTATTGAAGAAATGGTTAATTACTGGAAAAAATGCTTCGTTGCTCTCGGATTGAAAGATGCGGAATTTGTTTGCGGCTCTGAGTTTCAGTTTGAAACGGCTTACATAAAAGATGTATTAACACTGGGCTTACAGATTACGGTAGATAGAGCAAAGAGAAGTATGCAGGAAGTGGCAAGAGACCTTGAAAATGCGAAGGTTTCACAGATGATTTATCCGCTTATGCAGATTGCAGACATGAAGGCATTAAAGGTTGATGTTGCTTACGGCGGATTAGAGCAGAGAAAAATTCACATGTTAGCGAGGGAAATTTTGCCAACGATTTATAAAAATATTGTATTTGTCCATAGTCCTTTAATCGTATCTCTTTTAGGACCCGGTTCAAAGATGTCAAGCAGCAAGCCGGAAACGATGATAAAGATTGACGAAGAGCCGGAAGTAATAAAGAAAAAAATTTCATCCGCATATTGTCCAATATCAACAGAAGACAATCCGGTTTTACAAATTTGTAAATTTATAATATTTTCAAAGACGGCTAAATTTGAAGTAAAAAGGTTAACAAAATTCGGCGGAAATCTGGAATTTGATAATTATGGGGAGTTAGAGGATGCGTTTATAAACAAAAAATTACATCCTGCCGATTTAAAGAGTGCAACAGCAGAAAATCTGATTGAAATTTTAAATCCTGTAAGAGAGGAAATAAAGAAATAAAAATTTAAGGTTAAATTTTATAAAAAATGAAAATTTACAGCTTCGGTCATGGTGCTCAACCATTTGATGAATTTTTAAATAAAATAAATCAGGCAAAGATTAATATAATATTTGATATGAGAGAAAGACCTTTTTCAAGATATTACCCTTATTTTAACCGAAAGGCGTTAGAAAAGAAATTAGGAGAAAAATATGTATTTGCAGGTGGTTTTTTAGGAGGCAGCTCAAATTTTCATAATGACCTGTTAGAATATATGGAAAACAAGGGAAAAAATTTAACTCCTGAAAACAGATTATCTTCTTTAATTGATGAAAAAACAAGGGAAAAAATATTTTCTAAAAATATGAATTTTTCAAATGACGAAAAAAGGAAAGAGTGGATTACAGAAAATTTTCTAAAATTTTACATCCCCCCTCAAAGACGCCAACAAGCCATTAATTTTTTAAAAGAAAAGGTATTTACAAAAGAAAATGAGGATAAGATTATTTGTTTTTTGTGCTCTGAAAAAAATTATAAATTTTGCCACAGATATTATTTGTTAGAGGAGGACTGGTTAAAGGAATTTCCACAGGTTAAAGAGGTTTTTCATTTGGGAGAACAATTATGCAAAACGATAAACAAAGAACACCTCTTAAACAATTATTAATAGTAGGGAAATGAAAAAGAAAATAATAATTACTTATTTTAGCAAGTGGAACAATGGAATTTGCATTTTTGGTTATGATGAAGAATATAATGGAATAAGGCCCATTTATGATTGGGATAAGGAAAAAACTCCGTTACCATGGCCAGATAATCCTGAAACACGGCAAATAGTCCCCTTTACGGAAGTAGAATTTGATTTTGATGATGAGAATACTTATCCAACTTCCCCTCCACATACAGAGGACAAAGTATTGAAAAATAGAGAATATCATCAGATAATAAGAACCATTTCAGAAAAAGAAAAGAAAGAATTTTTAGAAAAGTTAACATCCAAGTCAATTAAAGAAGATTTTTGGGGAACAAATTGGTATGCATATAATCCACATCTAACAAAAAACAAAAGTGGAGATATAACATTTGCTTATATAATACCTGTGGAAGGAAAAAGGTCTATTGTAACCATAAAGAAAAAGAAATGTAAGTTTACTCTTGATGATCGTGATGAAGTAAGGATAGAATCGCCTATAAAATCTGAAATTTTTTATAGTTTTGCTATTACAGATTTGGAATTGGAGCATTATGTGAATAAAGGTGAGGCGAAACGTATTGAAAAGAAATATATTGTTGAAGAATTAAACCAAAATATAAGTGGAATAGACATTTTTCTGCGAATAGGAACAGGAAGACCTTTTAAACCAATGCCTGATTTTGAGGGGTGTTTTTTATTTGTTACGGGTATTTATTCGTTTCCTGATTACAAAACAAAAATTTAGATAAATTTGTGGTAAATAGTTACAATAGTTTATACATTTAAGTTCAAAATTTTAATTATAACGAATTCACTAATTACACACACTTCGTTACGCCCAAAATCAAAAGATTTTTGAGGAAAGATGACAAAACCACTTAAAAAATGTCCGATTTGCGGTGGAAAAGTTGAAGGGGAAAAAACTGGTAAAATTACCAATACACGCAGGGACTTTGTAAAGATTCAGAAAATCAGGGAAGAATTGAATAATAAAATTCCGGTATTAAAGCAAATCATGTATATCTATGCCTATCCTGTCGCAGAAAGTGTTTGATTTTAAGAATTGAAATTTTAAATCCTGTAAGAGAGGAAATAAAAACCAATGGCTAAATTTGATGTTTTAAATTTAACTTCAAAATTTTAATTGATATCAATATTAATAATAACCTATAAAATGGATAACACAACGGACCAAAAAGAGGACTTTAAGTTAATTCAGAAGACAGATAAAGAGATAGAAATTGAAGCATTAGTTGCAAAAGAAATTCCCGACATAGTTAGAAAAAAACTGATAGAGAAAAAAATTGATGCTTATGTTTATACTCCCCATCCGCTGCTAAATGGGCCACGAATACATATTCACTCATCAGACCCGGCAGATGACTTAATTTCGGCAAGCGAGGATGTTGAGAATGACTTAAAGGAATTTAAGGAATTAGTTGGCAAAGAATTTAAGAAGGTGAAAAAGGAAGACAAAAAAGAAAACACTAAGAAGGAAGAAAAGAAAGAAGAAAAGAATATTGAAGATGAAAAAAAGGATGTGAAATCAGCGGATGCCGAAGAAAAATCAGAGAAGGTCGGAAAAAAGAGGGGCAGACCGAAAAAAGAAGAAAAAATTTAAATTTTTATTTTAAAATTTTTATTTAAAGGGCTTGTAGCTCAGGTTGGTTAGAGCGCACGACTGATAATCGTGAGGCCTGGTGTTCAAATCACCACAGGCCCGTTATTTATTAAATTTTATAAATTTTAATTTTTTTGAAATTTTAGAGAAATTTTAATCATGAAATTACCTTCATCAAATGAAATCATCAATAAAAATTTTTGAAATTTTCGGAATTTCTGTAAATTTGCATATATCGTTTTTAATGTTTATATTGCTTCTCTTCATATTACTGGTATTTTCTTATGGTTTCATAGCGGGAATAGTATCTATTTTCCTGTTTTTCATTTTGTTTTCAATTGTTGTGCTTCATGAACTTTCACACTCCCTCGTTGCCATTGAATTCGGATTTAAAGTCAGAAGTATAACTCTTCTTCCGTTGGGCGGAGCGGCAGATGTTGAAATGGATGAAAATCCCAAAGCAGAACTTCTGATGGCTTTTGCGGGACCATTATTTAACATTTTATTTGCGTGGATTTGTCTTGTTTTGCTCATATCTTTAACTCCGAACTGGTCTCATTATCTTAGTATTTTTGGAGCAAATTTTTCGTTAGACCTTTTTGGGTTTTTGGGCTGGCTGATATGGATAAATTTTATGCTTGCCGCATTTAATCTTCTTCCCGCATTCCCGATGGACGGCGGAAGGGTTTTAAGGGCATTTCTTGCGTTGTTTATGGATTATCTCAAAGCAACAAAAATTTCGTTGTTTATTGCAAAAATTTTATTCGTACTGATGATGCTCGTCGGATTATTTCTGACGCTCAAAGGATACACATTGAATGGTATGATGCTGGTGTTTATAGCGATGTTCCTGTTTTTTGCCGGCAATCGTGAAGTAAAATGGACAGAAGCGAGAGAAAAATTTAAAGGAATGAAAAACAGAGACATAGCAGTCCGGTTACAGGAAACCGATGGAAATTTAACTGTGGAGGATGTCCTAAATTTAAGTTCCTTTACCTATCCGCACTCTCCGTTTTTTGTAGTTACGATGAACGGAAAAATTGAAGGAGTAATTAAGACGGGAGATATAATGAACAAAAGAGCAAACAACAAAATTAATGACAATATGCCTGTTTATGAAGTAATGAATAAAGATGTTTCATTTATTGAGGCAGATGGTTTGGTAACAAAATCGTTTAGAAAAATTTTATCGGCGGATTTATGCGTTGTTGAAGAAAACGGAATTGTGATTGGATATATAACGAGAGATATGATAATTAGACAAATTAAATAAGAATAAATTGACGAATATTTTTGCTAAATTTATATTGTTAGACATCTTTTTAAATATTTATAAAATTTAATTAAAGTTTACTGAACAATGACTATTGAAATTAGCTTTACTGACAGAGTATTGAATGCTTTCAAAAACATAATCAACGAGGTAGAAGAAGGGTCTTTGGAACATGATATCCGTCCCAGATTTGTGAAATATTTTATAGAGCAGGTTCTGGGATATTCTGGATCTGATTACAGATACGAAAAAAACAGAACAGACATTACAATATTTGATGAAAATCGCTTTCCTGTCATTAAAATTGAGACAAAGCCGCCAAAGGAAGACATTAATCAGACAAAACATGAAGAACAAGCTTTTGGGTATGCAGAAGAAACAACTAGATTCATAATCCTGACGAATTTCTTACAGTTTAAATTATGGGAAATCAAAAAAACAGGCAGTGAGATGAGAGTTGATTTGGACTTTTCAAATATAGAAAAACAAAGAAAACTAACTAATGAAGCGGAAAATAAAGAAAAGGAACAGATATTATTTTTCAACAATTTAACCAGGGAAAATATTTTTGACACAGGCAAATATGCAAAATTTAATGAGACCTACGCAAGAATAGATATAACCAAAGAAACGGGCTTTACAAAACTTCTTGAAAGATTAAATTATGTCGCCGGCACATTGCTTTATAGCTATACTTTAAAGGCATTTGGCGAATATAAAGAAGGGTACGGCAGGTATTTGACTGAGTTTAACGAAGTTGAAAAACACTCAAAAAATAATAAAGGAAATCCGGAATTAACGCACAACATAGCAAAATATAAACAGAAACTGAATGAAAAGTATGAAAAGTACAAAACATTCCCGGGTTACTGGTTATGGAAAGAATACTCGGGAAAAGAGAATATCCCTGATGATGAGGTAAAAGAAATTTTTTGTAAAGAGACAATTTATGTTTTTCTTAATAAGTTAATGTTCCTGCGGATTTGCGAAGACAAAGGTCTTCTTGAAAAAAACATCTCAAATGGTGGTATTGAAGAAATGAGAAATTTTTTGACAAAAAGGTTTAAAGAGGGTGTCATAAACAAAGAAATTTTAGAAATAGCATTCAAAAGTGCTATGGGTTTATACTCTCATTTTTATGAGACAGGCATTCTTGACTGGTTCAGAACAGGAGATGGTGAATTAAACGAATTACTAAACAGGGTCTTGTGGATTTTAAATCAGTTTGATTTTGCTCATGTAGACAGGGATATTTTAGGTAACCTTTATGAAAAATATCTGCCTATTGGAGAAAGGAAAAAATTGGGAGAATTTTACACGCCAACCGAAGTAATAGATTATATTTTAACATCCGTTGGCTATACTTACAGTTATGATATTGAGATAAAGGACTTGCTTGATCCCGCATGTGGTTCAGGTGGTTTCTTAGTAAGAGCAACGAGAAGATTGATCAGCAGATATCTGATGAAGTTCGGCAAAACCGACAAGAGCGAACTAATAAATCCTAAGAATTGGGAGAAAATTGCAGACAGGTTATCACCTGACGAGTCAAAGAATATTCTTGAAGCCATTCAGGAACATATATACGGACTGGATATTAATCCGTTTGCCTGCCATATTGCAGAAATGAACATGCTATTCCAGACAATTGACTTGTACCAAAAAACAAAAGAAAAATATCCGGATTACAAACTTAAAAGATTTAAGATTTACAGAACCGACTCTTTAGAAAAACCCTCACAGAAACAAATTATAGATTATAGTTACTCTGTATTTTTAGAAGAACAGGAGGAAATCTGTTCAATCAAGAATAAGAAATTTGATTATGTTGTGGGAAATCCGCCTTATGTTAGAGTTCAAATGTTAGACAAAAGAGTAAAGGATTATATAAAAAAGGAATATAAAACACCCGTAGGAAAATTTGACATTTATGTACCTTTTATAGAAAGGGGAATTCATTGGTTAAAAGATAATTCAAAATTGGGCTATATCAATCCTAATTTATTTTTCAACAGGGACTATGGAAAAGAGATAAGAAAGTTTTTGTTAGAAAATACGATCTTACAAATAATTGATTTTGGAGATTCCGGGGTTTTTAAAGATGTAACAAATTATCCGTGCATTTTTGTAGTTCAAAAGAAGAAATCCGTCGGAAACAAAATAAGGACAATTGTTGTTAACCTGGCAAAAGACGGGCTTCTCTATGACATTCAAAAAAGATTTTATCAAAAAAACTATAAAAACGAATACTTTTCGTTGTTTGATGTTGAACAGAGTAAACTAGGGTTTGAGCAATGGAAATTAATTTCTGATCGTTCATTAAGATTATTTAATAAAATTAAATCTTCAACGGATAAAGCACTTTTTAATATAACTGAAAGGATTTACGAAGGTTTTATAACCGGCAATAATAAAATTTATTTTGTAACTCCTGAAAAAGCCAGGGGTCTACGTCTGGAGAAAAAGTTGTTAAAACTATTGCCCAAAGGCAGAAATGTAAGACGATGGACATATTCCGCAGACAGATTTGTTATTTATCCTTATGAATATGTTAATGGGAAAACCGAAGTGATACGAGATATAAAATCTGAATATCCTAACACATGGCAATACTTCAAAGATAATGAATTCGAACTTAAGAACAGGAAGTATCTAATGGATGCTATCCAAAACGGAAGTAGAAAAGAATGGTTCGAAATCTGGAATCCAAGAAGATATTCCTGGTTCAATCAGCCAAAGATCATAACGCCCAACCTATCTACAAAAAATAATTTTGCATTTGACGAAGAAGGTATGTTTTTGGATCACGATTGCTATGGAATTATACTGGATAATAAAGACAGAAATAACTATTTGTATGTTCTTGGACTTCTAAATTCCATGCTTTTAGAGTTTTATCTAAAACAAATAAGTCCGTATGCTTCCGGAAAGTATTACAGATACATGACGAGCTATCTTAAAAAACTGCCGATTAAACTTCCTCAAACTTCGGAAGAACAGAAAATATCAAACCAGATTATAAAGAAAGTTGATGAAATTCTTGAACTGCATAAATCCGAAATCCTGAATATAGATGAAATTCCTGAAGGCGAAGAAACAGAAAAATTATGTAATCTACCAGAAGTTATCTTTTCCATAAATGACAATACCGAATTTGTGAAAGTTAAGTCCGAAGAAAATAGGATATATATAAATTCCTGTGATTTCATAGAAATAAAAAATAAGAAAATATCGGACTTTATCAGAGTATATCTTAATTCAAATGAAGAAAAATTTGCTAAAGCCAAAGATATTAAAAGCATGCTCATCAATTTACCTGTTCCAAAATCCGATGAAATTTTAAGAGAGATAATCAAAAAAGGCAGCGTTGATCATTCTCAAATCAAAGAAAAAATCAAGAACATAGAACAGGAAATTGATGAATTGGTTTATAAAATTTACGGACTTGAAGAGGAGGATATAAAAATCATAGAAGAGTTTTTTAAGGATGATAAATCAAAATGGATTTCATAAGAATCGCTGAAATTTTTGACAAAATAGATAAGGAAAATATTACGAGCAGAATTGAATTAACAAAGAGCGTTGCTAAATTTATTGCTGATATTTCTGATGAAGACCTGCAAATCGTGCTGTTATTTTTTCAGGGAAAAACATTTCCAATATGGAGCAATAAAGAGCTGGGAATTGCTGAAAATTTGGTTGTAAAAGCACTATCAAAGACAACCGGATGGAGCGAGGAAAAAATTAAGGACAAAATCAGGGAAGAAGGTGATTTGGGAAATGTTGCGGGTAAAATTTTAAGCGGAAGGATTCAGCATTCGTTATTTTCATCCGAAACGGAAAATTTAACTGTCCGGGAAGTAAGCAATGGTTTTCAAAAAATTTCAGAGTGTTCAGGTGGTGGCTCGCAGGATAAAAAGATGCAGTTAATAGACAAAATTTTATCAAAGACAACAGAAACAGAGGCAAAATTTTTTATAAGATTGCTGCTCAGGGAAATGAGGGTAGGAATCGGAGAAGGCGTAATCAGGGATGCGATTGCCAAGTCATATAATGTTGATTCAAATTTAGTTGAGCGGGGCTATTACTTAATTTCGGATATCGGAGAAGTGGCGAGGATTGCAAAAACGAACGGAAAAGAGGGACTTGAAAATATTGTGCCTGAAATAGGTATTCCTGTCCGGGTTATGCTTGCACAAAAAGTAGATGGTGTTAAGGTTGCGCTCTGTGAATTCGGAAAATGTGCTTTTGAGGTAAAATATGACGGAATGAGGATACAAATTCAGAAAAATAAGGGTAAAATTTATTTATTTACGCGGCGGCTTGAAAATGTTACGGCCCAGTTTCCTGAAATAGTCAGAGCGGTTAAAGAAAATGTAAAGGCAGACAACGTAATTATGGAAGGCGAAACAGTAGCAATACAAGGCACGGGACAAGGTGAAGAGTCCGAAAGAAGAAAACCGAGGGTCTTTCAGGAATTATCAAGAAGGATAAAGAGAAAATACGATATTGATGAAATTGCCAGTAAAATTCCTGTTGAAATAAATTTGTTTGACATTCTTTATCTGAACGGAAAATCGCTGCTCAATGAAAAATTTGAAAACAGGAGAAAAATTCTGGAAAATACGGTAAGGACAACAGAGACATTTCGGCTGGCGGAACAGATAATTACGGACAGCATTGAGGAGGCGGAAAAATTTTATAATTATGCTCAAAAGTCAGGTCATGAAGGAGTTATGGCAAAAAAGTTAGATGCCGTTTATCAGGCGGGTTCAAGGGTCGGATATATGTATAAGATTAAGCCGGTTATGGAAACCCTGGATGTCGTCATTGTCGGTGGAACATGGGGAGAAGGAAAAAGGGCGCAATGGCTGGCATCGTTTTTGCTGGCAGTCAGAGAGCCAATAAGTAATAAATTTTTAACAATAGGCCGGCTTGGAACAGGATTCACGGATGAGCAATTTAAAGAGATGACAGAAAATTTAAGGGAATTAATTACAAGAGAAGAGGGAAAAGATGTTGAAATCAGGCCAAGTGTTGTCATTGAAGTTGCTTATGAGGAAATCCAGAAATCGCCTTCATACACAAGCGGATATGCTTTAAGATTTCCGAGATTGGTAAGATTTAGAGGGGATAAATCGCCGGAGGAAGCAGATACGGTTGAAAGGGTTGAAGAATTAAGCAGATAATAAATGATAAGAGGCCGCCAAATTTAAACAAGTCCGTTTTTAAGCCCGTATTTCTCACACAACCTGTTTGTGCTTTCTTCAAGTCCTTTTTGATATTCCTTTGACGGGAAAAAGAAAATTCTAAACAAACTTTTATATTTCGGCACGAGTTCGGGCTCATATTTCTCCAGAAATTTATAGTAAAGCGTCTTACAGTCCGTCGGATTCCTGTCAAATAACCCATTAGCACGAAAATTAAGCACTAAAAAAACAGGTATTTTTTCTAATTTTTTT
>JAGWDQ010000009.1 GCA_018260615.1 Candidatus Altarchaeum sp.
GACACAATGCATCGGATGTTTTAAATTACCTATACAATTACAGCGAGCAGAGAACCCAGGAAATGTGCAAGGTTGCAGTTATAAACGGAACCGTAACGGCAGATGAAACAACGGATGACTGTTCCGGACCACAAACAGCTGCGGTAAATGTAAAAGTTGAATTAATAAATGCATCATCAGCAACAGGAGCGGTTGTAAAATCAACATTTACAAACAGTTCAGGTAAGTTTAAATTCGTAGATATTCCCGAAGGCGACTATACTTTAAAATACTCAAGATCAGGGCTGATTCCAAGACACAATGCATCGGATGTTTTAAATTACCTATACAATTACAGCGAGCAGAGAACTCAGCCAATGTGCAAGGCGTGTTCCGTAACAGTTCATATTAACGATACAATCGTAAACAACCTACAAAATGTAAGAGTTGACTTAATAAAACTTGGAAATGTAATTTACGAAACAAAATATACGGATGCCAATGGCAATGTGTCATTCTCAAATATTCCAGATGGGGACTATTATGTAAAGGCAAGCAAGTATCAGTACTTAACCTACATTGGAAACCTATCTCACTATAACGAAACAGAGTGTGAAATTTATTCTCTTACTTTGGATAAAGCGTGTATAATGAACATAAATGTAACTGACAATGCCAGTAATCCGATAGAAAATGCCCAGGTTAAATTATTCGCTGAAAATGGCACCTTAATAACATTAAGATATACAAATGCAAACGGAACAGTACAAATTTCCGGAATTCCGACAGGAAATTATTACGCAAATGCCACAAAATCGGGATATACAACAGCAAGTAGCATTGATAATGGTTTACAATTCTACAGCGAGGAAACATGTGGAGATATTGTGCTTAAAATTTCATTGAAGGAAACGGTAGAAGTATGCGTAAATGATACAAATAACAATCCGCTTCAAGGCGTTAAAGTTGATGTGATCAGAGTAGCAGACAACCAAATTGAAAAAACATTATATACAAACGCAACGGGATGTGTGATATTTAATAACATTCCTGATAACAACTATTATATTAATGTTTCCAAACCAGGGTATGTAAGCGATAAGAGTGATACATTTACATATTCGGAAACACAGGGATACTTTAAGCCATTCCAGCTTCTTGAGAAGCCAACTATTAGCGGAACAGTTACGGATGCGGCAACTAACCATACAGTTAAAGGCGTTTTGGTGCAATTATGTGATTTAACCGGAACATGCATTATGAATACAACAACTGATATCAATGGGACATATAAATTGGTTGAACTTCCGGAAATGGGACAATATAAGCTTGTATTTAGCAAATTTGAATATAATACAGAAGAGGTTGACAACGCTGATGGAAATCCGATAAATTTGGATGGACTTGCCTCTTATGAAATAAATGTCTCTCTTGGACAGAAACCAAATATAGATGGTTATGTTGATACAAATACAACAACTCACATTAAGTATTTGGAAGGAGTTACTGTTCAGTTAGATAGAAATTGTAATGATGTTGCAGACAATGTAACCACAACCGATGCAAACGGATATTATGTATTTGTTGCCCCCGCTGCCGGCGATTATAAACTTAAATTTATAAAGCAGGGATACCTTGTAGGAGAATCAAATTGCACAAATTTCAATGCATTTAATCCGCTCGAAATTAATATGACTCTTGATAAAGCACCGTCAATAGACGGTTATGTAACTAATCAAAACAATAAGACAATTAAAGGAGCAATTGTAACATTAGATAAGGACTGTGATGGAACAATTGAAAATACAACAACAACAGATGTTAATGGATATTATATATTTGAAAGTCCGGAAGCACCGCCGTCAGGAGTGAAATATTGTATAAATGCAGAAAAAACAGGATATATCTCTCCGGAAATGCCTTCCAATATTACATTCTCAAATGCACCGTATGAGGTTAATATTTCACTTACCTTGAAACCATCAATCTATGGTTATATTACAGAAGAAGACAATATCACCCCAATTCAGGGGGCAGAGGTTGTTCTGGATAAAGAATGTAATGGAATTGATAATTCAGATGCTCATCAAATGACTGACAATTCAGGATTTTTCATATTCCAGCAGCCAGATCCAGGACAATATTGTATAAATGTCTCAAAGGCAGGATATGTTTCAAATGGAGCCGCTCCACCAGAAGTGCCATTTTTTGATGGAACATCTGAACTCGAAGTAAATATTTCATTAGCAAAGTCATCTGTAAAAGCGAAAATCTACGGTCACATTTATGACAATGAAACAAACGCTCCAATTCAAAATGCACTTGTTGAATTATATGCAAACTGCACCACAAACATGGTTTCCATAAATTCAACTTATACCGATGTTAATGGATATTATGAATTTACTCCACAACAAGGAGATTACTGTGTAAAGGTTAGCAAAGCAGGATATAATTCCGAAGAAGAAAATTTTGCGACAGACAATGCATTTGGAACATTCACCGGAACATCTAATTTCATATACGACTTTAAATTAGTTAAATTTACAACTCCTTATATAGAGGTCTGTGTGTATGAAGAAAATGCCACGCCTGTTAAGCCATTAAGTGAAGTATTGGTTGAAATTTATAACGGAAGCAGCATTGTAACAGCAAATAATACTGGAACAAGCGGATGTGTGAGATTTTATAACATTTCAGCAGGGGACTATACAATCAAAGCATCAAAATCAGGATATGTGTCTAATAATCTTTCAATATCCTATCCGGGGGGAGTAATTGGGGAATATGAAATAAATTTAACAACACCTGGATATATGAAAATCTGTGTAGTGGATGCTAAAGACAACGAGACGCCGATTATAGGTGCAGAAGTAAATATTTCAACACCCGGAATTGCAAAGAGTAACCTTACAGGGAATGACGGTTGTGTAATATTTACAAATATAAGCAGTGCGAATTATACTATTCTTGCTTATCACAAATATTATGAAATAACAACTGAAAGTTGGTTGTATAGTGATGGAGATAGAGCAGATATTAATTTATCTCTTGGTGCCAAAGCATGCAACACAACAGATATAAACGGAAAGGTTGTACAAAATGGAAATCCGGTTGCAGGGGCAAATGTTACGATAATTGATAACGGCACTGTGATAGCAACAATAATCACAGGCAGCGATGGTGTATATTCCTTTAATGTTCAAAATCCCGGAAATTATACGATTAACATATCATCTGATAATTATACTGCTATAGAACTAAATTTAGAAATTCCTGAAGGCATATGTACTCTTGCCATTTCAGAGGCATACACAGCAGTAAGACAAAAGCCGGATTGCACTGGTCTTACTAATGCAACTGTTATATACGGATATGTAAAAGATTTAGAAAATATAGGGATTAACGGATCAGCCGTTGTTGGAGAATTGTCCAATTATACAGGGGGATTGGGAAGCAGTGCTGTTTCATTAACATCAAGACCAAACACAATGACTATCGGTGAAGATGGATATTTTGAAATGTTGGTACCTTATGGAAGTTATAATTTAGTTGCATCTTTGTCAGGCGGTTTGTTAGGTATGCAAAAGAATCAGTCAGAACTTATAAATGTGAGCGCAACATCGGGATGTCCGGTATATGCAGGAACTATATATTTATCCAAAGAGGTTGAAGTAAGTGTTAATGCAGAAGTTACAAGAATATGTGGTGGAAATACAACGCAGGAGATTACCGTAAAGGCAACAGCAGAACTAACAAACGCAAATTTAACTTTGAATTATTCAAACGGAACTACGCAGATATTTGCAATGGATTGTGATAAGAAATGTACTAAGAAACTAAGCATTCCCAATGCAGACGGAGGAAATTACTCTTTTGTAATTTCTGATATTGTTGATAAATTTGGAAACAAATATCCGGATGCAAACGGAACATTTACAGTTGCTACAAAAATTCCTCAAATTTCGATATCATCACAGTTGCTTGAAGGAAACAATGTGTCTGCAAACATAGTTATAACCTCAGAAAACAATATATCAGATATATCCGTTGAAATTTTAAATACAAATAATCAGACATTGAATGTTAATGTAACTATAAATGACAGCAAAGCAAGCGAAAAGAAATATGTGGCGACATTTAATACAGAAGGTTTAAGCACTTATATTATAAGAGTTAATGTAACTGATTCGTGTGGCAGTAAGGCATCAAAATCAACGCTTGTCAGGTATGCAGAGGTCTATCCTCAAACGGTGTCATTCTGCGGCGAAGGAAAGTGCTTTGATGGCATGGGTTCGGGGTATGGTGCAGATAACGGACAAAGAAATGACCTGTTTTCTACAGTATTTTTCAAGAACTCTTCAAAACTCAGTGATTTAACAGGCATTACCGGAAAGAATGTAACAGACGAAATTCCAAGAGTATGGAGAGAAGCAAGGTCAGTAGTTAATTATAACTCACTTTATTATACTGCTTATGAAGAATGGCAGAATGATATTCCAAAGGTATATGTCAAGGCATACAATTCTGGTACTGATACTTCAACTAAAATTAATATTAATGGATTATCAAATGCAAATGTAAAATCATACAAGCCATATTTACATAGAGGTCCGTATGATTGGTTCCTGGCTTATGTTTCAAACGAATCAGATGCGATGGGAGGAGTATATGTAGCAAAATATAACAATAACTTTAACGAGCAGGCAAAAGTATCTATCGGTGTTGGAACGGATATGCCGGTAGTGACTGTTTGCGGTAGTTATCCTGATGAAAAGGTCTATGTTGCATACCAGTTCTCTGATAACATTTATGTAAAGATATATAATTACAACCTTGTATTTTTAGAAGATAAAAACATAACAAATTTCACAGGAGAAGTATTTAGTGCCGAAGCACCGTCTATCTTATGTGGTGGCAATACAATTTATTTGGCTTATCAGGTAAATAAAAAACTTCCGGAAACAACAAGAATGGAGTGGGAGTCAAATTTCAAAGATGCAAATGGCGACACAATATGGGTTTACATGTTGGTAAATAAAACAGAAAACAAAATATTTATTGACAAATATGATATTAACCTGAATTCTGCAACTGGAAGTAACAATGCAACCATTGAAGTTATAGATAAAAAAGGAGGACAGGGAATTCCGGCAGCAACATTACCTAATATCGTTGCATACGGAAATAACAAATATATTACCTTTATAACCGATAGCGACTTATTTATAAGGAAATATACAAGCAGTTTCACGAGCACTACTTTATCTACTGAGGATAGTCAATATTTGGCTTATTTGAATCAGTCAATTTCATCAGTTTCAAAGCCATTTTCAATTCAGCTTGAATACACAATAAACTGGCAACTGAGAACAGACATGGTAAACAACAGCAAAAACGAAACATTTATGGCAACCGTAGTAAAAACACAAAGCGGAGACATCATTCATATTAAAAATATTTCCAACGGTAATGTAACTACTGTTCTGAATGAATCCGGAAGTGAGCCGGCCATAAATTACTATGATGGAAAGTACTATTTAGCTTATGTAAATAACGGAACAATAATAATTGAGCAATACAATGAGTCAATGAAAGAAACAGGACTAAATGCAACAATACAAAATGAAAATGCATCTTCTCCGTCAATAACAATAAAAGATAATGTGACTTATATTGTATATTTATCAAACAAATCCGGAACAATGAATGTATATATGAACAAATACAATATGTCGTTAATCTTAAATGAAACAACCAACATAACAAAATTCATTAATACCTCTGATGTCAACCCAACGCCATTCATCAAACCGCAAATTTATAATGAACTTGATTATGTCGTCTTTGAAATTTCAAGCAGCAGGCAAATAGGAGTGCCATGGGATCCAAGACCTGAAATTGATATAAATGGTGAAAAACTTGAATTTGACGCCAAAGATGGAGTTGTAAATACAAAATTGGCCTTGTGGAAAATAAATTCATCGTTCGGAATAAAAGAAGCGAGCAATATTACAAAGGGTATAAATTTTGTTGAAATAAATGTTCCTTTCCATGCAAATTACACTGAAGAGCAGTTGTATGATGAAGTCATAAAACAAAAGCCGAAAATAAGGGGTGTGATTTCAACATCTTATGGCGTGGATTTGAAAGATGCTGTATCACTTAACTATCCATTAACTGTAACTAATAAAATAGGTGAAGTTTATTATTTAACCTACACACAAGGTAACAATGTTAAATTTATGAAATTTAATTCAACATCAGGAACAGGTGCAAGTTTCAGCGTTGGAAGCGGAAGTCATCCTGCAATTTATTATAAAGACGGAGTATATGTTGCTTACGAAACAGGAAATAATAAGGTAGTAGTAGCAAAATATGACGAGAACGGAACACCAAAATCGAGCATCACAAGTAATATATCTGCTTATAGGCCATCAGTAACAAGCGTAAATGATAATATTTTTGTAACATATCTTACCCAGGCGGGAGAAGTTAAAGTTACACAATGCGTTTCAAATTTAACCAATTGTTCAGATGTAAAAACAATATCTGCAAATATAAGCAATGTTAACACAATTGATGTTCCGCCGCAGCTTGTCTATAAGAACAATTATTTCTATGTAATTTATCAGATACTTCAAAATGAAACAAATACAACGACAACACAAAAATTAATAGAAAGCACTTATCAAAATGAACCATTAACATTTACAGAAATAATTACAGCAAAGGATATAATATCTATTGCAGAAAGATATACTTCGTCTTGGGAGGATTCAAGTGTCGGAGGGGACTTACTTGATGGTGTTGAATTAGACAGAAAAGTAACAACTTATGGGGAAAGTAAAGTTGATAATAATGAGTCATATTACGGCAATAAAGAAGAGTTGGATCAGACCTACGGAGCATGCTCAATCAACAATAATAACAATAACTTTATGTACAGCACAACTGTAAGGGATTACTTCAGATACAACCTGCCATCACCTTATATAAATGTAACAACTTCTATAACAAATATCTCAAAGATAACAGTAAAGGACTATTCAGGAGAAGAAATAACGCTTGAAAATATAACTACAAATGAGAATGTGACATGCAGTAATGTAAGTGCAACTGCTCAGAAGTGCAGTATAAAGCTCAGCCAGTTATCCAAATTTAAAGGAGATGAAATAACAAAAGACAAACATTCAAATATATATTCAATTCAGGTAAAGGTTGAAAATGAAACAACAAGTGAAGAATTTTTAGGAACTATGACAATGGGTGATAATATTTCGCCAACAGTAGATAATGCATCAGTAATTATAAGAAATTATGCAACCGGAAACACAACATTGAAGCTTGGTGATATGGCATACATCGCTTTAAATGCGAATGATTCAAATATAGCATTTGTTAGGATTTTTGCATTTGCTAATTGTACATATTACAATAACGATACAAACATGAATGTTACCGTATCCGGATGGGATATAAACAATCAATGCAAGGAGATAAGGTCGTCATCATTGCTTATGGATAAGGATGTGAACAAGAGATTTGACAATTTATTATCACCTTTTGCTCTTCCGGATAAAATAAACGATAAATATAACATTACCTCCTGTAACATAACCTTCCAGTTTGCCGTTTGGGATATGTGCTGTAATGTTTATTCCTTCTCTCCGGATCCAAGCAAAAAGAAATACTTTGAATTTTCATTGTTTAATTTGGTGCGAGAAGGAGCAGGTGCGGGAGAAGGTCCAGGGCCGGGAGGAGTTCCATGTCCAACTTGTTCACAACAACCAACACCAGCAACACCAGCACCAAGCACCGGAGGTGGCGGAGGTGGCGGACTTACAACATCTCAATTACCCTTAACAGCAACAGAACCAGTAACAACCGAAAAAGGTGTCTTTAGATCAGCAACTATAACAAATTACACTTTAAAAGTAGTTAATATAACCGCAATGGAAGAAAACAAATCATTTACAGTCAAAGTTATAAATGAAACATATACTTACAACATAACTTATAAGCAAATAAATACAACCAACGGAACAAGATGGGCAGAAGTTAATACATCTTTAGTTAGTAAAGCGGAAATTCCTGTTGAACGTGCAAATGTAGAATATGCCGAACAAACAGCAGTAACCGGAAGTGACGGAACAACAGTTATTTCAAAAGCAGTGGTTGGAGTTTATGATATAAGGGCAACAAAAGAAGGTGCCGAGGCAAGAACAACAACAATAGTTGAGCAGGTAAAACCAAAAGCAGAGGAAAGAGAAATTTTAACTATCACATCATTAAAAGGAGACAAAGAAAAGGAAGGAATTTATGAATTTGAGGTCAGGGACAAAAAAGGAAATTTAGCCGCAAACAGAGAACTTGTCGTCAGATTGCCGGATAATACAACGCAAAAGGTTGTTACAGACGAACATGGAAGATTCACTCTGACAATTAACCAGTCAGGATACATAACTGTAGAACAGCAGGAATATGCGGATTACACAGTTGAACGTTTTAAATCACATGTGGAAATAGAAGAACACAGGTTGCCCGATTTATGGATATGGTTTTTATTGTTGCTGCCATTATTGCTACTAATTTATCTGCTCCTGTTCATGATGAAAGGAAAGGTTGAAATAACAAAGGAAAGAGGAAACGGAAAGGTTGTAATTACTGTAACAAACAAAACACATAAGACACTTGATGCGTGTATGCTTGAAGATATTATTCCTCTGGGCTTGCAGGTAGAAACAATTACGCAGGGACTTGAGAAGACCGCAATGGGCGATACTCTGATAATGAATCTTGGTAATTTAAAGAAAGGAGAAAAAAGAATAGCAGAATATAAAATTGTAAATGCAGAAGGAATTAAAGGAGCGGGTGCGAAGGGACTTCCGGAAGCAAAGGTTGTATGGAGTAATGGCGAGCAGCGCTCCAAAAATACATAAATATCTATGCAAATATAAGCAGATATACATAAAAAAGGCGTTAAGTAGTCATTAAATTTTTTTATTTTTTAATTTTTAAATTTCATTCTTTAAATTTAGTTATAAAATTCTAATTTATCCCTGTTTATAAAACATCTTGTTAAAATGTACCAAACACCACCAGAAAAACTTAAAAAGAGAGGAAAGAGGAAATATGAAATTGCACGGGAGCCGGCAAATACATCAATCGGAGAGCACAAAATAAAGAAAATAAGAGTAAGGGGAGGAAATATAAAAAATCGTTTATTGTCTGAAAAATATGCAAATGTCCTGATTGACAACAAGTATGAGAAGTGTGAAATTTTATCTGTTGTTAATAATCCTGCAAACAGGAACTTCGCAAGGGCAAATATAATAACAAAAGGAGCAATCCTGAAAGTCAGGAGGGATAATAAAGAAATAGAAGTTAAGGTTACTTCAAGGCCGGGACAGGACGGAATTATAAATGCTGTTTTACCGGGTTAAATTTTATGATTAAAGTCAAAAATTTTATTGATTAAATTTATTTATTATTATAAAATGAGCAGGAGGTCAAAAGAGAACGAAAACGAGATTGTCATTAAAAAAAAGAAGAAAAAGGATAAAATTGACATATCTATACTTGTTTTCGAGTGGAATAATATTCCCGGGAAGGACGAGAAAGGTCTTAGAAATTATTTAAAGACAAATTTCTTTGTGGACTGGAGCGAAAAGGCAAAAATTGAAAAAAGTAAAGATAATAAAACCATTATTGCATCGCATGATGGGCACAGCATAAAATTTCAGCTTGATGAGGTCGGACATCTGTTTAATTTAAAGGCACCTTACCGGAATTATATAAAAGAAGGGATAATAAGCGAGGAATTAAGAGACGGGTTTTATCAAAACAAGGTATTTCTTCCTGCAAGGGCGGAGGTTAAAAAAATAAAAGACAGCGAATGGAGAGTTATATGGAACAGAACAGACGGAATGACTGATATTTATAAGATAAATGACCTGGGAGATAATACCTCCGAAAGTATAGAAATATATTGTGAGGGCAGAGTATTTGTAGAAAACGATGATAAGGTAAAGGAAATTTTAATTATCCGGAAAAAAGCAGGCGAACTTTTAATATATGATAACCTGATTATCCTGGAAAATATTGTGGCTTCAATAACAATTAATTTAGACGGAGTAAAGTCGGAATACATTAATAATAATAACCGGTTAGATATAGAAAATATCATAGAAAAGGACTATATGGAGATTTTTATGAAAGGAATACGGGAGAAAGATGTAGAAAAGATCATAAATTGGGAGGAGATTGTAAAAAAAGAGGAGGAGGAAAATAAGTATATAATCATGTTTAGGGAAAGAATGAAGGAACTAATAAAAGAAATAAAAGAAGGAACGACAGATAAAGAAAAAATAGACGAAAGTACGGGTCTTTTCAGGAAAACAATAAGGAAAGTGATAGAAGAAGGAAATATAGAAAAAATTATAGCAAAGGATGCGCTGACATTTCTTTATAATAAATCAAGATTTCCCGGCATTGTGTTTCGTCTGAAGGATTTACAGCTGGCAATGTTATTGTTTGATTCAGGAAGTGTTATATGTACAGGTGCGGGAAGAGAAGAATTTGTTCAGAAAGCAAAGAATCGTTTAGTTGAAAAATTAAAGGAGTTTGATATAAATTTAAACTCTGAGCCGAGAATAGAACTGCAGAATATAGTTGCTTCAACAATGTTTTATCCGAAGATAAATTTGGATATGCTTGCGGACTATGACGAGAACACAGAGTATGAACCCGAGCAGTTTCCCGGACTTATTTATAAAATTGCCGAGCCAAAGACAGTGATGCTTGTTTTCAGGTCGGGAAGGATAGTTATTACCGGAGCAAAAAGTGTTGATTTTGCAATTGAGGCATCAAAAATGACCAAGAAGGCAATAATGGATGCAAAGGCGTTGATACATGAGTAATGATTTGATGAACAACCTCAAAAACTTATCAAAAATAAAGGGAGAATTAGTTTTTGGACAACCTTTTTTACTAAAAGGTTAGTTATGAGAAACATGGAAATTCCGGGAGAAGTTTGAAAATACGAGAATTTTATTGTATATCTATGGAATTGTAACTTGACTTTGTCATATTTCAAAACATCATCTAAAAATTTAAAATTTTTAAAGCCGAAAATTGCCGAAATACGAATTTAAAATTTTTATTTTTAAGCAATAAAAAAATCACACAGATTTTTTTAGATTGAAAACTCAAAGTTTTCAGTATAAAGCATTTAAAATTTTGGTAGTGATTAAGAAGTAAGGTTCTTACAAATAAATTCCCGGATAAATCACCTCGCTTACACTCGGAGATTTTTGAAAATTACATGTTTTCAAAAATGTCTGTAATTTAAATGTAAATGTTAACATCCAACCTTACATGTTTATCACTACCAAAATTTTAATCTGACAAAGTCAAGGTAAGACCTATCTTTAATTTATTCTGATTTTAAAATAAAATTTTGATAAATTTTTACTATTTAAAATGAAATCAATCATCCAAAAACTTGTTGACAGACAAAATTTAAGTGATGAGGAATCGGCTTTTGCAATGAATTTAATTATGAAAGGAGATGCAACACAGGCACAGCTCGCTGCCTTTTTGATAGGTATGCGAATGAAAGGCGAAACCGCAGGAGAAATTGCTGCACTGGCAAAAATTATGAGAAATTTTGCAGAAAAGATAAATGTGAATGGATTTGCAATTGACACCTGCGGAACGGGGGGCGATAAATTTAATACATTCAATATTTCTACCTGTGCCATGTTTGTTGTTGCAGGAGCGGGAATTAAAGTGGCTAAGCACGGAAACAGAGCAATCACATCAAAATCCGGCTCTGCTGATGTTCTGGAAGCACTGGGAGTTAAGATTGACATGGAACCGAAAAGGACTGAGGACTGCATCAACAAAACAGGAATCGGGTTTATGTTTGCTCCGCTCTTTCATAAGTCAATGAAAAATGTAATGCCTGTAAGGAAGGAAATCGGAGTAAGAACTGTTTTTAATATGTTGGGCCCATTAACAAATCCTGCAAATGCAAAGGGACAGGTTTTGGGTGTCTTTGATGAAAATTTAACTGAAAAATTTTGCGAGGTGTTAAAAATTTTGGGTTTGGAACGTGCCATAGTGGCTAGCAGCAACGGAATGGATGAAATTTCCCAGATTTTCAGGACAAAAATTTCCGAACTACGGGACGGAGAGATAAAGAACTATTACATTGAGCCGGACAGGTATTTTGAAAAAGCAACAGTTGGGGATATAAAGGGAGGGGATGCAACATTCAATGCTGACATAATAAGGCGGATTTTGAGCAATGCTCAAAGTAAGGAAATTTTGCATAAGCGGAATATCGTTCTTCTTAATGCTGCGGCAGGTATTATTGTCGGAAAAAAGGCGGAAAATTTTGACGATGCGATTGAGATTGCAAAGGAATCACTCGTGAGTGGAAATGCGCTCAAGAAATTAGATGAGTTAATAAAATTTACCAACAGGGTATGAATTTGTATCAAAATTTTAAAATACACGAACGAAGTGAGTGTATAAAATTTAATTTTTTCTGTTTTATTAAGGTAAATTTACTGAAATAGTAAAACGCAAGACATCAGTAAAATATAAATGCTTGTAATATCAATATATAACTTAAAGCAGGAAAAATGATCGAACAACAAATGAAAATAGGTCCAAAAGGGCAGGTAGTAATCCCAAAAGCATTTAGGAAATTTTTGGGCATATATCCCGGTTCTGATGTGGTTTTTGAACTTAAAAAAGAAGGCATTTTAATAGAAAAACAGGCCACAAATGTTGTTGAAATATTTGACAGAATTGCAAGGAGCGGGAAGTTAAAAACGTTTGAACAAGATAAACAATATGAAGAAGAGATTGAACACAGGTGGAGGAAAGTTAAAAAATGATTTATATAGATTCAAATGTGTTTATCTATGCCGCCCTTTATCCGGATGTTAAAGGTGATAATGCAAGAAAACTTATCAATAAAATTGAAAACGGAGAAGTAACCGGAGCTACCTATTCACTGACATTTGATGAGGTTTTCTGGATTGTAAAAAAAGAACGCAATTTTGATATGGCTCTTGAAGCGGGAAAAGCACTTCTTTTAATGCGAAGTCAAAATTTCTAACTGTTGACAATAGTGTAATCTGGCAGGCGTATAATTTAATCAGCGAATATAAACTTGATCCAAGGGATGCCATTCATGCTGCATGTGCTCTTATTCATGGTGTTTATACAATAATATCAGAAGATGATGACTTTGATAGAATAAAAAAGTTTGAAAGAAAGGGTTTGGATGATTTGGACTTGTGACATTGGCACGGATTGTTGTGGTCCGATTGTTCAAAACGCAAAACATCATTAAAAATATTTGATTTATAATTTATAATGGACTCTGACAAATATATAATTATTCATTACGCAGAAATAGCACTTAAAGGCAATAACAGGGGATTTTTTGAGGATGCTTTAAGGCATAATATTGAAAAGGCACTGAAAAGAGAAGGCATTAAATTTCTTTTGAAAAAAATTTCAGGCAGGTTTGTTGTCCAATTAGACGAAGAAGAAAAGGACTATGAAAAAATTTCCGGAATTTTAAAGAATGTTATAGGGATTGCACATTTTTCTTATGCGGTGAAAAGTCCCTGCGAAATTGAGTCCATAAAAGATGCGGCGATGTCTTTATTGAAAACCAAAAATTTTAACACATTCCGTCTTTCTGCTGTTCGTTCGGACAAAAAATTTCCGCTGACATCACAACAGCTCAATGAGGTAGTAGGGGAACACATCGTCAAAAATTCAGATAAAAAGGTATCTCTGAAAAATTTTGATGTTGAAGTTGTTATTGAAATTACTGACAGGGATGCATTCTTATATGTGGAAAAGGAAGGTTGTATCGGGGGGCTGCCCGTCGGTGTTTCAGGAAAGGTTGTATCTTTGATTTCCGGCGGAATTGACTCTCCGGTTTCATCGTTTTATGCTATGAAGCGGGGATGTAATGTTGTTTTTGTCCATTTTCATTCGTTTCCATATACAGGTATTGAATCCATAGAAAAAATCAAGAACATCGTTAAAATTTTGAATAAATTTCAGTTTAGGTCAAAAATTTATCTCGTTCCCTTTGCTGATTTACAGAGTGAAATTTTTGTGAATACAGCGGGAAATTTTGAGAAATTCAGGGTTGTGCTTTACAGAAGATTTATGCTTCGTCTTGCTGAAAAAATTTCGGAAATGGAGAAAGCACAGGCGCTCATTACAGGCGATGCCATCGGACAGGTTGCATCGCAGACGCTTGAAAATATAAAGACGATTAGCGGGGTATGCGGCATTCCTATATTGAGGCCACTGATTGGTTTTGATAAAGAAGAAATCATCAATAAAGCAAAGGAAATCGGAACTTATGAAATTTCGATACTGCCGCATTGTGATACTTGCACGAGATTTATGCCAAAGCATCCGGCAACGAGGGCAAATGTTGAGACCGTAAAGGAGATCGAGGAAAATTTGGATGTTGATAAATTAGTTGAGGATGCAATAAAGAGGGCGGAAATTCTGGAAATTTAAAATTTTGAAATTTAATACGGCAACTTCTTTTAAAATTTAATTCCGTCAATAAAATACTATGGTCAAATTAATAAAAACCATCGCAAAGAACATATACACAAAAACAAAAATCCCCGGCGTTGATTATGTATTAAATCACTATGTCGGATGCGAACACAATTGCACTTACTGTTATGCTAAATTTATGTGCAGATGGAAGCCATACGGCAAATGGGGGACATGGGTTGAGGCGAAAATGAATGCTCCCGAACTGGCAAAAAAATTTATAAGCGATTCTGTGGCTATGTGTTCTGTTTCTGACGCATATCAGCCGGTTGAAAAAGAACTGAAATTAACCCGGGATGTCCTGCAAAATCTTGATAAACGCACTAATTTATCCATTCTGACAAAATCGGATTTGGTATTGAGGGATGTTGCTCTTTTTAAAAAATTTGAAAATTTAAGAGTTGGATTGACAATAAACGGATT
>JAGWDQ010000010.1 GCA_018260615.1 Candidatus Altarchaeum sp.
AGGTTTTTAGAATATTAAAAATACTCCGAGTATTTTTAGTATGGTATAAAATAGCCCATATAAACTATTTCGCAACAACTCTTTTAATAAAACAGAATATTAATTGATACTAAATTTATTTTATTATATTTATAAAAATGGAGCATAAAAAACAGGTTTTGGAGATCCCGAATTGGACGATTTGCTGGAAAGTATTCATAAAAGCATCAGAGAAAACCCAAACTGGAAAAAGGAAAGTGGCGTGGAACTTATAAAACGGCTTAGAAGAGAAGAATATGCAAGAAAAGAAGAATATGCAAGAACAAGAATGAAAAAATAACTTATAGTTCGGAGGGATGTTTGATTTTTATTCCAAATTCAGATTCAAGTTTTTTATTTCCCAATAATGTGGCATCCATTGTTACAAATACACTTGCATCATCTGCTATTGCAGTCGCAAGATTTAATGAATCCATTGGTTCTGTTCTGCTTTCAATTGTTTTTATTTTCTCAACCAGGGAATATGCTTTAAACTGCGGTGATGAGAAATCAATTTTTCTTTTTTCTATCAATCGGCTTACGAATATAAACAGTTCCTGTCTATCAATCTCTTTCTCAATCTTTTTAATTAGTGTCCATCCATAAACTCATATTTTTTGTTAAAAATACAAAAATTCAAATACAAAATTGAAAAATTTTTCCAAAATTTTTTACTTTGTGGATGAGCACTAATTAAACTCTTAAAAATTTCACCAAACGCGGAGATAGAAATAATACCTCTGTATTTGTAACCAACTTTGTTTAGATAATTTTCTCAATCTTCACAGTTATCACCAACCATCAAACTTCCATCACGATACATGCATCTATATGGTGCAACGGCAAATTTTGTCACTTCCTTTCTAATTTATTTTTAGTTTTATTTTTCATATTGTTACCTGAGTTTGAAAGATATTTAAAAAATGTCTAAAAACACCTTTAAAATTGTCTTTTTGTTGCCATGTCAATTTTACAATTTTAAAGGTCAAAACCCCATAACTTTCAAAGACAGGTGTTAATATTTTAAGAGTATAAAATAAATATGTTCAAATAACAATTAATATTATTTAAATATGTTAATTTAAGAAATGAAAGTAATTCCAGTATGCTCCGAGTCACTCGGAGTGAGGTCACTTGCCGTCTTTGTTGAAACCCCTGATGTTAAAATTTTTATTGACCCCGGTGCTGCCCTGGGAATCCGTTACGGATTAGAACCGAGCGAGGAAGAATGGAATCAATTGTCACACTTTAAGGAAAAAATAAGAGAAATTGCCAGTAATTGCGACATTCTAACAATTTCGCATTATCATTACGACCACTATGACTCTGATGAAAATTTTTACGAAGGAAAGAAGGTATTTGCAAAGGATATAAAAAGTAACATAAATAAAAGCCAGCATGTAAGAGGAACCGAATTTAAGAAAATTTTTGAAAATAAATTTGACAAAGGCGAATTGATATACTGCGACGACCAAAATTATGAATTCGGAAACACAAGATTAAAATTTTCAAAACCGTTTCCGCACGGCGAATCGGGAACGAAACTGGGATTTGTATTAATGACTACGATAGAAGAAAAAAGTAAAGATGGAAATTTTAAAATTTTACACACATCTGATACGGGAGGGGCGGTTGATACCGGAAGCAGGGACTACATTATTTCCGAACAGCCAAATTTAATCGTTATGGACGGCGTTGCCTCATATCTTACGGGATACAGAATAAAAAGAGAAAATTTAGAAATTTCAGGAAAAAATCTCAATGAAATTTTAGAAAAAACAACTGCAACAATTATTTTAGACCATCATCTTTTAAGGGATTTAAAATATAAAACATACTTTCCAGAGGCATATAAAAGCAATAGAGTTAAGACATTTGCAGAATATTTGGGAATGGAAAATAATCAACTTGAAGCGAGAAGAAAGGAATTATACAAATAATTTAAGATATTGTTCGTAATTAACAAACAAAAAAATCAGTCCGTATTGTAATAGTTGCCATTTTTATATTCATTTATTTCATTGGCTTTGCAGCGAACGGAGACT
>JAGWDQ010000011.1 GCA_018260615.1 Candidatus Altarchaeum sp.
AATCTTTAAATTTCCACCTAACACTAAATTAGCGTGATTCAAGATTTCCATGATATTCATAGCCTCGCTATCAGTTGATTTGCAATTGGTTGAGAATACTGGAAACATCAATAGTGAAATTGCTCGTAAATCAGCAAACCCAATAGTATGATAACGCCCATGGTAATCGGCAAAGATACTTTTTCGTCTGCCATCAAGGCCTATGGTGTCGATAATAATCGCACTCTCCGAATAACCAAGTATGTCCCTTAATGTTTTCCACATAAATGATAACTCCAAATCTAAAGATCTATCATTGACGTATCTTTGAATGAAGTATCTATTATTTTGAAATTCGTTAGAATCTGTGTACCTGAGATTTCTACCAAGTGATCCGATTGCATCATAGAGGTGTTGATAAAATTCATCCTCCTCATATTCCATGGAAAACATATTATCTGTTTCTTCCTTAAAAATTTTTACCTGTTCATCAAAGCGTTCCGGATTATGCTCTCTTACAAGACGAGAAACGTATGTTGCAACATCTTGAAATAGAATCTTATCTGAGAACACACCTTCTTCAAGATCATCTTCTTCATTAATTTCAGTTTTATTTAGGGTGATTTTTGTGAGTGGTTCTGTATCTATCGGAAAATTACCTATTTGCAGTTGCGTGAGCGTCTTTTGATCAACATTCCGTTCAGAATCCTTTAAAGAGATTGATTTAATGAGCGGACAGACGTCCTGAAACTTGTAAGAACGAATGAATGTTATTTTACCGTTTTTGATATACTCTATGATGCGGTCAGTTACTAATATATGCAAAAGATCTTGATCGCCTTTTGATATCATTTGGACGATTAGTGGATCTTTTATGAGTGTATTTTGTTCTCGCTCATCAATATGCTTCCATAGTTTTTTGTTCCGAGCAAGATCTATTAACAGAGCCGCGGCATCTGTATGCAGTGTAACATCTTGTTCTGATAAATCGTTTGTGATTTTCTTCAAAGTGGCAAGCAATACTTTATATGATTCTGCGTGACTTTTGAGAAGTTTTATTCTTGCAAGTGTTGATTCTGGATGTCCTTTATTAACAATTTCTTTAAGCACTGTTTTATCTACCTCTTTGGACCAGTTTATGAGATCAGAAATCTTTTTTAGAATCTCTTCAATTCGATTCCCTCGCAATTGATTTTCAGTTTTTTGTCTGATATTATCTATTGACTGATGTATTCGTCCTCTGCGGTGTATAATCTGCTCGATGAGAAAGTCCTGACAATTCACGATGAACGCCACTTGAATTTCAAAGATTAATCTGACCTGAATTAATTGGGATTCGTCTGCTTTGATTGACGTCAAATGTCTTTGAAGGTGTTTAACTCTACCTTTTATTTTTTCATAGAAATTAAACGGATCAACACACCCATAATACTCATTAAACCATTCCTTAGATTGTTGAAGTCGAGTAGCAATATTTTCAAGGTCAACACCACTATGTCCTTTTAAACCATCAAAATTAAATATAGTATTCAACGAATTTTTCGCTTCTTCAATAGAGTACTTTTTTGAAGGAGTTACACCATGTGTTTTAAGCCAGATATATTGAATGTTATCTCCCTTTAAAATAGAGTTAAGGTATTTATCTACAAAATCATAGAATGGCGTCTTAAGCAAAGGTAACCTGTCATTATTGGTCCTGTTTGCATTGATGCTCTCAAGCAGATATTTTTTAATCATCAGTGGATTGTCCTTAAAAATGTGTTCTATTTCAAGTATCTCGTCCAGAGTTATCTGGATATAACGCTTACCAAGATATTTAATGTCTGAAAATTGCATATCATCTTCAGACCATTTTTCTATACTTCTGCTTAACGTCGTCCTATTAACATTTAATTGTTGGGCTAATTTGACTATATTGGTTCCACTGTAACCCCCTGCATCTTCCTGACATTTTTTAAGATACCTGTAAACTACAGATTTGTTAATTCCTCTCATTTTTAATATTTATGAGAGGATTAGAATTTAGAAATTAAATTTGCACGATTCACGGAATAATCCCGACATAAAGGT
>JAGWDQ010000012.1 GCA_018260615.1 Candidatus Altarchaeum sp.
ATACTGAAAATTCTTTGAGAATTTTCAATCTTTAAAAATCTGCTGATTTTTAAATACTCTGTGACTTTGTGTGATTTCAAAATCTTGCAGATTTTGAAATCTCCGAACGAAGTGCGGTGAGCATTTTTTATTTAATTTTTGTTACCTTCGGACAGATATTCTTCCCCCTTCTTTTGTGGTTTGCTATGTTTCTTTATAAACATATCCAATATTTTTATTTCCGAATTTATGTTTAAATTTTCCACACATCTATTAATTATCTTTTCATCTTAATTTTTATGATTAATTTTTCATTATGACCACAATATTTTTACATCCGCCGGGCATTTATGACTTCCGAAAGCGTCCTGTATTTATAGGTGCGATGAGCGAAGCAGTCCCGTCAACACCTGTGTTTGAAATGTATCCGATGGGATTTGTATCAATGGCACATTATCTTGAGCGGCATGGACACAAAGCACGCATCGTGAATATTGCATTAAAGATGTTAAACAGCGAAAAATTTGATGTTGAAAAATTTATAAAAAAGTTAGATGCAGAGGCATTTTGCATAGACCTTCACTGGATAGCCCACCTTCACGGTGCAATTGAAATCGCAAAAATATGCAAAAAATTTCACCCGAATACGCCTGTTATATTTGGCGGCTTTACTTCCACCTATTATTCTGATGAAATTTTGACTAAATTTCCATTCATTGATTATGTGCTTAAAGGCGATTCCTGCGAATATCCCTTGCTGAAATTAATTGAAAATTTAAATAAAACCGATAAAGAAGACATTCCAAATTTATCATGGCGAAAAAACAATATGAACAAATCAAATCCAATAACGAATGTTCCCGAAACAATCAGTTTTGTAATTGACCCGAAATTTATGCTAAAATTAATTATCCGGGATATGGACATTGACGCTAATCTGCCTTACAGGTCATGGCTTGATGAACCGACGATGCCCATACTTACATCAAAGGGATGCCTGTATAATTGTGTCAATTGCGGCGGCTCAAATGAATGCTACAAACGAATTTACAACCGGAAAAAGCCGGCATTTATGGAGCCGGATAAAGTGATTGAGCAGTTGTGCCTGAATGAAGAATATATTAAGAATCCGGTATTCTTTCTGAATGATATACGGATGGGCGGCAAAAAGTATTATACTGAAATATTTGAAAAAATAAAAAAGGAAAAATTTGATTTGCCGGTTGTATTTGAGTTATTTTCTCCGTTAACAGAGGAATTTGCGGAATCTTTGAAATGCACATTTGCACATTACAACCTTGAAATGTCTCCCGAAGATGCCTCTGATAATGTGCGATTTTGCACGGGAAAAAATTATACAAATGCAGATGTTGAAAAGAGCATAGAAATTGCCCTGAACAATGATTGCGATAAATTTGACCTCTTTTTTATGCTCGGACTTGGAAGGCAGAGTAAGGAAAGCATTTACGGAACAGTTGATTATATTGATTCAATTATTGGGAAATTTAAAAATTTTGGGGAACATAAGGTTTATCCGTTTATATCTCCTTATGCTCCGACTCTTGACCCGGGATCCATCGCATTTGAAGAGCCGGCCAAATACGGTTATGTTGTTTTGCATAGGACACTTGAGGAACATTACAATGCCTTTGATAAACTATCCTGGAAGGACTTTTTTAACTACCGGACAGAAAATCTTTCTCCTGATGATATTATTGCTCTTACTTATGACACGGCAGTTAAATTAGCACACATCAAAAGAAAGCACAATATGGTTAATGATGAGTATGTTGAGAACATGGAAAAGCAGGTTGAAATTTCAAGGAATGTGATGAAAAAGGTTGCTCAAATTTCAACGATGAATCTTAAGGAAAATGAACAGGAAATTAATTTAATGAGAGCGGAAATTAATGAGTCAATGAAACCATTAATTTATAAAAATAAGGAACTGAACTGGCCAAGAAGCAGGAAATCACTGAATGTATATGTGTTGAATATTTTAGGCAAGATTTTGAGAAGGTTATGATTAATAAGAATTCACAAAATTTAAAGTTATTTAAAGTTTTATAAACTTTAAATATCCGAACAGAGTGAGGTTATTTATTTAAATCGTAAGTTTCATACATGAAATGAAAGAAAATTTAGTTACAATTATACTTATACATGAGTTTGAAAGATATTTAAAAAATGTCTAAAAACACCTTTAAAATTGTCTTTTTGTTGCCATGTCAATTTTACAATTTTAAAGGTCAAAACCCCATAACTTTCAAAGACAGGTTATATTTTGTATTATTAATACAATACCCTAATATTTTTTATTACAACCTTTAATTAAAAGAAAATGGAAAAATTAACACAACCTTGGAAAAATCAAATAGTGATTGGCTCAATAGAAATTAGAGTAATCCCACAACACAAAGTCAGATTAGAGACACTGGAAGGCATATTAAAATCAAAAAAATCATCAACGGAGTTGGTGAGAGAATTAAGAAGAGGGGGCTAACAAGGTTAATTCTTACTTTTACTTTTTCAATTTGTTAAATCTCTCCATTACAACATTCCACTCAATCAGCGATGTCTGACACCCGTAATTTTCAACAACAAAAGAAGCAGTCGCATTTCCAAGCCGTACACAGTCAATCAGATTAAAATTTCTCAGATGCGCAGCAATAAATCCCGCATTAAATGCGTCTCCTGCCCCGCTTTCATTAACCGCTTTTGTTTTATACGCATCAACATGAACTGTCTTGGAATTTGTAATAACATCTGCCCCATTTGCACCTTTTGTAATTATTAAAATTTTTTTGTTTCCGAAATTTATTGCTTCGTCCAGATTTTTTTCCTTACAAATTTTATATTCTTCTTCATTTACTACAAACACATCAACAAATTTTAAAATTTTCCTCAACTTTTCCTCGTCTTCCCTGCTTAACTCAAATACACCATATCCCGGATTAAAGACAACAAAATTTTTGTTCTTTTTGCATAATTTCACAACCTTTTGATATAAATTCAGATATGTTCTTGCTAAATACACACATTTTGCATTTTCAGTTACATCGGGATGGACATCTTTTGATAATTCCTCAACCTTCTCGCTGACGCCTTTATAAAAAAAACTAATAAAACCACTGGGGTTTTTAAAGAATAAAGAATGCGTTGTTTCGCCGAATATTGCCTTTAAATTTAATTTAATCCCTAAATTTTGCAGATAAGAAATGTAATCATAAGCATCATGTCCCGCAACGCTAAAAAAAACAACATCCAGTCCGAGTTTTCTTGCTGCAACCGCTGTATTCGCCCCCATTCCGCCAAAAAATTTTTTTAAGGTTATGGCTTTTGCTGATTCGTTTAATGTCGGAATGTTGTCTACTTCATAGAAATAATCAATACATATATCCCCGAACACAAGTAAATCAATTTTATTAGTGTTGTTTTTCATTGTTCACTTTCATTGTTCAAATATGTTTTAAATTTCCTTTCCCATCATCTTTGCCACAGTATTTACATCCTTATCACCTCTTCCTGATAAATTTACAACAACTGTTTGAGCTTTAAATTTCTCCCTGTTTTTTATCAGAAAAGCAATCGCATGTGATGATTCAAGTGCCGGAATAATTCCCTCTGTTTCGGATAAAATTTTAAATGCCTGCAACGCTTCATCATCTGTCGCATAGCCCACATTCAGCCGTCCTTTTTTATATAAATAAGCAAGTTCCGGACCTACACCGGGATAATCAAGCCCTGCCGAAATGCTGTGGGAAATTTGTATTTGTCCGTATCTGTCCTGCAAAACCTTTGTCATCATTCCATGAAAGACCCCATCACTTCCGGCATAAAGCGAGGCACCGTGCTTTCCGCTTTCAATTCCTTCTCCGCCTGCTTCAACGCCATAAAGTGCCACATTACTCTCATCAACAAAATCATAAAATATTCCCATAGCGTTACTTCCTCCGCCGACACATGCAATTATTGCATCGGGAAATTTATTTTCTTTTTCAATAATTTGCCTTTTTGTTTCTTCGCCGATTATTTTCTGAAAATTTCGGACAATGATTGGATAAGGATACGGGCCCACAACACTGCCTATCAGATAATAGGTATCTTTAACATTTGCAACCCAGTCCCTGAATGCCTCGTTAATTGCATCCTTTAATGTTCTTGAACCGGATTTGACAGGAATAACCTTTGCTCCCATCAGTTCCATCCTGAATACATTCAGTTTTTGCCTTTCAACATCTTCCTCGCCCATATAAATTTCCACATTTAAATTTAACAGTGCGCCTGCAATTGCCGTTGCTACTCCATGCTGTCCCGCTCCGGTTTCTGCAATAATTCGCTTTTTTCCCATCCGCTTTGCCAGTAATGCCTGTCCTAATGTGTTGTTTATTTTATGTGCCCCGCCGTGTGCCAAGTCCTCTCTTTTAAGATAAATTTTACATCCGAGTTTTTCGGACAAATTTGCAGTATAAGTGAGGGGTGTAGGCCTGCCGACAAAGTTCTTTAAGTAATCAGCAAGTTCATTTTGAAAGTCAGTTGCAGGATAAATTTCATTATATTTTTTCTCTAATTCCTCAAGGGCACTCATTAAAATTTCAGGTGCAAACTGCCCGCCGTATTTGCCGAATTTTTTTTGATTATTTTGTTTATTTAAATCCACTTTTATTTAAATTTAATGTTGTCTTTTCTCTTTATTCATAGTATTCATCTTTATGTATATTCTGAATTTTTTGAATATTATTTGCGTCATAATATGATACAGGTCCTTCATCTGATGCGTTAACTCCGTCAATAATTAAAACCGGTATCAAAACCCCGGGATAAACTTCCTAAAATTTTAATTTTATTTTCCATGTTTCTCTTTTTTATATTTTCTGTACAATACATACAACAATCCGAAAACAATTATAATTAAAAGTATAATGCCAATAATAGCGATTTGAGTATAATCCGGTTGTTGCGGTTGTTCCTGTTTTGTTTCCGTTAAATTTTCCTTTGCCTTTTTTTCAGCAGCAATTTTTGCTTCATTCTCTTCAGTCGCTTTCCTTTCTTTCATCTCTCCTTCATATGTTTTTAATGCAATAGTTACATCTTCTTCACCTGTCTGACATGAAAGTATGGACTCTTTGTATTTTTCGTCAGCAAAATTTTTCTCAGCGGTTTTCAGCATATCATAAGCGGACTCGGCAAATACAGATGTCTTGTTTCCGTAAGGCAAAGAACTTAAATTTAAAATTTCAGACCGTAATCTGTCAATACATGCAGACGCATTCGCCTTTAAATTTTCCGTAGTTTGCATTATTGCATTTTCTTTTTCCATTTCTGCTTTCTTTTTTGTTATGGTTTCATTTATATCTTTTAGCATAATAACACAGTCATTCGCATATCTTTCTGCCGCTATGCATCCTTTACTTGTCTCATATTTTCTTGCATAAGAAAGTTTTGTTTCAACATCACTGAAGTCGTAGTCAATTTTTTCCTTGCTTGCAATTGCTTTTAAAATTTTAAGCGCGCTTTCACATTCCTCTATTTTTTTCTGTGTGGTTAAGTTGGCATTTAAAGGAACACCCGCAACAATATTTTTACCTTCATTGTGTGCATTCCAGCAGGTTATATTTATTCGTTTCGGAATATCATTTAAATGGACATCAATATAAAATTCCGATGATTTATATGCTTGTATCGGCGACGGAATAGTAAATTTTTCTTTTGATTCATAACTCTCTTTATTTGCATAAATTTTTGTATAATAGCATGAAAGACTTTCTCTTCCGTTATTTGTTAATTTTCCAGTTACAATACCCTCTGGTTTTTCACATTCAATGTATGTTTTGTTTGAAATTTCAGCGGAAAAATTTAAGGGATAGCCAATAAATTTGACACTTGCAGACTTTGTTATATTCCATAAGTATGTTTGACCTGCACTATCGGTATAAAAACAATATAAATTATGCGAAAAATTTTTAGTTGTTGCCTCTCCATGAGAGGTTGTCGTATAAGTAAAATTTTTTTCATACTCTTCAAACTTGTTAGTTCTAAACGGCATTCCATCATCGTACCGGCACTCTATTACAAAGTTAGTCAGAGCAATTTTTAGACCTACTTTGTAGTCCGCTGTTTCATCAACAAATTTTGTCTGGTTTTCAGGCAGCATTAAAAGCTGAACCTCATCTGTTTGCATTTCTTTTACCTGTTCTCCGTAAATTATTCCGAGCATTCCGATAACTGCAATTGCAACAATTCCTACAAAAAATATACTTGTGTTTTTCATTTTGGTTTTGATTATTTTTGGTTTAAATTTTGGTTTAAATTTTAAAATTTATTTAAATTTTATATTTAATTAATTATTAATTTTATATTTAATTAATAAAATAATTACTTTAAAATAACTAATTGAAAAAATGAGGTCCCACATTTTATTATTTTCGGCATTTTTTGTATTTGTTATTGTGGTTATTATTGCACCGTTATCTTTTGTTAGTGCATATTTTCCACCTCATGAAAAAAATTTATTGTCATTAGATGTAACAAAGATAGCAAAGTCAGAGATAAATGTAAGTTATCAGGCACAAATTGAGGTTGAAAACACAAATCTTCCATCCGGATACAATACTTTTACAGTTTATATTCCTTATGCCATTGAAGATGAAAGACAAAAAGTTGCCGCTCTTTATACAAACATAACACTCTCAAATTCAACATTTAATTCAACATTGGCAAATTGTTCCTGCAATAGGGACATAAATCAATATCTGTGCTGTGAAATTGTCCAAAAGAGTGATGGAAAGAAAGTAAAAATAACCTTTTCTGTTCCGAAAGGCAGGTTTAATACGAGTTATGAGATAACCGAAGATGTAAAAGTAAATAATTCTATGAGCATTACATCGTTAAATAAGACAAACAATACCGATGCAAATATAACAAAATTTCTAAATTTTGACAGCTGGGCAAATAATGATGAAGAAATTAAAAATTTCACGATAAATTTAACAAAGGACTCAAAAAGTGATTTTGAAAAGGTTTTAAAGATTACCGAATGGATTTACAACAACATAGAATATAACATTTCCAGAGGTGGAAAATTTCAAAGCGCATCACAGACATTCAACAAAACTAACAGACAAGGGGTTTGCAATCACTTTACAAATTTATTCCTGGTTATGTGCCGAGGTCTCAACATTTCAGCAAGAGGCATCGCGGGAGAAATTTTTAACGAAACAAATTATATCAGCGGACATGCGTGGGCGGATGTTTTTATTGATAAATGGTATGCTGTTGATCCGACATTTGGAGAAATCGGATTAGTTGACGGCGGAAGGGTTGGATTTACACAATCCGTAAGTGTAAGCGGTTTGCTTTATTTTGATATGGATCCGACTTATCTGAGTATTATTTCGTGGGATATTTCTTCTGCGGACTTTGGAAAACCAAATACGACCGAATGGGAAAATATGATAAATGTTACAACAAATTATACATGGACAAATAAGACGGAAAATAATATTACTCATATTGCAAACGGAACTTTACAGATAACAGCAAACATTACACGATTAAATTTATCCGGAGCAATAACCGGAATGATAACCCTATCTCCGCCGGATACATCTTCCTTGGAGATAAATGTAACGGTTTGCGAATATGGAAAGCCATTAAACGGATATTTCTTAATTCCAGAACATGAAAATTCAACAACCATAATCTGGATATTAAATTTTACGAATGTAAATTTAAGCAATGAGCAAAATTATATGTTTCCGGTCGTCGTGCATTCCTTACTCTCAAATGCAACAACTGTAAATGTAACAACATATCCGAGTTTCATCATTCATCCGTTAATGAAAACAATGGAATCAGATAATTTTCAGCTGAACATTAATGTAAGAAATGTCGGCTTGAGGGATGGAAATGTTTATATACGGGTTTTTTTGGATGGTAACCCTATCCCTTATGCTACTGATAATTTATTCGTCAAAGGCGGAAGCAATACAAATTTTACAATAATAAATTTCACTAATGTTATTGGGTCACATCTTGTTGAGCTCACAGGAGATGGAAAGGGATTTAAATTTTTTATCGGAAGTTATAAAGGCGATGTAAATTTGGATACAAAAATATCATTGGAAGATGCTTTACAATTAACAGAATTTATTGCAGGTGCAATAAATGAAACAGAAGCGGGCAGGGCTAAAATGGATTATAATGATGCAGATAACAATAACATTACTGATATATTTGATGTTGTTAAAATTTTAGAGGCAATCTCACAATAAATTACAACAAAATTTTAAATTATAAAAAAATAACCTCATTTTGTTCGTATATTTTTTAAACTTTAAAAAATGATAAAAATAGGCATAATATCTGACACACACATACTCCGGGGGATGGAAAAAATTTCAAAATCAATTCTCAATGAATTTTCAAATGTGGATAAAATTCTTCACGCGGGAGATTTTGTTTCAATTGATGTCTTAAACCATCTGCAGAACATCGCCCCGACAATTGGCGTTCGCGGAAACATGGATCAATTTAATATACTGCCTGCTTATCAGGAACTCAAAATTGAGGGCTTAAAAATAGGGCTTATTCATAATGCGGGTTCTTATCGTGAAGACCCTGTCAAAAACCCGCTTAATCTGGCAAAATCCAAAGGTGTTGATGTTCTGGTTTATGGGCATACTCACACACGATTTATGAAAAAAGCAGGGGACATTTTACTTTTGAATCCCGGGAGTCCGACCCTCGCGGACCAAAAAAGTTTTATGACTGCAAAAATCAATGGAAAAGACATATCTGTTGAGGTTTTTGAATTATAAAAAGAAAATTTTATGACCAAACAACAGAGAAAGCACAAATAAAAGGAAAAAGAATATAAGTGTTGTTACCAGGACATTGCCGGATGCTATATCAGAATTTAATTTATAATGAACTGCTAATATCATCGTCATAAGTCCGGACGGCATCAGGGATTGCAGCAATATTATATTTTTTTCCATAGGAGTTAAGGGAATATTTAAAAGTCCCATTAAGCAGATAATTAAAAAAGCAAAGGCGGGAATAGCCCCTAATTTAATAACCGAAGAGAGGACTGAAATTTTAATAAATTTAGAAATTTTTCCGATATCCAAATACATCCCAAGATAAAGCAGGGTAAAAAACAAACTCGTACTTCCAATCAGTTCAAATAAATTTACCGTATCAGCCATAATGCCTTCAACACCAACACCCCAAAAATTTCCAATAAGTATTCCAAATATAAACGCATATAAAGGCGGAAATTTGAAGAAATTGAGTAAAATATTAGATATGTTTGGCTTGTTTTTTCCGTAAATTCCTGCGGTAAATGTAACTATTGTTATTAAGCCGATGAACATTCCAAGGTCATAAAGCACGGCATAAAACAAGCCGGTTGAACCAAAGAAATAAAAAGATATGGGATAGCCCAAAAATCCCGTATTTGCATGTGCTGAAGTAATTATGAAACTGCCTGCGGACGGTTTGTCTAAATTTAAAAATTTTGATGCAAAAAACGCAACAAAAATTCCAAAAACCAAAATAACAAAAGCAATAAATGTCAGGATAAAATTTGATAAATGGACGGGATTTTTCAGGAATGTCGCCAAAACCAGCGCAGGAAGTGCAACATAAATAATAAAAATGCGGAGCACGCGCCGAATTGCATCCTCAAATTTTGTCCTCCTTAAAATTTGCCCGATTCCCAGCAACAATGCAAATATAATTATTGTTTCAAACAAAATCATTTAAAAATTCATTTAAAATTTTAAAAGTTTTATTATTAAGTATTTATCCTTGATTATTTATCATTAAATCTATTATAAATTTTAAAATGGCAATCCTTGCAAAAGATATAATGACGCCAAATCCGAGCTCTTGTTATAGGTACATTTCTCTTGACAGAGTTATAGAAATTATGGAAAAAAAGGAGGATGGTAAGGTATCCTATATTGTCCTTACTGATGAGCATTCTGTTTTATTGGGGATTTCATCCAGATGGAATATAGCAAGATTTATCTTAAAATTTAACATCAGCGAAGAAAATTTAACAAATATTCCCATAAACAACATTATGCAGATAAATGTAATAAGTAAGGATGTTGAAACACCTTTTGAACAGGTGATTGAAAACGTAATAAGTACAAATTCAGAATGTATGATTTGCACTGAAACCAAACGGGGAGAAAACTTTGCATCTGTAAAAGGAATTATCTGTAAAAGAGATGTACTGGCAGGGATCAGCGATATTATATTGCATTCCAGGGACATTAAAAGGTATGCGGATGACATAATAGCGGAAGACCTAATGAACACAAAAGTAAAAGATACTGGAATATGCTATAAATATGAAGATGTTATTGATGTAAAGAAAAGGATGGCTGAAAATAATATAAAACATGTATGTGTTATTAATGAAATCAACGATAAACAAAAACTTATTAAAGTTATTTCTTATAAGGACTTAATAGATATAAAAACTTCAAATGCCATATCTGAAATAAAAACAAAAAGAGAAGATGAAATTTCAAAAAGAAAATTGGGGGACTTACAAAACAAAGAAAAATTTTCTCAATACAATGATAAGACCTTAATTGCCTGTTCCAAAAATACAAACTTATCAAAATTAATAGAATTGATGATGGTTTGTCATGTGGGGGTGATTCCGGTAATTGACGAGGATGATACCTTACTTGGAATAATTGGAAGGAAAGAAATTTTTGAGGCGTTTCTTTTTGTATTAGATGATTGTAAAAGAAATAATATTGATTTTGATGAACTTGTTTTGCATACCCAAAAATTGACAGAAATACCTGAAGCACAACCCTTGCAAACAAATACAAATAGTGATACGAATCTCAACAAAATAATGATTCCGAGATTTGCGATTGATGTTATTTCACCAATGCAAAGACAAGATAGAGGACAGGAAAATGGCAAAGTTATATGTTGCGGCACAAATGAAAAAGTAAACGATGTCGGATTAAGTATGAAAAATAACAACATATCTCATGTTGTAATAACCAGCGACGGAACAGATAATGGCGCACTGCTCGGCATAATTTCAGCAAGAGACATAACAATTTACCGGCGAATAATGGATGCATCCGGAGCCAACATTGATGACACACCTATTCGTGATTTCGCAAATCCTTTATGCCCCTCTGTAATTTACTGCTCAAAATACACATCTTTTCCGGAAATTGTTGAAACAATGGTTAAAAATAACATCGGAAGTATGATTGTTATGGGCAAAGAAAATATCAATGTAGAAGAAGAAACAAATAATATGAAGGGGAATTTAAATCAGGCCGAAGAAGATATGAGATGCGAAATAGAAAATGAGATACCCGGATTAAAACACAAATCAAAATTTTTTGAAACAATTGGAGAAGAATATATAAGAATGATTACAAACATAACTAATTCAAATGCTGATGTTACAAAGATAAGCACCGGCATTATGAACATTCTTAAAACATACCTGTCATTAACAGGATTGAAACTAAATGAAGAAATAAATAAAGAAATAACTGAAAAATTTAAAAATCGCATAGAAAAAGAAATATCCTTACTTCTATCAAAAATTCCGGAAGAAAAATTCAGTTCATCAAAGGATATGGAAATACAGATTGAAAAATTAATAAGTGATTTGAAAAAATATATAGGTGCGATGGGAATTACAAAACAAAAAGAGCAGTCAGAAGTAATTGAAAGAATAATGGATGATGAAAAAAATGCGATTATGGCTGCGTTTGAAGGAGATATACCTAAAACATGCTATGATTGTGATGGTCTAATAATAAAACTAAAAGAGGGAATACACTTAAAGGACTATTTTATCCATGTTCTAAAGTGGAAGATAAACAACATCCTGCTTAATATTGCTAAAATGCAATTTGAAAGCAAAAATGTTGAGGACGAAATCAATTCCATAAATAATGAGTTGGCAAAAATTTTGGCAAAGATAAACATGCAGGAAGATAAGTTAGAAAATTGTAAAACAATAATGGCAAAGACATTGTGGATAATTGCGGACTCGCACAAAAAGGTTGCTAATCTAAAGAGTATAAGCGATAAATTTGCTGCTATTCTAAATATATATATTGAGAGTGCATACAGTCAGGATTGCAGGGGGAAAATTATGGAGGTCTGGAATAAAAAAGCAAAAAATGTAAGTGAAAATTTTAGATACGGATTATATAAAATTATCAGGGGAAAAATTGTGGGTTTTATATCCAGAAGCGATGTATTGCGGGGAATAAAAACAACTCTTTCGTTTTTACACTTGCCTTTTATTGAAAATGAAATGACTAAAAAAGATATTGCAAAAATTTGCGCGAAAGCAGAAGATATTATTATGAATAAAAATGTCAAAGATGTTAAGACATGCAACGCAACAGACAAAATTATTAAAGTGGATGGAAAAATGTGCAAGTTCCATATAGGGCATATCTGTGTTGTCCATAATGAAAATGAACTGATAGGCATTGCTTCTTATGACGATTTTGTTCCGACAATAATTTGTCCTGCTGCTGTTTTGTCTTCATCAACTATGGAAAAAACAATGAGTAAAAATAGCGAACTTTTTGTATGTGATAAAGATACCTTGTTAGAGGACTTGATAGAAATTATAGTGGTGAATAAAATAGGAGCAATTCCCGTGGTTGAAAAAAAAGTAAATGATGGATTTTACAGACATCATGAAAATGTCTTTGACGAACTTATAAAATCAATATCGGAGAAAAAGAGAAGTGTATCTTTTATTCCTGTTATTGGAAATAAAAATATGGATGTTAACAAAGGTATTGATTTTTTAAACCCTGCACAAAATTTGCAAAGTCAAAATTATACGAACACTTTACTAAAAGATATGTATGAAGGCAGGATAACCAAAATCCTTTTATTAAAACAAATCAGTGATACCAAAACAAGTATATTTGCAACAGGGATAAATAAAGAATACAATAGAAAATTTAAGGAAGGACTAAAAAATAAGAAATTGGTAGAGGTAAAACAACAGTTTAGAAAATTTAATGAAATGCTTAAATATATCAGTATAGACAGAAGAATCAGCGGCATAATAATAGAAAATGAAGATGAGGATATGTTTAAATACAGGTATTTGCTCAAAGGAATTATATGTAAAAAGGAACTTTTTGAGTCCGGCATGAATGTAATAAAAATAATTGATAATTTAACTACATAAATAATTTAAAATGAGTGAAATTTTATCAGAGGGAAAACTTTTATTAACTGAATACAAAGGAAGTGTTTCAAATATCCCCGAAAAATTTAAAAGGGCTGAAGAAAAAGGAAAAATAATTTACATCTCCCTAAACGGAAAACATATTCCAAAAACTAATTCTGACATTGTTTTGAGCGAGGTACCTGAATTTCATACTCAAAAAGGGATAGAAATTTTACCGCACTTGTTGTTTGAAATAATCAGAGATACAATTGCATCGTATGAGCATAATAATATAAGCGGCATAATAATTGAAATTGACGAAATATTTGAAAAATTTAGAGATAAATCCAAAATTTCCGACTTTCTTTCTGCGTTGAAATCCGTGTTGCATATCTCAAATATCACAGTAGTTATGCTTACAAAATCATCGGACGATTTGCTTAAAAAGTATGGTCTAAATAAGAATTTATTTGATTAGAATAAATTTTCATATTTGCCAGATTTTTTGCAACATCGCTGAATACGGTTGGAATAATTTTTCTTTTATTTATATTTTTTACGCTGTTCGCTATTGTTTCGGCAGCAGAAATTTCCATATCCGGGGTAATCTTTCTTATTCTGTTTTTAAGTAAAAATTTCATAAACCCCGGAAATACAACCGCATTATTAATCTGATTTGGAAAATCACTCCTGCCGGTTGCTATAATTCCGACATTATCCAAATTTTTTATTTCATCCGGAAATATTTCGGGAATTGGATTTGTAAGAGCAAAAACAATTGCCTGTTTATTCATTTGCTTTATATCTTCTTTTTTGATTAAATTTCCAACTCCGCTGACACCAATAAAAACATCCGCACCGCTCAGGCATTCTTTTAAATTTCCCCTTAAATTTCCCTTGTTTGTTTGCATGGCAATTTCTTCCTTAAATTTATTCAGGTCAGTTCTTCCATTATGAATTGCTCCTTTTGAATCAGTGACTATTATATTTTTGAATCCGTAAGCAAGTAAAAGTTTTGTTATGCCTATACCCGCAGAGCCGCATCCGGCAATGCAAATTTTTACATTCCTGTCTTTTTTTAAAATTTTTAGGGCGTTTATTAAGCCGGCAAGAGTTATGATGGCAGTTCCCTGCTGGTCATCATGAAATACAGGAATATCTGATGTTTTGATTAGTTCTTCATAAATTTCAAGTGCCTTCGGACTTTCTATATCTTCCAGATTTATCCCGCCGAATGACGGAGAAATTGCTTTAATTACATTTATAATTTCCGCTTTGTTTTGTGTTGCTAACGATATGGGAATTGCATCAACATCTCCGAATTGCTTGTAAATTAATGACTTGCTTTCCATAACAGGAATTCCCGCATATTTTCCTATATTTCCTAATCCCAGAATTCTTGAACCGTCTGTTACTATTGCTATTAAATTTCTCTTTGAAGTGTATTTATCAACCAAAGTTTCATTTTTCTTTATTTCAAGACAGACATCTGCAATTCCGGGAGTATAAAGCATTGCCAGGTCCCTTTTGCTTTTTAAATTTTTACGCTTTAATTCAATCTTTCTCATAAGATTTGTT
>JAGWDQ010000013.1 GCA_018260615.1 Candidatus Altarchaeum sp.
TTTTTTTAAATTTAAAAACAAAAAATTTAATATAAAAAGTTAAAAGTTAAAATATTGTAAAATGGAATTTGTTGAGGAAAAACTGGAATTTGTTGATCCAGTCAAGATTGAGGATTCGCTACTAATGAAATCATTTAGCCGTAATTCAATACCTGCAATTAAAAAAAATTTAAGTGATGTTGAAACAGCAGGCGTGATTGTAAGAATAGGCAACCGACCTATTGTACGAAACTTGAAGGAAATATTGGAATTATCTAATGCTAACATCCCTCCTGAAATTGAAGTATTATTTAAAAAAAGCGATATTTATTCAATTGTTCATGGAATTGGGGCAATAAGAGTTGAAGGAAATGCCTCTATTATTGAACTTCAATATCATGCTAAAGTTGAGAACATAAATGGTGCCCAAATAATTGATCTAATACCAAGTACTAAATTTAGAGATGTAGTAAAAGTAGGAGTAATAATTCAAGGTTCGATGTCAGCAATTGGCGCTACATCAATTCAAATACCTGAAGAATTGACTAGAACATTATTACCAAAATATCTATCTTTGGGTGGCGATATGCGGATTCAACTCAGTTCAAATGCAAGTTTTATTGGAAAGTTCGATTTTAGCGTCAAATTTCCTGTAGTTCAATCACTTGGTGCATCTTCAGATTCTTGTAGTTGGGTATTGAATCCTGATGAACATAAAACACCTCTATTAGGAGACCAGCAGCTAATTCAAATTATTGCTGTTCCAAAAGGAACTACAAAACTCAAATACAAATCTTGGGGTGTTTTAAAGGTTGATAGACAGCCTTGGATACCGTTCATCGGAGATGAAACGAAAAAAACCTCTGACGTAGATCTTGATGTAGATTTATAAATAAAGGCATTCCAGCGATGTTCGGATTTACAGTTTATTCTTCTATACATCAGGCAGATAAGGACGGGAAAATTCCGTTTCCTTCATCCAAGGAAAGTGTTCTTGGAGGCCACGCCATTGATGCAGTAGGATATGATGATAAGATGAAGATTAAAAACCAAATCAACGGTTATGAGACCACAGGAGCATTAATCATAAGGAATTCCTGGGGAACCGGATGGGGTGATAATGGATATGGCTATCTTCCTTACGAATATGTTTTGAAATCACTGGCTGTTGATTGGTGGATACTGCTAAAAAACGAGTGGATTGACAGTGGAAAATTTAAGTAAGATTAGATAGACAATGGGGAATTTAAGTAAACATTAAATTTTATTTTTGTATTTTTTTAAATTTTAAAACAAAAATATAACTATTCAGAGGGTACAAAAATTTACCTGTAATTTCAAAATTTCATGGATTTTGAAATCCCCGAACGGTAGTAGGGTGATTTTTTTTGGATTGCCGAATAGTTACAAAATATTCATATCTAAAAATAATGGCTCTTATTTACGAATCCGTGATAACAGCAGAAATTTTTGAAATTTCCTGGTGGCATCACGAAATTTTAGATAAGAGCCATATAAATTTATAAAAATTTAAATGGTTAAATAAAATGGAAAAAGTAAGTATATTTTGGGACCCTAAAGGACAGGAGGTTGATTATCTTGGCAGCAAAAATTATTTAAGAACAACTGACGGAGATACCCCTTACATATCGGTGGCAATCCGTATGCTGAGCATTGACACTCCTGAAGTGCATTACCCGGGAAATCAAAAACCATCAAAACAGGATGCAAACCTGAGTCAATTAGCTAACTGGATAAAAGATGGAAAAGCACCGGTTAACAAAGGACTGGGTGATTATTTGTATCCTAAACTTGTCAGTGAATCCGGCACACTGCAGGAGGAGCAAGGCATAAAAGCGACTGATAAATTCAATGAGATCCTGGATGAAAAGCTAAATATACATGGATCAGATCAAAAAAGAGGTGTTTTCATTTACGCTGCCGACGAGCATTTTGATCAATACGGAAGATTGCTCGCTTACATGTCCCCAAAATACACCGAAAAAGATCTTGCGTCAATGTCAAGAGAAGACCGGGCAACTTTCAATCTGCTGATGGTGAAGTCCGGTTGGGCGGCAACATTACTTATTTACCCGAGTATTCCCAAGCATATTGATCTTGTCATGCTTCAAAAAGCGGCAAAAGAATCTTATGAAGAAAAAAGAGGATGCTGGGCGAATCCAAATACACTCACGGGATATGAGTTTAGAATGTGTGTTAAATTATATGAAATTACAAAAAAACTTGTTTCGGGGAAAAAATTATCCTCAAAGGAGAAATACAACTGGATTTCCAGATTCTGCGCCGACATGACAACAAGAGAGATATTTTACCCGCAGGAATACTACAAAGTCAAGCCCTACAACCGAATCTTTATATGGCCCGATGATGTTCCGGAAGCGGTAGGCAAAATGAATCTGATGCCTTCGGAATAAAAAATTCATGGTAACTATTTAGCCACCTAAAAAAATTAATGGTAAATTTTTGTACCCTCTGAATAGTTACTAAAATTTTTACTAAAAAAGTATACTGAAAATCTACAAGATTTTCAATCTTTAAAAATCACCTCGCTTATGCTCGGAGATTTTAAATACTTCGTATTTAAAATGCTTGAAGCACTTTTAAATGACTTTTTTAATCTTTCAAAATACTTCAAGTATTTTTGGAATAATCTTTAAAAATCTACGGGACATTTAAATAAATTCAAAATATCAGAAATTTAAGAAAAAACTTCACAATTATTGCAGTAATTCCTCCAATCTTCCCGTTTCAATACCTTTCTTTATTTCTCTCGCAATCCTCCTTCCCGTGCTCATCGGCTCATCATACCTTATTTTTGTGTACTGCGAACCGTCAATATATAAATTTGTTCCCGCAACAATCCTCGCTGATACCTCAATTGCATAAAATTCCATATCCTCTGTAAGAATTGTCTCAATGCAAAAAGGTCCCCACAATCCGCCGAAAAATTTCTTTGAGGCATTAACTAAATTTTCCCCCATTTCAAAGACCCTCGGCAGCAGTGATTCCCTTATTACAACAGGAGTATTGCCAACAACAACATAAGTCGGATTGATTTTATCCGAAAATTTCGGAGGAATTCTTCCGATGCTGTCGGCATTACTCTCATATCTTATATCTATTCCGAAAAATTCCAGTTCATTGTCCAAATTTGAGTAAAAGTAATGCGGATAAAATCTCGTGCCGACAACATATTCCTGAATTATATAATCCTCGGCATCTTTTATATTTTTCTGTTTTTCATAAAATTCCTTTTCATCACTAACAAAAAAATAACCCTTCCCTCCTTTTGCACCGTAAAATTTTATAATGCAGGGTCTGTCTATTTTATCGGGGCTGTCAAAAATTTTCGGAACCTTTATTTTTGAATCATTGAGCCATTTAAACATCTTTCTTCTGTCGCTTTCCCATTCCAATGATTTGCGGTTTCCGAAAAATTTTAAATTGCTTTTCACCATATTTTCATAGCCGATATATTCAACAAAACTGCCGTGAGGAATAAAGATAAAATTGCCGAATTTATCCTTAAATTTTTCGTCCAGCATATCCCTGTAATCATCAACTATTAAAATTTCATCGGCAACCTTAAAGCTATCGTAAATTTTTGCCATCGGCTTTTTGGTTATGACTGCGGTTTTAAAGCCCTCATCCTTCGCACCTTTCAAAATCTGGAGTGAGGAATGACTTCCTATGGTTGCGATTACGGGTAGCATTATGAGAATTTTATTAAAGTATTATTAAAAATTTGTAAATAATTAGAATGCAGGATAAAATTTAAGTAAAAAATATTGTAAAAACACAGAAGGTAAAATTTAAAAATCCGGAAAATTTAACGCTCTGGTCGGGATTCGGACCCGAGACACAAGCTCGACAGGCTTGTATGTTAACCGCTGCACTACCAGAGCAAAAAATAACAAAATAAGAAAAATCCCCCCTCCAGGATTTGAACCGGGGATCTTCCGGTAACTGCCTTGCCTACACGTCCCTTGCATTCGCAAGTTAGATGAATATATTACTGACTACAGCCGGACGCGTTAACCGCTACGCTAAGGAGGGAATAAATTTTTCTACATTTTAATTAGGAATAAGACATTAAAAAATAATGAATAAAACGAGTGATTTCGCTTTCTTTTCAGAATGCGAATTTGTTAAATTTTCAATATACCTCCAATCTAACTGGGTGACACCCGGCACCCTGTATTCCATTTGCGAACGCATTTGGAATTGCTTTCTTTATTATGTTGTAAGCACCATTTACATCAGCATTTATGATTTTGCCCGATAATGTTTTAAACAATCCTCTGCAAATTCTCTTTCCTAAATACCTATCATGATGCTTTATCGTTTCATCATCTAAAAAACTACATTTAGATGTATGTGCTTCATTAACAATTATTGTTTTGATTCCTTCCTCCTCTGCTTTATACTTGAGCATTTCTATCAGTTTATTGAAAGGAACAGATACAAAGTTTTGGTTGTTCTTCTTGCCGATATCAATTTTTTGCTTCCAGTCATTGTTGTGTCCGATTACTATTGTATCTATGCTATTCATCTTGCAAACAGCAATAATTTTTCTGCTTGCTTTATGAAAAAAGTCCTTTATTTTAAAATCCCTTTTTACCAATAGTTTATTCAGTTGTTTTGTCCGTCCTTTAACTCCGCTTAAATCATAGTTCGATTGTATTTCCGCCTTTCTTTTGTTGTAGAAATGATTGATTGATTTAACAATCCCGCCCTTGATAATAATTGGCATTTTGCCAATATTATCTGCAGTAGTTACGAGATTGTTAAGTCCTATATCAATTCCCAAAATATTTTTAGTTGTTTCTATTAACGGTTTAATTGCCTTTTTATAAACAATATTGAGCATAAAGCCAACACCTTTTGGAACAATAGATGAAGTTCCAAGAACTGTTTCATCAGGCAATCGTGTTTTAACTTCAAGAACTATTTTTTTAGGAAATTCAACTTTATTTGATTTAATTTTAATCTGCTGATTTGTAAACAACAACATAAATTCACCATCTTTAGGTTTGTATCCAGGTAACGCTGGTTTGTTTTTAAACTTTTCAGGATGTTTTTTGTATTCTTTCATTGCCTTAAAGAATGCTTTCCAGTTTTTCTCAACCAATATCAAAATTTGTTGTGCTGTTGCAGCTGGCAATTGTTTAAAATTCTCACTATTCTTTAACAAATAATACAATTGACTATATGTTATCCACTTCCCGGTTTTAATGAACTCCTGTCTGATGATGTAAATTGCTTCATTGTATAGGTTTTTAGCGATATGACATAGTTTACTTAATTCCTTATTGGCGTTGAGCCATATCTGTTCTGTTCTGTTCACTCCAGTTAACACTTCACTTAACATTTTCATATAAATAATTAATTTTAAAACAAATTAATAAAAAACAACAAAGCGAAATCACTAATAAAACATAATTAATTTCCACAAAATATCAATCAAAATGCTTAAGCCAAAACTTAAATTTAAGAGTAAATTTATATATCTTGACATAATATTGGTTGTAATAGTTATTATCGCACTTGTCTTTATTTTTTTCACAAAAATTTGGAAATTTTAGTTTAAATCAAGTCAATGAAAACAGTAGTTGCAACAGGGGTCTTTGAAATTTTACATCCCGGACATATAAATTTTCTTACCGAAGCAAAAAAACTCGGGGATAGATTAATTGTAATTGTAGCAAGAGACAAAAATATAGGCAGGCAAAAAAATATTGTTATTCCGGAAGAACAGCGACTTGAAGTAATTAATTCCCTGAAGGTGGTTGATGAAGCAATTTTGGGTGATAAAAATGATATATTTAAGCCCGTAGAAAAAATAAAGCCGGATATTATCGCACTGGGAAAAAATCAGGATGCGGATGAAAAAATACTCACCGAAGAATTAAAGAAGAGAAATTTAAATGCAAAAATAATCAGGATTGAAAATTTTTATAATGCAAATCTTAATTCAACAACTAAAATAAAGGAAAAAATTTTAAAATCGGGTAAACCAAATAAAAAATAAAAAATGCTCACACATACTGAAACCTTCGGTTTCAATCTTTAAAAAACTACAAGTTTTTTAAAAAGCCACAAAGTCACAGAGTATTTTAAAATCAATAGATTTTAAAAGATTGAAAATCTCACAGATTTTCAGTATTTAAAAAATTTATTTTTTAAAGATTGAAAACTTGTAGTTTTCAGTATATTTCTCCTTTCTGTCTTTTTCAAAACGCAGAGTTTTGAAAATCTCCGAGCAAGAGCGAGGTGACGGTGTCTCCGTGTGAGGATAATAAAACGAACTTTCCTGTACTATAAAAAATTATGCAAATAATTAACAAAATGGGTCAAAACATAAAAAATTTTAAAATTTTAAAATTAATGGGAATTCTTGCAGGTGTTTTTTTAATTGCCACGGCAATTGCCGCTGTAAATGCAGGTAGTAATACAAATAATGCAGGAGTTATTGAAATAAATATCTCTCCGATTAAGGATGTTTATTATGCCGGTGATGAAATAACTATAAATTTTACCCTTACGCCAAACAAAAACGGTTGTTTTGTGACTCTTATTTTCACAAAGATTAATGGGAGTATAGAGACATTGTTTCAGCACGAAACAGGTTGTAAGTCATGCGGACTGGCAAAACCGCCATTGACATCAAAGACCGCAAAACAGATAAAGAAAAAATTTGATGAAGCGGGGATTTATGAGATTCAGGGGATGATAACGGATGCCGGCACATACCAAATGGATTATAAAACAATAAAAATTATTGTTAAGGATGTTAAAGCTCAGAGGGCTGAAATAGAAAAATCAAAAGATGAAAAAGAAACCGAAAGTGAAAATATAGATGAAAACAACACCCGGATTCCTATCGTAATTGAGGTCTTTACCCGTGACGGTTGTCCGATATGTGAGCATGTTGATGAAGCGGCAAAGAAATTAGCGAATGAGTATAACGAAAAAAACAAAAACAGCATAATACTTCTGGAATATCATCTTCAGGATACACTGGCAACACAGGCAGGTCCTGACAGAAGAATATTTTATGGCGGGGATGAATGGCAGAATGCCTGTAATTTTTACGCCTTAACTTTACTCAACGGTGAAGACGAGGACTGCGGAGGAACACACAATACGGAAAGTGATTACAGAAATCTTAAAAATAAAGTTGAAAATAAAATTATAGTGTCGTCAGTAAATATGCGGGCGAATGCATCCTACAATAAAAATTTATTATATATTGATGTCGGAGTTAAGGGTGTAAATAATGAGGCAAAAAATTTAGATATATTTGTATTTATTCTTGACGGCACAAATGTAAAACTTTATATGCAAAAGTCCGCAAAAACTGGGAAAAAACAAACTGCAAATGTTAAATTTTCATTTCCTTATGGCGAAATTTCAGCATACAAAAATTTAAAAATGGTTGTACTTGTTCATGAGGGCAAAAAAATTTTAAATGCCCGCCTTATTGAATGGAAGGATGTCCAGGAAATAAAAGATGTGCAAAATATAAGCACAAATACAAATAAAAAAAATACAAATAACACAAATATACCAAATAACACAAATATACCAAATAACACAAATGTAGCAAATGCAGCAAATGCAACCGAAGAAGGAAACATTAGAGGGGTAGGAATCACCGCATCCCCGCGTAGTTCGTCAAAAGCAGGTTTTGAAATAACAAACTCTATAAATTTTATGTATTGTGCGGCAAACAGAGACATGCTTTACTGTGCAATTAAATTGACCTCACTAGTGTTCGGAGATTTTCAGGACAATCATGAAAATAGTAAAAATAATGGCAGAAATTAAAGGTGAAAATCAGAAGCAGGTTCTGAAATCGTGTATTTTAAAACAGGTTTTAAAATAAGTTCGCTTCGCTCTCATTTAAAAATCTCAAAGATTTTCAGTATATTTTCAAAATCTTACGCTCACTTCGTTCGTGTATTTTAAAAACTTCGTTTTTAAAATTGCGATTTTAAAATCACCTCACTTCGTTCGGAGATTTAAAATTTCTGTGAGAAATTTAAAATCACCTCGCTTACGCTCATAGATTTAAAATTTTAAAAAAATTTAAAATAAGTTCGTTTCACCCTCATATTTAAATCGCAATTTTTAAATCGCAGAGATTTAAAAATCTCCGAACGAAGTGAGGTGAAGATTTAAAAATCTCCGAGCAACAGCGAGGTGATATTTTAAACAAAGTTTAAAATGGTTAAAGTAGAAATGTCGGAATTAAGGAGGTATTTGTCAGCTAAAAAAACTCAGGAATTGTGTGATGAGCTCGTGGAATTATTTAAATTATTTCCAAATGTTAAAGAACACTATGCAGCGAAATTAAACCCTGCTTCAGAAACCGAAATACTGAAAAAATACAAAAAGCTCGTAAGGAATGAATTTTATCCGGAAAGGGGCTTTCCTAAAATGAGGTATTCCATAGCCAAAAAAGCTGTTTCCGATTTTAAAAGAATATCAAAGAATCCGAAAAATATAGCTGATTTAATGCTTGTATATGTGGAATCCGGAGTTGACTGCACGATGGAATACGGCGATATTGATGAAAAATTTTACTACAACATGGAAACAATGTATGACGAAGCAGCAGCATATATTTCAGAGAACAATTTAAGGAAGGAATTTTGGAAAAGATGTAAAAAAATTATGGAACAACCTCAGGGCAAAGTCGGCTGGGGGTTTAGTGAAGAACTTTCGGAGACATATACCAAATACTTTCCACCCAATGAATTTCAGGATTAAATAAAAATAAATTTAAAATCATGCTTTTATTCAATCAAAATGAAATTTATTAACGATGTTAGTGTTACCTCACTTCGTTCGGAAATTTTAAATTCTTGCGAATTTAAAATTGCAGTTCTCGGTCCGGAAGGAACATTTTCCGAAATTGCCGCAAAGAAATTTTTGACAGGGGAAAATTTTAAAGGAAATTTTGTTTATTGTAATGAAGTGGATGAAATTTTTGAAGCGGTTGAAAACAACACAGTCCATTTTGGTGTCGTGCCTTTGGAGAATTCAATTGAGGGAAGCATAAATTTAACAATTGACTGCCTGCGTGAATATTACAAAGATATTCAAATAAACAGGGATATAATTTTAGATGTTCGTTTGTGCCTGATGGCGATGGATAATCTTAATTATGTTAATGTTATCTGCTCGCATCCTCATGCCATTGCACAATGCAGGAAATTTTTAAGGGAACTCAGCAAAAAACACAATAACAAATTTAAAATTTCTCAGGTCAAAAGCACGGCATCGGCATGTAAAATGGCAAAGGAAGACAAAACAGTTGCTGCTATTGCATCAGAAGAGGCGTCAAAAATTTACGGATTAAATTTGCTCTTTAAAAACATAAATGATTATAAAAGCCAGACGAGGTTTATAGTTGTTTCAAATAAAAGAAGTGAAGTAGAAATAATTTCCGAACAAAAGAAGAATTTGAAAATTGCAATAATTTTTGAACTGGAAAACAAACCGGGTGCCTTATATGAAATATTAAAGGAATTTGCAGAAAAAGATATAAATTTAACAAAAATAGAGTCAAGACCGTCAAAGAGAAAGTTAGGGGAATATTTCTTCTTCCAGGAATTTGAGGGAAATTTAAAGGGAGAAAGAGTGAATCTGGCAATAAATAATATTAAAGATAAGGTAAAATTTATTGAAATTTTGGGGAATTATTAGGGAAATTTTGATGCTCTGCTATAATTTTCTTAAAAAAATAATATTTTCTTTTAATATTGTATCACATAAAACCCCTTTTTCATTTGTAGGTGAATTTTTTGCAGGCATTCTTTTATTTATTATATTCCGGTATAATATTTTCTCTGTTTTAAAACCCAATGTCGCAGATAATTCGCTTATAATTATGTCCGTTCGTAAAAAAACATTTTTAACTGTTCTATTGCCGGTTACTAAAACAAAATATTTATCACTTTTTAAATAATCATGGGCATTTTTTAATGTTTTGTACAGGTCAATATAAAAAGATAAAACATCTTTTGCCCGTTTGGTGCATTTGGTCTTAATTTCTTCAAGTTGTTCTTTTAAAATCGGTGAATATTCTATTATTTCGTTATTAAAATCTACATTATTTTTTCCGCCCAATAACTCTTCATCTAACGAATAAATTTTATTATTGTTATTTATCCATTGCCATGAAAGTCGGGAAAATTGACCATAAGCAACGGTTGTTCTAGAATCACCATAAGGTGGGGAGGTTAAAATAAAATCAATTGAATTGTCTTCAATTTCTTGTTTAATTCTTGAATCCCCTTCTATGATTTTTATTTCCGTTTTAGAATTTTTAACTTTATCAAAAAATTGTGACATCAGATTAATGTTTCTACTACTTACTTTTCTAAATTCTTCTAATACATTTGGATTAAAGTCCTCTGTTATTTTATTTTTATCTCTGCAAAGTTTAAAACCGCTATGATTTGTTAAAGAAACCCTCCTGATAACTTCACTTAAAGATAATAAAAAGAAATTCTTAATATTTTCATCTTCAATTTTTAAAATCATTGACTTAAGTTTAGATAATTGTGTAATTGTTTCTTTTTTAAACCAAAAATTTATGTTATAAAAGACCTGTTCATCATATACTATATTTTTATCTGCATAATTATATGCAATTTCTAAAAAATACTCTCGTAATTTATTTGGTTCTATCGGAGTTGTTTTTACTTTTGCCATAAAACACGCAAAAGGATTTAATTCAATTCCAATTACTTTTTTTCTGTTTAGGAGTAAGCATTCAATTAAAGTTGTGCCTGAACCGGAAAAATTATCCAAAACAACACTATTTTCGTCAGTAAATACTCTCAATATTTTCCTTGCTAACTGGGGTATAAATTTAGCCGGGTATTGATGAAAACCATGTGAATAAATATTCGGATTATAATTTTTGAAGTCCCATTCGGAATACCAGTTTTTTGTATCCTCCGTAGAATAATAATTTTCATATTCGGTAAAACGATTGTAGTTTGAGGCAACAATCCTAAATAAATTTTCAGAGGTGAAATTTATCTTCAATTGTTTTGATTCGGAGATCATTTTATAATTCCTTATTAACAAAATCAACTAATTCAGAAAGAGGAGATATAAAGTCCTTTTTAACTGGCTTTGAAATAAATGCCTTATCAAAAAATTTGAACATTCCCCGATGCTGGGGGTTATCAATTTCATTATAAAAATTTACCGTAGCAAAACAAACCATTGGCATATCATCAACATCATAAGAAATATTATACTTGTCTTTTATAGAATTATCTGATGTAGCAATTTCCATTAAGAGTTTCCATTTATATGTCTGCCCTGCTCTTTCTCTTAAAGAGGTCTTTAAAGATAATATTATGCATTTATCAAGTTCATTGTTTTCTTTCTTCGTATAAATAATTAAGTCGGCATCAGGTTTCTGGGTTTCCCCGTCAACATTTATGGTGGCTATTTTATCAAAATTTTTTATTTTTGACTTTTGACCGGTTATAAAAATATTGGATCTTATATTACCCAATATTTTGTTCGTTAGGAAAATATAAACAATAGCATTAGAAAAAGCATTTCCCGCTATGGATTTTAAAGATTGATTGATGTCTTTTATTTCGCCCTTTAATTTTCTTTCACTCAATAGATTTCTTACATCATTTTCAGCACCTTTTAAAATCTTATAAAGGTGGCTAAAGACCTCTTTCCAAGCGGTTTTATTATCCCCGTATTCTTTAACGATACTTTTTATGCCCTTAATAACAGGCAACATATAATTTGTTTTTTCAATCTTATCGTATATCCGCCTTTCTTCTTTATTAAGTGTATACTCCATTTTTAATTTTTCTAATAACATTGATTTTTAGTAACTACTCCCTCATCTTAAAAAATTACAGGTAAATTTTTGATTTTTACGCTCACTCCGTTCCACTCACTCCGTTCGTGTCTTTTCAAAACCTCTGTGGTTTTGAAAATCGTGTATTTCAAAAACTTCGTTTTTGAAATTGTATTTTTTTTGAAATTTTTACAGGTAATAAAAAAATCACGCTGATTTTTTTAGATTGAAAACTTGTAGTTTTCAGTATTTAAAAATGCTTCAGCATTTTTAAAGATTGAAAATTTTATAAATTTTCAGTATTTAAAAATCTTGCAGATTTTTAAAGATTGAAAATCTCATTTAAAAATACTTCAAGTATTTTTAAAGATTGAAAATCTTGCAGATTTTCAGTATAGATTTTCAGTAATTTCCTACCCCGTGAGTAGTTGCGATTTTTATTTATCTAAAATTTCAAGAAAAGTAAGATAAATTTTTTCGCCATACTATTTTTTTTATTTTACTTGTTTTTGATTTGTCTTTTATAATCACTTTGCATAAGTAATTAACTTTTAATAGTAAATAAGTTAAATTTTGAGTTGTAAATTTAATTGTTCTCTAAATTTAAATCGCACTATTTTAAAGATCGCTTTAAAATCTCCGAACGATATCAAAAATGCTTCGGGCATTTTTGAATATCCCAAAAATCTTGCAGATTTTTGCGATAGTGAGGTGAAGTAGTATAAAAACAATGATGCCAACAACCATAGCTCATGAAAAATCCATATATCCTGAAGTTATTTCCGCCTTTTTCCTGAAAAGAAAATCACCTCGCGTACGCTTGGAGATTTCAAAAACCCTTTGCGGTTTTTGAAATGCGGGCGAAAAAGAACATAAACCTTTGAAAATTTAAAATTTAAATAAATTTAAAGATAAATGAAACCAACAACCATAGCTCATGAAAAATCCATATATCTTGAATTTTATTCAAGCGATACGGAAGGAATCGGAGGCATTATAAAGAAAGACAAAAACGATTTTAAAGTAATTGAGGACTCTGATGTTGAAAGAGATGAAAAAGGCGGGCATTTGTGCCTCGTCGTTGAAAAGGAAGACATAACAACCGAGAATTTTATATCAATACTTAAAGGCGAGTTGCATCTTGACGGAAGATTTATCGGCTATGCGGGAAACAAAGATAAAAATGCGGTTACGGTTCAAAAAATTTCAATTCCTTATTCGGATGAAATTTCAGGCAAAATAGACGAATTGCATTTAATTTTGGAAAAATTTAAATTTAAAATAACTGAAAAATTTCGCATTAAAAGAAAAATCCGTCTCGGATATTTAAACGGAAATTTTTTTGAAATTTATGTGAGGGATTGCGATACCGTTCAGGCAGAAACAACCGAACGGCTCAATAAAATTTTAACTGAAATCAGCAATGCCGGAGTTCCGAATTATTTCGGGGTTCAGAGATTCGGGGCAAATTATGATACGCACATTTACGGAAAACATTTGGTTCTTCGGGAATATGAAAAATTAGTGGAAATGCTGAAAAACGATAATTTGTTTAGCAGGATGATTAGAAATACAAATAATGACTATATGAGAAGTGTAAAAAATCTTCCGTACTTTTTTCTTGACATTTTTATTGCGGGCTATCAGAGTTATCTGTTTAATAAAATTTTATCGGAGAGAATGAGAAAATTCGGGCTAAATAGAATTGAAGGCGACTATGTCAATTCAAAGCAGGATGTTGTGCTTCCGTTAATTGGATATAAATCAAAATTTCCAACAGGGGAGACGGGCGAAATTATAGAAGATGTTATGGAAAAGGAAGGAATAACGAAGGAAATTTTTAAGCATGAAATAAAATTTTTGTCAAGAAAGGGGGATTTAAGGAAGATAAATTTAAATTTTAGGGATTTTAGTTGCGAAGTGGAAGCCAGAGAAACATCTGAAAAAAGTGATGTCAGGTTTAAATTCTGGCTTGAAAAGGGAAATTATGCGACCGTGTTAATGAGAGAATTCTGTAAAAATTAAGGGATATATTTCCTCTGCTTTAAGGATATATGCTTTATTTTAACCAACAATATTTAATTTATAATGTGAAATTTTAAACTATAAATTTTTAAAATGCGTGCATTATTTGTCGGGAGATTTCAGCCGTTACATTTGGGACACATCAAAGCAATTTTGGAAATTTCAAAAAAATACGAGGTTATCGTGGTTGTCGGAAGTGCGCAGGAAAGTTATACTGTGAAAAATCCTTTTACGGCAGGAGAGCGGGCTGAAATGCTCATTAACGAGAAAAATTTTAAGGGCTTAAATTTAAATGTCATTCCCGTATCGGATATTAACAACCATGCTATATGGGTGAAATACATAATTTCATTACTTCCGAAATTTGATATTGTTTGGACACAAAATCCGCTGACAAAAATTTTATTTGAAAAAGAGAAATTTAAGGTTGCGGCGCAGGAAATTTACACAAACGAATATGGAAAAATTTATTCGGGCACAGATGTCAGAAATGAAATTTCCAATAGACACGAAGATGTATGGAAGAATATGGTGAGTGCTGATACATACAAATTTATAAAAATGATTGGGGGGGATGAACGACTAATAAATTTAACCTCGCTAACGCCCGGATATTTTTAACGGAAATCCCGAATTAAGCGCAACTTTAAATATTACCTTTATGCAATATGA
>JAGWDQ010000014.1 GCA_018260615.1 Candidatus Altarchaeum sp.
TTGGATTATTCTGGACTTATGCCGGCTATCCAATATTTATTTGGTTTTTATCAAAAATAATAAAGAAAGAGCACAAATATGATGAAAATTATCAACCAAATGTTAGTATAATAATTCCTTGTTATAATGAAGAAAATGTTATTGAAAAAAAATTGGAAAATACTTTGGCGTTAAATTATCCAAGGGAAAAAATTGAAATTATGATTGTTGATGATGGTTCAAAAGATAACACATTAAAAATTGCTGAAAATTTTATAAAAGAGAACAAATTACAAAATATCACCATAGTTAGACAAGAACGAAGCGGAAAAGGCCCGGCAATAAATAATGGAATAAAAAAAGCAAAATATGAAATTGTGGCTATATCTGACGCAAATGCTTTCCTTGATAAAAATACTTTAAAATATTGTACTAGATATTATACAGATAAGGATGTAGGGCATGTTGTTGCAAGACATATTGGTAAAATTCATATTCCAACAGGTGTAAGTATTGGAGAATCATTTTATCATAAATTTGATTTTTTTATACACAAAAAAGAATCACAAATTAGCAATTTTTCTCAATATGGTTCCGGGTACTTGCAGACATTTAGGAAAAATCTCATAAATTCTAACAATAATTGGGTATTATCAGGTGAAGACTATGAGATACCTTTAAATATAATACAAAAAGGATATAAAACAATTTTTGAACCTTCAGCAGAATCTTATAAGATTTCTATGGTAACAACACAAGAACTTTTTAGCAGGGAAAGAAGGATGGCTATCGGAGTAATTCAAATATTTTTTAGATATCTAAATTTTTTAAATTTTTTTAGATATGGTTTGTTTTCATTAATGTTTTTTTCTCATAAAATACTTCAAATAATAACGCCTTTTTTTATACTTTTAATGTTTATTTCATCAGTTGGAATTTATTTTCTCTCCTCACATAATTTATTTTATGTTTTTGTATTATTAGAATCAGTTGCATTGTTTTTTGGTTTTGCAGTTATTGCAATATCAAACGTAAAAGAAATAACTATTCAACCATTTCCGGCAATAAAATTTTTTACATTAACAAATATCGTTTGTTTAATAGCATGGATTGACTATTTTAGGGGCAATTATGGAACAACATGGGAAACAATTAAAAGTTCAAGATAAACTAAAAATGAAAGAGAAAGAAATAACTAACGAATTGCCAAAGATTAGTATAATCATTTTAACTTATAATGGAAAAAGACATTTTAAAGAATGTTTTGAATCACTAGAACAGTTAAATTATCCAAAAGATAAACTGGAAGTAATTGTGGTAGATAATGCTTCTACAGATGGTTCGGTAGAATATGTAAAAAAAAATTTTCCATACATTAAAATTTTACAGTTAGATAAAAATTATGGTTATGCTGGCGGAAATAATAGAGGATCAGAAATTGTAAATGGTGAATATATCGTTTTTTTGAATCAAGACATTATAGTAGATAATGATTGGTTAATCGAATTAATGAAGTGTCTGCGAACAGATACAAATATAAAAATATGTGGAAGTAAGAATTTACGAAAAGGTGAAAATAATGTCCTAACATTTGGAGGATATTTAACAATTGTTGGCGGTGGAACAAGCGAAAATATATTAGATGTGCCACAAATAAAAAAGGAAAAAGACCTTGTGCCAATGGGATATGCTGTAGGCTCTTCATTATTGGTGGAGAAAAACGTGTTTGAACATCTCGGTGGTTTTGATGAAATCTATTTTATGTATAACGAAGAATGTGATCTCTGCTGGCGAGCTTGGATATATGGCTATAAGGTATCAGTTTTGCCGTCTGCAATTGTATGGAGAAATGCAGACAATGATTCTAAAAAAAGAGAAAAATTCTTATTCCACATAATTAAAAATCAATTAATGTCAGTTTTAAAGAATTTTGAATTGCACAATGTTATCTATGCACTCCTAATTTCTTTTCTTTATAATTCATTCCAAATAATTAAATATTTATTATTAAGGCG
>JAGWDQ010000015.1 GCA_018260615.1 Candidatus Altarchaeum sp.
TAAAAAATCTCACAGATTTTTTAAAGATTGAAAATTCTCAAAGAATTTTCAGTATATTTCTCCTTTGTGTCCCGGTGTCTCCGTGTGAGGATAATAAAACGAACTTTCCTGTACGATAAAAAAAATCAGAAGAATACTCACACAAAGTCACAGAGCAACATTGCCCTTTGTGTCTCCGTGTCTTGGTGCGATTTTCAAAACGCGGAGTTTTTGAAAATATCCGAGCAACAGCGAGGTTAGAGAACAATAAAACGAACTTTCCTGTACGATAAAAAATTTCATTTTTGATGCTGCCCTTTTTTATATTTAAAATTATATTTCGGAAAGCCATATTTCCAAATTCCGTCTGTCCCTGATTTTCCTGAATAGTTCTGCCTGTCAGGTACTAAATTCCTCTTTTCTCTCTTCCCAGTCCTTTTTCCACAAGGTGAAAAATTCTTTTTTATTCATTTTAGAATTTAGGGAAAATTCTAAAATGTCCGAACGAAGTGAGGTCATTTTAAAAACTTGTTTTTAAATACTGAAAATCTACAAGATTTTCAATCTTATTTTCAAAATCGCAATTTTAAAAACGAAGTTTTTAAAATACACGAACGAAGTGAGCGTAAGATTTTGAAAATCTCCGAACGAAGCGAGGTGACAAAATGTTCCAAACATTTTGTAAATGTCCGAATGAAATGAGGTCATTTTCATATTTTAATTCCATGAATAAATTTTAAGTATTTGTTTAGCACCACAGAGGCACAGAGAAAATAATTTTATGTCTAATTTTTGTCTTTATTAGTCCTTTAAAAAACCTCACACAAAGTCACAGAGCCATTTTCAAAACGGAGAGTTTTGAAAATCTCCGAACGAAGTGAGGTGACAGAGTATATATCTTATAGTTCTTTGTGTCTTTTTCAAAATCAATAGATTTTGAAAATCTCCGAGCATTTCAAACTTGTTTGAAATACACGAACGGAGTGAGCGTAAGAGCGAGGTGACTGTGTCTCCGTGTGAGGAATTACATTTTAATTATCTAAACAATTACAATTTTAATATGTCTTTCCGGCATAAGCAACCTTTCTCTCTTTGCCGCACACAACACATTTCTCTTCCTTTTCCTCTACCCCAAGTACACTCACATAATTTTCAATTTCATTTCTGCATTCTTCTTTTTCACATAGTCCTACAGTTATAATTCCTTTCCCCGCCAAATTTTTTACTTCGTCTATGCCCCCTGCCGTAAAAATCGCCTCATTAAATTTCTTAACTGCCATCTCTCTTAAATTTTTATCTATATCTTTAAAAATCTCCGAAATCTTTTCCGGTGTTAATTCGTCCTTTTTTATTTTTTCTTTTTTTCTCGTATCCCTTCTGACTACAACAACTTCATTATTTTCAATGTCTCTCGGTCCCGCCTCAATTCGCAGCATCGCTCCTCTCTTTTCCCAGTAATAAAATTTCTCCCCCGGTGTTTTGTCGCTTTCATCCAGTACAACCCTGAATTGAACTAATTTTTCCTTTATCCCCCTGCAATATTTCAATACATCTTCTTTATTTCCTTTTGCGAATATCGGCACGAGCACTATTTGCGTCGGTGCAAATTTTGCAGGAAATTTTAAACCGTTTTCATCTTTATGAATGTTAAGAATGGACGCTAGCAATCTTCCGAAACTTGGCCCGTAACATGTCAAACGGACAAATTTATGGTTACCTTCTTCATCTTCATACTTTATGTTAAATGCCTCTGAAAATTTCTCACTCAGGTTGTGAATTGTCGCAATCTGTAAAATTTTGCCCTCAATGAGCGTGTCATAAGCGAGTGTGTAAGATGCTCCCGGAAATTTATCCCATTCCGGTCTGCGGTGAATTCTGTATGGAATGCAGAGGTCATTAAGCAAATCACCGTAAATTTTTCTAATCTCCTCTACATTCTTTTCGGCATCATCCAAATTTTTAAACGCAGAATGTCCTTCATTCCACAAAAATTCCCTGCCTCTTATTAATGGTCTCGTCTGCTTTGTTTCATATCTATACACTGCACAACTCTGATGAACCTTCATTGGCAAGTCCTTATGGCTTCTTATCCATAATGAAAACATCGTATAAACAGGTGTTTCCGAGGTTGGCCGCAGGGCGAGTTTTTTGTCAAGGACTTTTTTTCCTGCTTCTGTAACCCAAAAGACCTCTGTTTCAAAGCCCTTAATGTGTTCCGATTCCTTCTTTAAAATATCCTCGGGAATTAAAACAGGAAATAATACCGGCTCATGTCCTGCTTTTTCTAAATTTTCCTCTAAAATTTTCTGCATCTCTCTTACAACAATTAACGCTGCTTTTCGGTATATTAGCATTCCCTGAACCGCATACCTGTTGTCATAAAATTCTGTTAAAATTTCATCGTCAATATCCATTTTATTTTGGTTTTAAATTTTAATTTTATGAGTATATAATTAACAATACTTTCAAAAATTTTAATATGAAAAGAGTTTGTGTGTTTGTTTCGGGAATTGTGCAGGGTGTCGGATTTAGATATTTCGTTGAGAAACATGCAAAAATGCTAAATTTAAACGGTTATGCGAGAAATATTTACGGCGGAGAAAGAGACATGCAGGTTGAGGCGGTTTTTGAAGGAGATGAAAAAAGTGTTGATGAAATGCTCGGATTGTGCCATAAAGGACATCTATTTTCGCAGGTAAAAAATGTTGAAATTATTGAAGAAGAAGAAATTTCAACGGGAAAATTTTCCGATTTTAAAATTTTGAGATAATAAGTCCGTATACAGGGAAATAAAAGACGAAAGTTTCCCTCTATGGAAGGAAATTTATAAAAATTTAACTCTTATTTTAAATTTGCACATCCATCCACAAATGCAATTTCCTGTAAATTTCATTAGTATCGTCTTTATATAGTAAAAATTCCAGCTTTTTTGTCTCTTTTGTGTCTTTGACTGTATCCTGCGTAGTGTTTTTAATATTTGCGGTAAAGGTAAAATTTTCGTTAAATGTTTCATTATCCCGCAGCCAAATATACCTCCAATACAAAATTTCATCGCTTTCATTCCATTTAATTATTAGTTTGTATTTTGTTGTCGCGTGTTCGTGGCAAACAATATTCACATTTATGGTAAAATTTTCACCCGCAGTTAAATTTGTGGAGTACCAGTTTGCATTTCCTTCCGTATTTAAAATATAGAATTCCGTAAATTTCTCACCTTCTTTTGGAACGGAAATAACGAATATTAATGTAAATACGCAGAAAGCAACAGAAAAGAGCAATAATACAAATAGTGCTTTATCTGTCCGGTTTTCGGGAAATTTCAGACCTCCTGAAATTTTTGAATATACCTTTGAAAAAGTTAAATTTTCATTATAACCTTCTGCTTCGGGAATATTTTTTAATTTCAGGTATGTTAAAATCGTAAAGATGACTATAAATGATGACAAAATTATAACGAGCGGAATAAGACGAATTCCGAAAGGTGTGAAATTTAAAATCAGTCCCAGAACAGGAGTAATTGCAGCACTCAATCCGACACTCATGGCAATTCGTTCAATCAAATCCATATCCTTTTTTTCCGGAAAAAGAAAGGCAATTAAAACATAGCCAGGAAAGAATAATATCAAAGTCCATGCAAAAATTATCCTTAAAAATGTGTCATTTAATACGGGTGCAAAAATGAATATACTCGTTAAAATAGTCCAGGTTATTACTATCTTCAAATCAAAGGGAAATTTTTTGTTGTCCATGTTGTTTATAAAAAATTTATTGATAAAAATTTAATTGTTTTTAAAATATCTTTTAAAAGTATTTGTTTAAAGTATTTATTTATAAAAAATGATTCAAATTGCAAAACCTTTAATTGAAAAGGAAGAAGAACAAGCGGTCTTAAATGTCCTGAAATCAGGAGTAATTGCTCAGGGCCCAAAAACAGAGGAATTTGAGAGAAATTTTGCAGAGTATTGTAATGCGAAATATGCAGTTGCGGTAAATTCAGGAACTGCTGCTTTACATCTTGCTTTGATGGCAATGGATATTAAAGAAGGGGATGAAATAATAACAACACCTTTCAGTTTTATTGCATCTGCAAATTGTATTCTTTATGTCGGAGCAAAACCTGTATTTGCAGATATTGATGAAAAGACATTTAATATTTCTCCGGAATCAATAATTGAAAAAATCACGGATAAAACAAAGGCAATAATTCCGGTTCATTTATACGGGCAGCCATGTGATATGAAAGATATTATGAAAATAGCAGAAGACCATCACTTGCTTATTTTAGAGGATGCCTGTCAGGCACACGGTGCAGAGTATGAAAATAAAAGGGTTGGTTCTTTTGGAGATGCGGCAGCATTTTCTTTTTATCCTACAAAAAACATGACAACAAGCGAGGGAGGAATGATAACAACAAATTCTAAAGAAATTGCGGAAAAAGCAAAAATTTTTAGAAATCACGGACAAATTAAAAGATATTATCATGAATTTTTGGGGTATAATTTGAGAATGACTGATATTTGTGCTGCAATTGGGATAGAGCAGTTAAAGAAATTGGATAAATTTACACAAAAAAGGATAGAAAATGCTCAATATTTAAGTGATAAATTAAAAAATATAAAAGGAATTGAAGTTCCGTACGTAGCAGGTAATGTAAAGCATGTTTTCCATCAATACACAATAAAAATTGAAAATGGAAAAAGAGACGAAATTAACAAAAAGCTGAATGATGCAGGAATCGGAACAGGAATTCATTATCCGATTCCGATAAATGACCAGCCATTTTACAAAAAAATGGATTATAATGCTGATGAGACACCTGCTGCAAGAGAGATGGCAAAAAATGTCTTGTCTTTGCCAATTCATCCTTCTGTAACAAGAGAAAATCTGGACTATATCGCAGAAAAATTAAGGGAAATTCTAAAATGACCTCACTTCGTTCGGACATTTTAGAATTCTCTGTAAATTTTAAAATGACCTCACTTCGTTCGGACATTTTAGAATTCTCTGTAAATTTTAAAATGACCTCACTTCGTTCGGACATTTTAGAATTCTCTGTAAATTTTAAAATGACCTCACTTCGTTCGGACATTTTAGAATTCTCTGTAAATTTTAAAATGACCTCACTTCGTTCGGACATTTTAGAATTCTCTGTAAATTTTAAAATGACCAACTCGCCTGAAATAAAAAAATTTATTCGTGAAAATATTTCGCTGTTTTTGGGAATCAAAGAACAGGAAAGAAATTTTAAAAAAGAAAATGAGTAAAACCAAAACACTCGCATCTCAGAATTACGACAGGATATTAGAAAATATTATAGAGCATATTGAGCAGTCAAAATTCAGGGCATTTTCTGAAGTAAACAAAGCTCTTTTGCAGGCATATTGGAACATTGGAAAAGAACTCAATGAAAACGCGGCTTATGGAAAATCAGTAGTAGAAAAACTTTCCATGGATTTGAGGTTAAGATACCCTGATGTGAGGGGATATTCAGAAAGAAACCTGTGGAATATGAAGCAATTTTACGAGACCTATGAGAAACTGCAGCCAGTGGTTGCAGAATTGCTTTTCAAGATATCATGGACTAATCATGTAATTATTTTAAACAAAACCAGTTCTAACGAGGAAAAACAGTTTTATGTGGAACTATGCGTTAAAGAAAAATGGAGTAAGAGAGAACTGGACCGGCAGATTGATTCCTCTTTATTTGAGAGATACATGCTTGCTGATAAGCCGGAAAGAGTGACTGCTTTAATACCAAAACATGAATCAACAGATGTTGCCAAACACTTTAAGGACGAATATATGATGGAGTTTCTGAATATGAAAAAGGATTACTCCGAACAGGAACTGGAAAAGGCCATTCTGGATAACCTGAGAGATTTCTTTTTGGAATTCGGCAGATCTTTCACTTTCGTCGGCTCGCAGTATGCCATTGATATAGGTGGCAGGGAAAACCGGATTGACTTGTTATTCTTTCACAGAGAACTAAAATGTTTAGTAGCAGTTGACCTAAAAATTGATGAGTTTAAAGCAGATTATGTTGGCCAGATGCAGAAATATCTGGCTGCACTGGATGAAAAAATACGACTTCCTGATGAAAAAGAAAGTGTTGGCTTAATACTCTGCAAATCCAAAAATCACGAAGAGGTCTGGTTTGCTCTTGCTAAATCATTATCTCCTATCAAAGTGGCAACCTATAAAACAAAACTGCCTGACAAAAATCTCATACTCAAAAGATTGAAACAATTTCGTATTAACAATGAATCCGAAAGTAACAGGAAAGAAAAAACAAAACTAAATTAAGAAAATGATATTTATACATCCGACAGCAGAGGTATCAGACAAAGCAAAAATCGGAGACGGAACAAAAATCTGGCATCACGCACAAATAAGAGAAAATGCAGAAATCGGAGAGAACTGCAACATTGGAAAGGGCGTTTATATTGACTTTGGCGTAAAAATCGGAAACAATTGTAAAATCCAAAATTATGTTTCGGTTTATCATGGCGTTGTTATAGAAGATGATGTTTTTATTGGGCCATCAGTTACATTTACAAATGATTTATATCCGAGGGCTTTTATTTGGAGTGAGGAAAAAGTCAGCAAAACATTAATAAAGAAAGGTGCTTCAATAGGTGCAAATTCAACGCTCATATGCGGCATTACGATTGGAAAATTTGCGCTCATTGGTGCGGGAAGTGTCGTAACAAAAGATGTCCCGGATTATGCATTGGTCTATGGAAATCCTGCCAAAATAACCTGTTTTGTTTGTGAGTGCGGACGAAAATTAGAAAATTTTGAAGATAACAAGAAAGATAATTTGGTAAAAGGAATATGTAAATTTTGCAAAAAAGAAATTTTTATAAACAAAAACAATTTCAAAAAATGGAAAAAATAAAAGTTGCCGTAATTGGTGCAGGAAATATGGGCAAAAATCATGTCAGAATTTATTCCGAAATGAACAATGTTGAATTAATCGGAGTGGCAGATTTAAACGAAGAAGTCGGGAAAGATATTGCGAATAAATTTAATACGAATTTTTATAAGAACTACAAAGAAGTTATAGGTAAAGTTGAGGCAGTAAGCATAGTTGTTCCGACAAAATTTCATCATAATATAGCAAAGGAATTTTTGAATAGGGGAGTTGATGTGCTTATTGAAAAGCCAATAACTATAAATTTAAATGAAGCGGATGAATTAACTGCTTTAGCAGATAAAAATAAATTGATTCTTCAGGTAGGACATGTTGAGAGATTTAATCCTGCAATAATTGAATTAAGCAAATATATTAAGCCCGATGAAATAATTTCAATTGATGCTTCTCGTATAGGTCCATTTGGAGCGAGAATTACGGATTCCGGAGTTGTTCTTGATTTGATGATTCACGATATTGATATAATTTTAGATCTGGTTAAGGACGAAATTGAGAACATTAACGGTTATGGAAGAAAGATAAAAGGAGAACATGAGGATTATGCAACCGCATCAATAAAATTTAAGAACGGAGTTATAGCAAATTTAACAGCGAGTAGAATAACACAGCGAAGACAGAGGACATTAAAAATAACCGAAATTGAGAAATATATGAAGGTTGATTATATGAATAAAATTCTGGAAATTTACAGGCAGTCACAGGCAAAATATGTTACGGAAGACAATGATGTTAAATTTATTTACAGCGATATAGTCGAAAGACCATACATTTCACAGGAAGAGCCACTAAAACTTGAGTTGAAATCGTTTATTGAATGTGTTAAAAGTAGAAAACAGCCGGTTGTTGACGGAATTGCGGGAAGAAAAGCACTTGATGTTGCGTTAAAAATTTTAGATGAAATCAATAAAAACGAATAAAATGAAAGATACAGGCATTAAAATTGCTGTTTACGGGCAGGGAAAGATGGGATTGCCGCTTGCTCAGGTAATTGCTCAATATTACAAAGTTATTGGGGTTGATATTAACAAAAATTTAACTGAAAATTTAAACAAAGGAATAAATCCAATAAACGATGAACCAATGCTTACCGAATTGCTTGAAAAAAATTTAAAATCAAAAAATTATGAAGCAACAACTGACTTTGAATATGCTGCACAAAATTCAAATATTCATATAATTTTAGTTCCTACGCTTATAAAAGAAAATAAGCCGGATTTAGGTCTTGTCAAAGATGTTGCAAAAAAGATAAAAGAGGGATTGAAGAGAGGTGATATTATAATTACTGAATGCACGATGCCTCCGGGTTCAACTGAAATGTTAATTCCAGTTCTTGAAGAAAGCGGATTGAAATACATTGCTGACTTTGGGCTTGCTCACTGTCCCGAGCGGACGATGACCGGAACAGCAATTAGGGATATAACAGGACAATATCCTAAAATTATTGGTGCCAGTGATGAAAGAACATTAAAGATTGTTAAAGAAATTTATGAAAAGATAAACAATAAAGGAGTAATTGTTATGTCTTCAATTGTTGCTGCTGAAATGGTTAAGGTTTTTGAGGGCTGTTACAGAGATGTAAATATTGCACTTGCAAACGAATTAAGTTATGTTTGTGAAAAATACAAAGTTAATTCGGAAGAAATTTTTAACGCAGCAAATTCCCAGCCGTATTGCCATATTCATAAACCGGGTTATGTCGGAGGACACTGCATCCCCTATTATCCATGGTTTGTTATTGATGAAAATACAGAACTAATGCGAACAGCAAGGAAAGTTAATGAAAATGTTATTGACCGGCTGATTATGAAAGTTATTGAGGGTTTAAATGAATGTAATGTTGCAATAAAGGACTCAAATATCCTGATTTTAGGGCTGACATTCAGGGGGGATGTTTATGAATTTGCGCATACTCCAGCAAAACCATTTATTGAAAAATTAAAAAAATTCAACCTAAATATTTATGCCTATGATCCTCTTTGTAAGGAAGAAGATTATAAGCGATTTGAAGTGGAGGAATTTAAGGACGACTTCAAAAATATTGACTGCGTTGTGATTTTAACAGATCATAAGGAATTTTATAAAATTGACTGGAGTAAAGCAGGCAGAGAAATGAGAAATAAAGTAATAGTTGACATTAGAGGGATTGTTGATGAAAGCAAAGCAAAATTGAGTGTTCTTAAATTATAAATTTATTTCATTATAAAAATTTTACCGTGACTTCAAATAAAACGATTGCCGGCTTAATATTGTACTTATTGGTGTTAGGAATAGCAGAACTTTCCATAGCATATTATTCCCCTGTTTTGGGCATAGTTATTCATCTGATTTTAATGTTCTTCCTGATATATTATTCCTCAATGGTTGAGAATAAAGAAAAATCAAATTTTTTAATGGCTTTGGCATTACCTTCATTATTAAGAATTATTTCTACATCTATCCCGCTCATTGTCTTTGCAAATACTGCAGTTATACAATTTTTTATAATATATATTCCTTTACTTGTAGCCGCCTTTCTTTTAATAAGAAGTCAAAATTTAACCAAAGCGGATGTTGGATTTACGACAAAAAAATTTTACCTGCAGTTAATTATCGGTGCAACCGGGCTGTCATTTGGCCTTATTGAGTTTTTTATATTAAAGGAAGAAATACTTCCGCTCGTAACAATAAATTTTGCTGAAATTTTGATTTATGCAGTAATTTTAATGATTTTTACAGGGCTTACCGAAGAGTTAATATTCGGGGGAATAATATTAAGCAGAACAGATGTATTTTTCGGAAGGGATAAACGACTGTACAGTTTAATTTTTGTCAGTGTAATATTTATGCTTTTACACGCGGGATGGAAATCAGTAACTGATTTAATTTTTGTTTTTTTTGCTGGTGTTTTTTATGGCATAATGTTCCTTAGAACAAAAAGCATTGTTGGTATTTCAATATCACACGGCATTACGAATATCATGCTGTTTATCATCCTGCCTGCCACATATTCTTTAGGGTGATGTTTTTATATTTAATTAGTGCGTGAAAAATGAAAAAATAAATGCTCTTAATCTTTGGTTTTTAATAATTTTTAGATTTGTTGGGACTCGTTATAACATTTAAGTATTGAAAGGACAATGCTGATGGAGAGAATAGTTGTTATGGAAATTCATAAAAAGGCAAATATTCCAATTGTAATATCACCAATTGCCAGATAAAAAAGATCAATAAATGCCCCGATCATAAAAGAAACCGCTACCAAGGAAAAAGATACAAAATTTTTCTCCACATATCTTGACATTCCACGCACTTTTATATCCAAACCGACATCCCGACCATCATTATCTCTCAAAAGAAGGTTTTTTCTTCCTTCTTCATTAGAATATTTGCTATTAAGTATATTTAGAGATAGCGACATCATAGCAAAAGACAAACCTGCAAAAATCAGCAGTGATCCAAAATACTCTCCATCGGCCAATGCAGAAAATAAAGGCATTTTAAATTTCTTCTTTCACACAATATTTTTTCCAAATTTCCTCCATGTCCTCTTTCAAAATCTCAGCAAAATGTGGTGCATTAAAACAAATCCTGTTTTTTATGTTTTCAGATGTTGTTTCATTCATATCATAGGGATGCGAATCTTCTATTCTTATGTGTTTATCGTCAATTATCATTATATGTCTTATCTTTTCTGTGCTTCTTTTAATCTCAATCTTTCCATTCTTTATTTCATCTTTCATCCAATCCACTGGCTTTCCCCCGTCTTTATCTATGACTATTCTGAGTTTCACACCTGTATATATTGCTTTCTCAATACTTGTTTTAATACCTCCCTCATTATAAAAACCTGAGTAAAGTCCCGTTGACATAAAGACATCTTTTTTTGCTAAAGAAAAAATTTTTGGTATCTCATTTTTAAAATCCTTTGCTAAAACATCCTTTCCATAAGGAAGCCCCAGAACACGACGAATATTTACAATCATTTTTGTTGAATTTTTTCATATCTCTTTACCTTTACTTTATTTTCTTCTGCCTTCTTTGCTGTTTCATCATTAGCAGTTAATAGGTCAACATTCAATTGTTTTGCTCTTGCAACATGCTCATCACCGCATTCTTTTAAGTAATTTTCACCTTTTTCATCTAAATCCGCAAATTCAAATTTATTCTTTATTTTATCTCCTATGTCCATTCCATGTATTTGGCCATATATCTTTTTTGAGACATAAATTTTGCTATATTTACATGATATGTTTTCAAGTTGTCCTTCTTTAATTGCTTTATTTACGGATTCTTCGTCTGCATAAATTTTCTTCTTTCTCAATAAGAGGAAAAGCAAAAGTGCTATCAATACCAGTAATAATAACAATATCCAGCAGGGCAATCCAAAGAATACACATGGACAATCTTTACACTTTGCTGTTCCTTCAATACATCCGCATTTACAGGATGTAGGACATAAGGTTATAATCTCTTTTTGTACAACTTCGGTTTCTGCACTTGAAGATCCATAAAAGTCCTTTGTTGCTAAAAAATTAATTTTGCCCGCATTCTCTGCAGGGAGTGAAATTTTACCATTTTCATCACTTATTTTTGTTAATTCAGTTCCATTAGACAATGTTATCACAATAGTTGCATTTTTAATTAAAGTCCCGTTTTCATCTGTAACATTACATATTATTGTTTCATTTACATAAACACTTTTCGGACACAAAATATTTAATTTTACCAAAAATATATTTCCTAAAAAGGTTGCATTACTATAACAACCTTTATGTGCTTTTATGTCAAATCTTCCGCTTACCCCATCAGAATTAAATTTAATCGTGCCATCTGAGGACATATAAGAAAATGTTTTATTTGGCAATGTAACATTCACAAAAACATCTTTAATTAAATTTCCATTATCATCTTTAATTAAATATATTAAATCCTGCGTTGTTTTTACCTCGGATAATCCTTCTATATGCAAGTTGCCATAAGTTGTTGTTATTGTTTTGCTGTATTCATTTCCACAAACTCCTTTTGGAATAGTTATTGTATAAATTCCGCATCCAAACTGATAGCAAATTTCGCCATTTGCATTTGTGCTGGCATTAATATTGCTGCCGTCAGAAAGTGTCAATAATATATTTGCTGCGCTTGGCACATTTTTTGTAATGCCTGTTGTTAATTTTCCATCCTGATAGGTATTTGTTGTACATTCTATTTTAAAACAACGACTTCCGGGGGTTGTTGTATCCGAAATGTTTGTTGAAATTTGTTGTGTTGTTGTTACTTCTCCAACGGGAATTCCCTGATATTGTTGCGGACCGCATGTTGTGCAACTTCCTCCGGTGCTAACTGTAGTTACAGCAGTGCCAACATTTACTGTTACAGTTGCACCCGAAATTCCGGGAGTTCCAAATCTATAAGTTGTTACTCCGAACATTGCTGTTACAGTTGCTATGTTTGTTTCTGTTGATGTTAATGTTTTTGTGCAGTTGCAGAGCATTGAGTCCCCAACGGAAAGATAATTATTCGGACAAATCACCAGAGAACATTTATTATCGCTGACAGTAATATTACTTAAAGGAACATTTCCAGTATTTTTTATAGTATAATAATAAGTTACGTTTCCTCCGCCTGCCGGTAATGAATAATTACTTGCGGTTTTGCTTAAAATTATGCCTGGTGCAGGTGTAGCACTCACAATTACTTCTGCCTTAGTGCATCTGAATATTCCGGCATTTTCATTCTGGAGTGTAGCATAAACACATGCTTCGTTAGTAGTATTTGCCTTTAAAAATGCGGTTGCGTTACAGGAATATGACGCCTCTGCTGTAAGATTGGGAATATTACATATTGTCCCAAGTTTGTCGTCTTTTATAGTTAAATCAGTTAAATTAATACAGCCATTATTTGTTACATTGTAAGTATAGGTTACATATCCTGGAGCTGATAAATTTGTTGCATTTGGTGTTTTGACAATGGATATATTTGCATAACATCCACCACAATAACTTGCACACACTTTAAAGCATAAACATCCCAAATCACTAATATTTACCTGCTCGTTGCCAATATAATCGCCATTTACATAAGTTCTCGAATTATTTACAGTTATATTGAAAATTTTGCAATCTTTACAGCATCCATAAGGAGTTGCAAGTAAGATAGTTCCTTGGGCAAGGATGTTATTATTAATAGTTGCATTAATTACATGTGCACCCTGTGGAAGCGTTGAATTTATAATATTTGAGTTCATAACACTATTATTTTGTAAAGTGCTGCCAGATATGTCTGAATTATTAACATTTGAACCAATTACATTTGAATTGCTGACATTTGAATATCTGACTATTGAGTCATTTATTGTTGAATTTTCAATATAAGAACCTATTATTGTCGAATTTGAGATATTTGAATTTAAAATTTTATTAACATTAAAATATCCTGTGTTATTAGCATTTTTCCCCCCAGCACTCATACTAACTTTTATATTATACTTTCCGGCATTCCAATTATTAGGTATTTGCCAGAATATCACATAATAATAAGTATTATTACCTCCATATTGGTAGCAGTCATAATACTTTTGGGTTAATGTAACATTAATATTATGTCCACCACAACTACGATTAATATAAATTCCAAAATCAGTTGGCAAAGAACAAGATAATGAATTTCCATCCGTTATGCTAAAATTTACAGAATCTAATAAACAATATCCCACTTCATCTACAATACTAATATTAAATTCAATTTTTACAACATCGCCCGCATTATATGTCTGATTATCCGTTATTATTGAAGATACCGAAACATCTGCCAGTGCGATATTTAAAATCAATATTGCGAATATAAGACCAAAAATTACACCTAAATTTTTTCCGTTTCTTAAAATTTTTATACTTTTCATTTTTAGTAAAATAATAAATCCTTAAATTTAAATATTGAATATCACAAAATGACGATAATCTTATAAAGAATTATTGATACGAATGAATAAATCAAAGGGATTATAAATATTGTTGATGAACTAAGAAACGATGAAAGAACTCTCTGGGTTTTCGGAGATGAATTTTTTACATCTTCCTTTGCACACATTAAAATATCCCTGATAATCAACAAGACAATTAGTCCTATAATTGCAAAAATTCCTATTGATATAATATTTGCCCCGACTGCCGCAGTTGTTGTTGTGGTAGTAGTTATTGCAGTTGTGGTTGTAACTGTTGTAATCATTGTTATAACAATAAATAAATAAAGGTAACTACTCACAGGTTAACAAAATTTACCTATAAAACTTTCAAAAAAATACGAAAAATCAAAAAATTTACCTGTAATTTTTTGGGAGGGTGAGTAGTTACAAATAAAGTTTGATATTAGATAAATATAGTGAAAATGCTAACCTTTGATACTAATACCGAACTCGTGCGCATTAAATTAAAGCATCAAAATTGATATTTTGACTATAATTAAATTTCAGATATTAAATAAATAATAAAAGTTTGATATTAAATGAATAATAAATTAAATTTAACAAATTTAACTTT
>JAGWDQ010000016.1 GCA_018260615.1 Candidatus Altarchaeum sp.
AAAAAATATTGGCATCTATTGAAGTTTGCGGGTAACGAAATTTTGGAATGGACTGGTATACCTGATTTGTCAATTTTACGGGCAAATCAATCATACATAGTCCCGACTTTTTGAGATTTATGTACCTTTTTACGCTAAATCAACCAAAATACATAGTCCCGACTTTTGAAATTTTACCTGTTAATTTCTATTAATTGTTCCATATTTTTATGATGGGTCGGAAATATGGGATATAGAAAAAGGAGTAGTGATTAAGAAGTAAGGTTCTTAAAAATAAATTCCAGGATAAATCACCTCGTTTACACTCGGAGATTTTTGAAAATTACAGGTTTTCAAAAATGCTTGTAATTTAAATGTAAATGTTAACATCCAACCTTACATGTTTATCACTACCAAAATTACGAGTGTTTTTCCACATTTTGGTCTGTTCTTAATTACTCGTGACAACAAATTTTTTACCTTAAATGTGGGAAACTTAGGATTAAAAGAGTTTATTTATAACCGAGAGTTTCAAAGAATTTTGGAATCAAGAGGACAAATACATTAGGAGGGTAATTTAGATGAGTCAAGGTAAAATATGCTCATGATTGATACAATGTATAGGGGATTAATCCAACCTAAATCAATTTATTCTGAAATTTATTCTCAAAAATTTTACCGAATCTTCTGTAATCCGCCAGTCGTAATGCCTTTGCCTGTGCAAGTTCCGAAGTAAGATGACAATTTCCACATGTCAGGCAGTTTCCCTTGCAGTTGTTTAATGGCTCAAATTTTCCATTTCCCTGCCTTTTCACATAAACCGGAACATTAATTCCTTCGCAGTTTAAAGATGTTGAATACAAACGATTTAAGCCGGATAGTGTTTCCCTGCCTTTTACATTTGTTTTCTCAAATTCCATACACAAAGAAAATGAAATTTTTTCATCGTTACAAATTTGTTTTAAATTTTCAAATAACTTTTTGCGGTAATATATCTTCGCATTTGAATAATAGCCGATATTTTCGGTATATAATGCCTTATATTTTTCAATTAAATTTTTATCAATTCCACTCAATCCGTCATAAAATTTATCCTCTATCGGCTTTAAAATATCAGCACAACTTGCTATGATATGCTTCGCTCCTCTTTCTTTGACCTCAACGACTAAATTTCTTAAGTCCTGCGGGTTGTCATTTATGTACGGCAGAATCGGGTCAAGTCGTGCTACTGCATAAATGTTGTTGTCTGCTAATCGTTCAAAATTTTTAAGTAAAATTTCCGTGCTTGCTCCGTTGGTGAGTTTCTTTCTCAGTTCATCATTTAATGTCAATATTGAAATTTGTCCGAATGAGTGTTCCTGCCTCTTTATTAAATTTATCGCTTCATCGGAAATTTTTCCTTTTGTTACAAGCTCAATCGGAATGTTTCTCTTAACGAATTCGGCAATGAGCTTTTCGCTTAATTTATATTTTTCATTAACCGGCTGAAAAGGGTCTGTTATCGGACTTAAATATCCGCAGCTCGCAATCTTTATTGAGTCCAACTGTTTTGCCACAACTTTGTCAAAGTCCTTATAAACAATGACAACATGAAAATTTTTAAATTTATTATAAATTTCTTCGTTCCCGCTCTCAAATCTTCTTATTGTAAAGGACCTCGCATAGCAGAAAAAGCAGTTAAAAGAGCAGCCATTATAGGGATTTATCAGTAATCGTTCGGAAGTGCATTCACGCCTTCCGCTGTTTTTACTGTAAAACCATCCGTGAATTTCCTTTTTTGAATCAACTAAAATGTGGGGATATGGATGCTCAATAACTTTATAAATTTTGTTGTTCAGGGAAATTTCCATTTGAAATTATGAAATTTTTACCCGCTTTGACTTTATTATTTATAAGAGCGAAAAATTTTTATGCAGGAATTTTTATCTCTCAGAGGGCGTTAAAATTTCTATGTTTTATTTATTCAAAATATTTCTCAGTAATCTTTAACGCACAATACTCCCCGCACATCGTACACGGCTTTTTATTCTTTAAATTTTCCGGCTTTTTTAAATTTTTATCTATTCCGCACTTAAAAATTTGAGCCCAGTTTAAATTTCTTCTTGCGGTGGTCATGTTTTCATTAGGCATAGTGTAATTCAATTTACAAATATCTGCAATATGTGCGGCAATCTTTGAAGCAATAACTCCCGACTTTACTCCTTCTATATCCGGCAGAGAATAGTGTTCCTCCGGCGTAACATAGCATATAAAATCAACTCCATGCATTGCACCAACCGCACTTCCGATGGCTGCTGCAATGTGGTCATAGCCCAATGCAATATCAGTAGGCAATGGTCCCAGTGTATAAAGCGGGGCATTATCACAAATTTTCTTTGCCATTTTAACATTGCTTTCAATTTCATTTAAAGGAATATGTCCCGGACCTTCAACAATGACCTTTGCTCCGATTTTCCTTGCAATTTTCACAAATTTCCCCAGATTTATTAATTCTGCAAACTGCGCATAATCGCTCGCATCAGCAATACATGCCGGTCTTAACGCATCCCCCAAACTTATGCAGGCATCATACTTTTTAAACATCTCTGCAATATATTCAAAATTTTCATATAACGGATTTTCGCTGTCATTCATGAGCATCCATGCAGCAAGTAATGCACCGCCCCTGCTCGTTATCGGAATTCTCCTGCCAAATTTCTTTATATCTCCCACTATGCTTTTTGTTATTCCCGCATGTATTGTCGCGAAACTTACGCCGTTTTTTAAATTTTTCTCAATAACATTTAATACATAATCAGCATCCATATCTTTCTGTTTTTCAATGTATGCCTGATATATGGGCACTGTCCCTATCGGCACATCTAATGATTTGAGAAATTTTCTTCGGACATCATCAAAATTTGATATGCTCAAATCCATCAGGGTATCTGCCCCGTATTTTACTGCTATTTTGCCTTTCTTTAACTCCTCTTCAATATCGCTCCCTTCGCCGATACCTATATTCGCATTAATTTTTGTAAGCATGCCTTCTCCTATGCCTAAAATTTCGTCATCATTTAAATTTTTCAGCACGACAATGCTGCCTTCCCTTACACCTTTTTCAAATTTTTCCTTTGTTATAATTCCTTCCTTAATTTCCTTTATTTTTTCCAAATTCATTTTATTGTCTTAATAATTAGTGTTCATCCATAAACAAATTCATTTAAAAATTTATTTAATAAAAATTTATTTAATATTTAATGTCCTAATTCTAATTGATTACGGATCAACGGTCATAGAGATGATGGAAACACCTGCTCTCATCCCGAACGCAGAAGTTAAGCATTATCTCGATCGTGTCAGTACTGCTCCATGAGTGGGAAAGCTGATTGCTGTTGATCTATTTTTTAATTTAAATTTATTTTTTTAACCGGAAAAATGATTAATTACAAATACTTACTTACATCAGGGTTAGTTATATTTTTTGTTATATTTACACTCGTGCTATCAGGATGTGTTGAAAACAATGACAATACAAACAACACGACAAACATAACAAATAACCATGACAACATTAATAAAGAACCGGAAATTTCTCCTGACTCGCTAACTGATAAGTGTGTCAAAAGAGCAGCAGACATTCAGTCATACGAATTTAACGAAATAATAAAAATTTCTACATCCGGAACCATGAATTTACAAATAAAAATAGATATGAATGGAAAGGTAAATTTAAAAGCTCAAAAATTTTTCGCCGCATCAAACTTTACCCTTCTAAATACATTGTTGCAATCGGAAATGTATAAGATTGATGACAAAATTTATTATGCTACAGTAAAGGATAACAAAAAGGACTGGAAAATTTATAAGAAAGAGGACCTGGAAGAAGAAAATAAATTTATGAAGTATGCAGGCTTGTTCGATGCTGATGCCGATTACAGCAAAAAATTTACATTTCTAAAAGACGGGACGAAAAAAGAAATTGCGGGAAACGAACTCATTGACGGACAAAACTGCAGCATAGTTAAAGTTTATGTCAATACAGGCGAGGTCCTTAAAGAAAAAAATTTAAATTTAACAGCGGATGACAACATAGAAAATTTTGAATTAAAATTATGGATTTCAAAGAACGGGGATGTTATGAAGGAATATAATATTATGACCTTAAAAGGCAAAAATAATGCAGTAACAACAATAGAAAAGACAATATTGTATAAAAATTATAACCAGGAAGTTGTTATAAATCCGCCGATTTAAATTCTATAATTTTATCATCTACGTAAACCATCATTTTTGCTTTTCCGTTTAAATTGTTCGGATTTTTTAAGTTCCGTATTTCAAAAATCCCAGATTTTCGCAAGAACTGCTTTTTCCATATAAATTTTATTCTCCGCCTGTGCAAATATGATTGAATGCCCGCTGTTTGCTACATCTTCTTCAATCTCCATTCCGTAATGTATTGGCATACAGTGCATAATCCTGACATCCTTTTTTGCAAAATTTAACAACTTTTTTGTAATGCGAAATTTCTCAAATGTCTTAAGCCGTTCATTTTCATCTTCTTTTACTTCCTGCCCCATACTCGTCCAGACATCGGTATAAATAAAGTCGGCATCTTTCACCGCATCAGTTATATTTTCAAACACGACATTTTTAATGCCTGTTTTATTTAAATTTTTGATGTATTCTCCCTCGTATTTTTTCGGTGAAGCAAGGGAAATTTCAAAGCCCATTATTTTTGAAGCAAGAATTAAAGAATTAGTAACATTATTACAATCCCCCACATAAGTTAACTTAAAGTCAAAATTTTTTTTAATTTCAAACATAGTGAATAAGTCGGACAAAATCTGAACCGGATGCTCCAAATCGGAAAGTGCATTTATTATCGGAATATCTGCAAAATTTTTAAATTTGAGCAAATCGTCGTGTTTATAAACCCTTGCTATTACACAGTCCACATACTTGTCAAGCACCCTTGCCATATCTTCAATTCGTTCATTCCTGCTTAACTGTGATTCGTTTCTGCCCAAAAATATTGTCTTTCCGTTCATCTGCTTTATTGCCGACTCAAATGAGACCCTTGTTCTCGTTGACTGCTTCTCAAACAACAGAAGAAAAATTTTTTTGGAAAGTGCATCACCATATAAATTTTTATCCTTCTTCAAAATACCCGCCAGATTTATCATGTCAAAAATTTCCTGCTTGTTCAAGTCGCTAACTGATATTATGCTTTTTGCCATTTCTATATTTTTTGGTTATTTTAAATTTATTTTAAATATCCGAATGAAATGAGGTTATTTAAAAATCAACAGATTTTTAAAGATTGAAAATCTTACAGATTTTCAGTATTTTCAAAATCCCAAAGATTTTGAAAATATCCGAGCGTAAGCGAGGTTATTTTTTGTTTGTTATAAAATTTAATAAAATTTAAGAATCAGCTAAATTTTATTTTAAAATTTCCCTTATCGCAATTAAATCTATTCTTGATTGCGGTTTTATACTTCTTCTCTGAGAATCAATGACCAATATGTTTTCTTTAACAAGATAAAATATTTCAGGAGTTATTACATCGTATATAAAAATTTCTAATACCTTAAAATTTTCAAGTATTTTAATAATTTCGGGATAAGATAAAGACACTTCTTTCTCTCCGAATGTTATTGTTTTTCCAAATTTTTCCACATAGTAAAGAATTTGCTTTATTTCTCCTGTTCTTTTTAAAATATATTTGTTTATTTCCTCTTCTATACTTTTTCCATTCTGTTTTATAGAAATCATATTTCTTAATAAAATCGGCTTCCCTCCAACATATTTCAAAGTCAATTTTATTTCATCTTCATTAAATTTATACTTTTTCAGGAATTTTCTCGCCACCTCATCTTCAAAATTATCAACTAATATGTAATGAGATCTTTCATACAACATTGCTTCGTTATAAACATGTTCGATAAACAATGAATCGGATGATAAAGCAAAAACATGGCAAATATGTAATTCTTTCGTCAGAGCAATAAAGAAATTAAATAACTTATAGATGAGTTTTCCATCAACTTCCAAATCGCCAATTACCTGAAGTTCATCGATAATAAGAACGGGAATTTTTCCTTTGCTTTTTGCATCTTTTATTAAATTCAGAATATAAACAAATGCGTTTTCCGGTTTTTCTTCCTTAAAAATCCGGCTAAAAATTCCTTTTGGAATTGGAATTCCATGCGTCTTTCCAAGATCGCTTATTATATCATTGACTATATCTCCCCGTCTTCCCAAAAGTCGTATAAGCCGGCTTAATATTCCTTCATATTTAACATCAAACATTACTTCAAGAAAGTCCTTATATGTTGAAATCGGACGCTTTCTTAAATTTATGTAAAAAACAACATAATTTTCAGGTAAATTCTCAATTAAATTTGTGATTAAAGATGTCTTTCCGCTGTTTATGGGCCCGTAAATAAAATTTATTAATTGCGGTTCTGTCCTTAAAATATTCATAATTTCTTCTTTTTCCTTTTCCCTGTCAAAAAATTCAATTTTTTGAATGGTATTTATTTTCATACTTTATAAATTCAAACAAAACAAATTAATATTGTAATAAATATTTTGTTTATCAGTCCAGAAACTCCTTATTTGCTATCTTTTCAGGCAGATATTTTTCTGTTATAAAACTTATTCCCCTTGCCGACAATGCCTCAATTTCTGCCTTTGCGTTAAATTTTTTCATAATGTCAAACTGCTCTTTCCAGTCATTCTTATCCTTAAACTACTGGGGAGAACTTGTGTTAAAGTTTGATAATACCTGATACAAGCCAGTATTCTCATCTTTTATCTTAACAGGAATCGCATGATCAATTGAATGCCATATAATTGAGCTCTCCGTCTCATTGGATTTATACAAAATTTCCCTTATCTTCCAGCACTCAAAACTTCCTGCGGGGGTGTTTACTTGTTCTTTTCCTATAACTTCAATTGTCATATTTTGATTTACTAATGTAAACTGCCCCTTATATCCTGTCATTAGAGGAATATCTCTTATCTTTAAAAATCTAAATATGACCTGAGTATAAGTATTTTTCTTTAGTTCTATTGTTTCATTTCTTTCAATAACAGAGTATGATTTGCTTAATCCTTTACCAGTTATCTCAATGTATTTACTGTATGTCGATGCAGAATTATTTTTAAATTTTACCCCTAAAATTCTCTCGGGAATCATTGGAGCAGTAGAATTATCTTTGTAAAGCACATATAGCGGTTCAAATTCATTGGTTGTATATGCAAGATAAGTAGATGTAGTTTTAGTATCTGCATCATGAACTGTTGATATATTTAATTTATAACCTTTGATGTTGTTATATGTTGATTGTGAAATCTTTACCGTGGAATAACCACAACTCTCATCGCCAAGATATAAGTCGTAAGATAGTTCTATAGAACCATTTGTAATATTTATAAAATTTTCATTATCACCATTATAGGGAGGATAAAATATACTTACAGCAATCACTACCAACAGAATAATTACAACTCCAATTCCAAAAAGAGATGGGGAAATATTGCGAAGGAAGTGGAAATGAGTTTTTAATTTATTTATTAGATTTGTCAATTTTATTCCGTGTTGATTAAAATATCGTATTTTGCATAAATAAATAGAGGTAAATTTTAAATATTTTTGGAAAATTAAAAAATGATGTATCAGATATTTGTGTATTTTTCAAATTGATAAAAAAATAAAAAATAAAAAAAGAAGGAATTAAATTCCCCCTATCTTTTTTACTTGTCTCACAAAGTTATATCTGCAGTATCACTTTCGGATGGGAATGAAACACCTGTCACCGGGTCCTTATAGTTGAGTTCTGCTAAATTGGAGAGTAATCCAACCAAATCTTCAACCCCAATTGTTATTTCACATGACCCACTTCCACCTGCCTGGACTGTTCCTATGTTCATTGTCACAACCTTCCCGCTTTGTGTTCCATTACAGGTATTACTTATATAATTACTTCCTACAGGTATTGTATCTGCAATTACCACATTTGCTGCATCTGCATTTCCATTATTAGTGTAAGTTATTCTATATGTTATCCTTATCACTTCCTTTTCAATTGTCATATTAGGTGCAACAATAGTAACTGTTTCATTGGCTGTTTCGTTTATTTCAGGTCCAACTGGTGGTTTTGCGGTTACGATAGCAACATTCGTTGTGTTTTCGGTGATTATTGTTGACTTATTACATGTTGCAGTTTCTCCGGCACCTAAACTTGCTATATTACAAATACTTCCAAGAAGGTTGTCAGCCACGGTTATATTATACAATGTGCAATCTCCGGTGTTGTTAATCAGATAGGTATAAGTTACAGTTTCATTTATGTGGACTTCTGTTTTATCGGCAGTTTTTATAACGGTGAAGTTAGGGTGAATAACATCAACAGTTGTCGTATCGTTATCTGACACTGTATCATTGTCCGGTGCTTCTCCTGTTATAACAACAACATTTGTTGTCGTTTCATATATTTGTATCGTTTTTATGCATGCTGAACTTGCTCCGGAAGCTAAAGTTGGTATGGTGCAAATGAGTCCAAGTTTATCATCACTTACCACAATATTTACTAATGGAACATCCCCTGTATTAGTGACGAGGTAAGTGTAAGTTACCAAGTCCCCTGATAGTATCACTGATGGATCTGCGGTTTTTTCAACAATAATTGAAGGGTGTATTACATCCACAAACGCCGTATCGTTATCTTTTACTATATCGCCGTTCGGTGCATTTCCTGTAACGGTTGCGACATTGGTTGTATCAACTGTTATTACTGCTGTCTTTGTACAGGTCATACTCGCTCCTACTCCAAGTTCAGTTGCAGGACAGGTTATTGTTCCGAGTTTGTTATCAGTTAGTACTACATTTGTTAAAGTAACATCCCCTGTATTGGTTACAACATAGGTATAAGTTACAGTTCTTCCTGATCGTATCATTGTTGGATTTGCTGTCTTTTCAACATCAATTGCCGGATTAATCACATCAACAGAAGCTGAATCATTATCGCTTACAGTATCACCTGTTGGTGCATTTCCTGTTGCTATTACAACATTTGTTGTATCAACATTTATTATTGCTGTTGCCGTGCATGTCATACTTGCTCCCACTGCCAAGGTAGTTGATGGGCAGGTTATTGTTCCGAGTTTATCATCGTTTAACGCAATGCTTGTTAATTCAACATCTCCTGTATTTGTTACAACATAAGTATAAGTTACTGTTTCTCCCGGAAGTATCGTAGTTGGATTTGCTGTCTTTTCAACATCAATTGCCGGATTAATCACATCAACAGAAGCTGAATCATTATCGCTTACAGTATCACCTGTTGGTGCATTTCCTGTTGCTATTACAACATTTGTTGTATCAACATTTATTATTGCTGTTGCCGTGCATGTCATACTTGCTCCCACTGCCAAGGTAGTTGATGGGCAGGTTATTGTTCCGAGTTTATCATCGTTTAACGCAATGCTTGTTAATTCAACATCTCCTGTATTTGTTACAACATAAGTATAAGTTACTGTTTCTCCCGGAAGTATCGTAGTTGGATTTGCTGTCTTTTCAACATCAATTGCCGGATTAATCACATCAACAGAAGCTGAATCATTATCGCTTACAGTATCACCTGTTGGTGCATTTCCTGTTGCTATTACAACATTTGTTGTATCAACATTTATTATTGCCGTCTTTGTGCAGGTCATGTTTGCTCCCGCTGCAAGTTGTGTTGCAGGACAGGTTATTGCTCCAATTTTATTATCGTTTAATGTAATATTTGTCAAAGTAACATCTCCGGTATTTGTCACAACATAAGTATAAGTCACTGTTTCTCCGGACTGGATAATCGCAGGATCAGCGGTCTTCACAACATCAATAGAGGGTGTAATCACATCCACAAAAGCGGTGTCATTATCAGTTACTGCATCTCCGTTCGGTGCATTTCCGGTTACAGTTGCGACATTTGTTGTATCAACATTTATTATTGCCGTCTTTGTGCAGGTCATGTTTGCTCCCGCTGCAAGTTGTGTTGCAGGACAGGTTATTGCTCCAATTTTATTATCGTTTAATGTAATATTTGTCAAAGTAACATCTCCGGTATTTGTCACAACATAAGTATAAGTCACTGTTTCTCCGGACTGGATAATCGCAGGATCAGCGGTCTTCACAACATCAATAGAGGGTGTAATCACATCCACAAAAGCGGTGTCATTATCAGTTACTGCATCTCCGTTCGGTGCATTTCCGGTTACAGTTGCGACATTTGTTGTATCAACATTTATTATTGCCGTCTTTGTGCAGGTCATGTTTGCTCCCGCTGCAAGTTGTGTTGCAGGACAGGTTATTGCTCCAATTTTATTATCGTTTAATGTAATATTTGTCAAAGTAACATCTCCGGTATTTGTCACAACATAAGTATAAGTCACTGTTCCTCCTGCCTGAATAATCGCGGGATTAGCAGTTTTTACGACATTAATTGATGGGGTGATCACATCCACAAAAGCATCGTCATTATCCGACGCCTGATTACAACTTACCGTTCCCACATTTGTCGTATCAGCATATAATGGCGATGATGTCGTGCATGTATGTGTCCCGCCAATAGCCACATCAAACGGCCCACAAATAGTACCAAGCACATTGTCAGTAACTACACAATTTGTTAATGCCCCGCTTCCGGTATTCTTAACGACATAAGTATAGGTTACATTTTCCCCTGATTGTATCGTTGTTTCATTTGCAGTTTTATTTATATCAACATCCGGAATCCCTGCAATCGTATAATGCTCAGTCCTATTTGTCACTTCAGGTCCTGTTGAAGTTGATGTTACAAGTGCTCTGTTGTATATTGTTTCGTCGCCGCCACAGATAACATCAATGGTGAAACTTACTTCACCTCTTACAGGATTTCCTGTACTTAAACCTAAATTTCCAAGACGCCAGACAACTGTGTTATCTGCTGAATTATAATAACAATTATTACCTCCACAGGAAACACCATTGACCATAAAGTCCCTTGCACTTGAACCATTTAAACAAGTATCTAATCCTATTATGTTTCCATTCACATCAACACCATCAATAATAGTTGCATTAAGTACCATATCGGCAATAAAATTATAATCTATTGTATACGTAATTGGCTGCCCATAAGTAACATTGCTGCCGCTTGGAGGGTTTGAATTCTTAAAATGCTCTGTTGCTATATCCACGCCGCTATACTTTTTATATGGAGAATTATGCACATCATGTACATGCATGTCACCTAAATAAGAATAATTGCATCCTTTACTTGTAAATACAGAACCATCAACCTTAAATTCATAAATTATCAAAAATTCCCATTCATAAGGTTTACCTGTAGCAGGATTTATTTCTACCACCTGGTATTTTTTTGTTTGGTTGTATAATGTCTCATTTATAAGTGGAGACCTGGTCGTTGTTTTATCATAGCCGGAATACCACATATTCCATTGTGTTGATGTGGCATACTTAAGTATTTTTGATTTATCGCCAATAGTTATAAAACCATCACATTGCTGGTTGTAAGGACTACAATTATGCCCTCCGGAACCATATTTTGGAGTACTAGTTCTAGATGCCAGTAAATCTACACCAAAATCCAATACGGTATTCCCGCAAGTATCTCTAATGATGTACTTTGAATGATCACTTTTTAGTAAATCATCAAATGTGTGCGGCTTTTGTAAAGTGCCATCTGCTTTCACATTTGATGCTGCACTTCTTATTTTCCATGGCCCAATACAGTTTGTACCATAACAGTTGTCATTAATTACTTCAGGACTATATACTAATGCAAAATACCAGTCACCATTAGCATCTTTGCTTGTATAAACAGTTGCAATATGTTCTTCAGGTCCAATATCTTGCGTATAAACTAAAAGATAGACCTGGTCATATTCGGATCCGTTGATCTGACCAGGTACGCCACCAATCAGACCATCAACCACCACGGCTGATGCTATACCTGCACCACTTAAAAAAATAAATAAACAAAGGGTTGCAGCCATTGCTAGGTGTTTTATATCTATCATTTCCATCCTGTTTTTTCCATATTGGTTTGTTTTTTCCATTTTGTTTTGATTTGTTTTTATATTCTTTTTTTAAAATATTTTATCGTTTTTTATACAATTTACTTAACTTTATAATAATTAGTTATCAAGATAATTATAACTATAAGAATAATAATTAATTATAAAATAATTATAACTATAAGAATAATAATTAATTATAAGAATATAAATATTTAAAATATCAGATTACTTCCAAATTTTTATATTATAAGATATTGTTTCGCTTAACCCTTCAGCACAACAAATTTTTATTTCTTTCACCTTTAATTCATATCTAATAGGGTGTCCTAATACTTCAAAAAACCACCTCCAAACCCAATCAGATGATATTGGTTTTTTTGAAACCAGTATATTTTGTGGGTTTTTAAGGTAAAAACTCGTTAATCGGCATCAGTAAGCAGGTGGTTTTTTCACGAGTTAGGACGCCCTACTAACTTTCTAAGTTAAAAATTTTCCATTATTGCGTGTTGTTTTAATTTTTCATTTTACAAAGGGTTATAAATTTCTCAGTCCAGAAACTCCTTATTTGCTATCTTTTCAGGCAGATATTTTTCGGTTATAAAACTTATTCCCCTTGCCGACAATGCCTCAATTTCTGCCTTTGCGTTAAATTTTTTCATAATGTCAAACTGCTCTTTCCAGTCGTTCTTATCCTTAAACCAGACATAGTTTTTCATCTCCTCTAATCGCTGTATATCAACATCCTTTAATTTTATCAGGTGTTTTTTCAGCCCGTATTTTTCAATGTCATTCCCGTTCAGCCCCAAAAATTTACATTTCGGTGTTGAAAGCATATCCGAAAGATGCGACAATCCGATAGAGCCGTACTTTATTACGGAATAAATATAAATCCCCCACGGGTCAAAATCAACAAGCACATATATCGGCAGCGAAAATTCCTTATTCAGCCGCTGAAGTATCCGCCTCACTCCTCTTGTTGTCTGTCCTCCGGATTCAATTATTATGCAGTTGTTCTTTTTCCAGAATTTATCCTCATTCAAACGGTTCCAGACAGCGTCCTTTTCCATAAAAAGCACAAATTTTGCATCAACACCCTTAAATTCAATATTTTCAACATTGCTCGGCACTGCCCAGCCGCCGCTTCCCATCTTATTCCATGCGATTATATCGTCTCCGTCCTTTATTACGACATTTCCCGCAACGCTGCCTTTCTTTTTTGCATTTACATGTAAATTTTCTCTTAAATCATCAAGCAGTAACTCCAGGTCTTCAACGGCATTATCACTCTCTATCTGTTCATCAACCAAATTTATCTTCGTATCCGGAATTGTCCGTTTTAGCATATAAAACAAATCCCTGAGCGATGTTGTTTTTTCAGTTTGTAATAATTCTTTATAGATGACTGCAGCAGCGGACAATGTCTGGGTAAATTTCCTCGTATGTGCAATGTTTAAAAAATTTCTCCTGCTCTTTTTGTCTTTCATAACGATTTTTAAATTTTCTTTGTCAAATTCAACATTGCTAAGTGTTCTTATGGGTATGTCAAAGTATGGCGACTCGTTTGTATTCAGCACATCAATGACGAAATTTCCCAGATTCCTTATCTTCATTTCCAGGTTTGCATTGGAAATTTTTGAATTGTGTCTTTCTGCATCAGTTTTCATTTTGCTTAAATTTTCTCTTTGAGTTTAAAATTTCATTATGTTTAATTATGATTTCAATTTCAATATAAATTTAACTCAAATGATGTGATTTTTAGGTATTGTAGATGTTAGTATCAAAGAAATAGATGCTTTGTTAGTGTTGTTATGATTTCAGAAATTAATATACTTTATTTACATCTCATTATTTCTCTCCCGTAGAAATGTTTCAACTTCTTTACCCTTAATTTTCCATCCCTTCGACTCGGATATTTTCTTTCCCAATATCAGCAAATTCTCATACGCATCCTCTCTCTTTTCAATAGTTCCTGATTCTAACAAATCGTTTATTATTTTTATCAGGTGTTTCACTTAATCCGGAGTTTAAATTTTTATGTATTTAAAAATTTTGAGATTTTTAAAGATTGAAAATCTCAAAGATTTTCAGTATTTAAAAAATTTATTTTTTATCGTACAGGAAAGTTCGTTTTATTTTTGGTCCCTAACCTCGCTGTTGCTCGGATATTTTCAAAAACTCCGCGTTTTGAAAATCGCACCAAGACACAGAGACACAAAGGAGTTATATTCTGTAACCTGGTGACTTTGTGGCTTTTAAAAATTTCACAAATTTTTAAAGATTGAAAATCTCAAAGATTTTCAGTATTTAAAAAATTTATTTTTTATCGTACAGGAAAGTTCGTTTTATTTTTGGTCCCTCACACCAAGACACAGAGACACAAAGGAG
>JAGWDQ010000017.1 GCA_018260615.1 Candidatus Altarchaeum sp.
GATATCTTAATTAGGGTGAAATTATTGGACTTAAAAACCCTGCGAAAATCGGTGTTGTACCAAAAATGTTTACTCAATCCGGATTATAGTATAGTTGCTACAATATATTTTGTGTTATTAGGTCTCATGTGCTTTCAGGCAGTAGGATTTCCTGTTGATAAAATAGTAAATATAAGATTCACATAATCATTTTAATTGTTGCTTGTAACACGCTTTTGCCTTCAGCTTGCTTTCCTGTAACAACAGATAAAAAGAAAAAATCAAAGATTTTTTTCCAAATTCCGCTTTCAGCGGAACTTCTTTTATCAGCCGGCAGTTATATGAAATACCATTCTCTAACCGAATAAAAGAATAGACCTATGAAAACGATAACACTAAACAATTGCCTTAAAAATTTAGAATCCTGCTACTTACTTCTATCATCCTAATTATAAAAAAGAAAATTTCTCAAATATTGCTTAATTCCCATTTTATCCACCATTTAGCCAATATATTAGAGTTGTTGTGAATTGAAAATTTTAAAGGTGGAAAGTAATAAAATTTAAAGGAATTCAAAGGTGGAAAAGTTATTTTGCAACATGTCTATTGAACAAAATTATAGCCAAAAAGAATTATTTTTGTAACTATTCCGCCACCCAAAAATTACCGGTGAATTTTTTGAAATTTATACTCATCTTTCAAAAACGAAGTTTTTGAAAAATCTCTGAGTGTAAGCGAGGTGATCTTTCAAACGATTTTCAAAACGCAGAGTTTTGAAAATATACTGAAAATCTTTGAGATTTTCAATCTTTAAAAATCCATGGGATTTTTAAATGAACGCGAAGCGAACTTATTTTCAAATCGCAGAGTTTTGAAAATACATGATTTACGAACGAAATGAGTAAAGACACGAACGAAGTGAGCGGACTTTGTTTGTGTATTTACAAAATATTTAAAACATTTTGTCACCTCACTTCGTTCGGAGATTTAAAACAAAGTTTTAAATACGTTCGCTTCGCTCTCATATTTTAAAAACTTCAGGTTTTTAAAATACCCCCTGAATAGTTACAATAATCTGTGTTGTAAATTATTTAGTCGTTCCAAAGCAATTTTTGTATATTCCGGATTACTATCAATTCCGATAAAGTTTTTACCGGCATTCTTTGCAGCAACAGCAGTAGTTCCACTGCCAACGAACGGGTCTAATATTACCGCATCTTTTGAGAAAGCAGAAAGTTTAATAATATGCTCACATATTGCCAATGGTTTTACAGTCATATGAAAATTATAATCCCCCCTTTCGTTCTTTGTTGGTTTTCCCACTAAAAAACTTTTATCCATAATTTCGCTGATATGGTCAATTGTCAGAATGTTTGAAGGATACATATTGTCACCAACTTTTATGTTGGTATTAAAAAGTCCAACCTCATTGTTTATTATATTTTCTAAGAATGTTTTATCCGGGGGCTTTTGAGCTACAATAATTGGTTCAAAACATGACTTAATTTGGGGCGTCTTCCAGCCGGAAAGTTTTTTCTTTAATTCTTCTTTTGCCGATTTGTTAATATCTAACTTATCTATAAAATGATTCAGACCCATTGCTTTTGGCTGGTTTTGGGTGTAAATCCATACGAAACAATCTCTAATCATAAAGCCGGCATCATCCACTGCACTTGCCATTCTATGGTACAATCTTGGACTTGAGAAAGAGAAGAAAAAGCCGCCTTTTTTTAAGACCCGATATAATTCCTTAGACACATTTAAAAACCAGTTATAAAGATTTATGCCCTGTTGCCTGTCAAATTTCATTCCGGCAGGTAATGATTTCACCACTATACAATATTTTTTGTCAGGAACTTCTGTATATTTCCAATTGTTATCAAGTTTATCTAAAAAATAAGGGGGGTCTGTTAGAACAACATCTATTGAATCATCTTCAATTTTTGCTAACACTTCTAATGCATCTCCTGTAATTATTTTATTAATAAAGTCATTATTTTTCATTTTTTATCTCGTCAGGTTTTTTTCCTTTGAATTCTTCATAAAGTATTCTGTATATTTTTATTCTTACATCTTTATCAAAATTTCTAACAAAAGAACAGTCTGCTAATTTTATAACTCTTCCTTTTTCGTCATACACCCATCTGTTTCTATCCGCTCTGTTACATTTTTGACATTGTGGAATTATATTTCCGGCAATGAGTGGCTTGTTTGGATCCATATGTGCTTTTTGCAAAATTGTCTTCGTTGCTGGCCAATGAAAATGATGTTTTCCTTCTTGCGAGCCACAAGTAGCACAGCGGAAATTATATTTTTCTTTTATCTCATCCCAGTTATCGGTTTCTGAAATCCTATGTCCCTTTTTAAATCCAGGGTAGGGTTGTTCTAAAGTATAAAGTTGATATGATCCTCTTTCTATTTTTAAAACGATGTTGTCGCGTCCACCGGCGACTATCCACCACCCAGCTTGTGCGCCTAAATGTCTTGCTTGTTGGACGTCATTTGTATTCGGATAATAATTTCTAATAAACTTTGTTAATTCTTCTTTACTAACTTTGCGAGTATTTGGATAATGATAGGCGATATAAACCAAAACAAGAGCGTCTTTTGTAAAATTGCCATGCGAGTCATAAAGTTTTGGCAATTTTACGCCAAATTGTTTTAAATACTTTTCATGATATTCTTTTATCAGATTATATTGTTCTTTTATTTTTTTATCTGATATTTTTGTGTTTTCCATAATATTTTATTCAACAAAAAAATAATAAATCTAAAATTAAATTTAAAATTCATAAATTTCCGGCCCGACAGCAGAAAATATTATCGCTCTTTTTTTAAATTTATTTTCTTTATCTTCATTTTCCTTTTCATCATAAAAGTCCTTATGAATTAATGAAAGTTCAATTTCCCTGTTTTTTCTTACATCTTCATTTTCTCCGGGAACATAAATTTTGGTCAGATGAGTTCCCCTGTTCAGTATGTAACTTTTAAGACATATAGCGGCAAGAGAAACAATTTGTCTGTCACTCCAGTTTAACGACGATGAACCGTTTTGTGCATATACGAGCGAGTGATTATCCATTCTGCCAAAAATCTGCATATCTCCGTTTATGTAGCCCTTTGTATGCCTGACAACAACATTAACTTCCGGCAAATTATTATAAATTTCTTCGTGCTTTGCGAGCCACCTCGTTGAAAAATTTATTAAAATATATATCGTTGTTCCGTTATTATTTTGGGTTTTCTTTTCAAGTCCCTTTAAAATTTCCGCAAGACCTGATTTACTATCTCCGGAATCAATCCCTTCGTCTAAATTTCCCAGAAATTTTAATTTCGCATCGTATTTGTTCGCATAATTCAGATAAACATCGACAAGTTTGAGCATCGCCTGATAAATGTCCCCGTAATTCACTCTTTTCTTATGGCCTGTATGAATAACATTCAGATATATATTTTTTGCACCCAAACTTCTCAATACATTCGTAAATCGTAATGCAAATAAGCCGCCGTCAATGTATGCGTCACTGCCTTTTAAATTTGTTGATGTTCTCGTCCCGTCAGTCATATCATACACGCACAAGTCCGCTAAATCCTTGTTCAAAAAGGAAAAATTTAAATTTTTGGCGGATTTCTTAAATAAGTCCGAAATTTTTTCATCCGAAATTTCCAAAAATTCATCCATTGTTTTTTATTCCTTTATGATCTTAATTCCGGCGGGTACAACCAACAATTTATCCTCTGCAATTTGCTTTACATCTCCATGTGAGGCATCTGCAATTTGCTTTACCCTGCCAAGTATTGAAAGAGAGTATTCTTTATTTTGGGAGTATAAAATTTCCTTATCTATTCTAAATATTACAATATTTCCATTCATCAGCTCTGTTCTCCCTGCTTCAACATCAACCTCGTTTGTTAAAGGCAGCGATTTTACCATATGTCCTTTTCCTGCTTCACCGCCAACATCTACTCCTGTTTTTTCCATTCCTTTTATAATTTCATCTATATCTATTGATTGTGGTCTCACCACCGGCTTACTCTCCTTTTTTTCCTGCGCTCCAAATATACTATCTAAAAAACCCATTTTTAATATGTTTAAATTTTGTTTAAATTTTATTATACATAATAAATTTAACAATCATTACAAAATAATTAAATTTGAGCAATATTATTAATGTATTTCTAAAAATTATTAATTGAAAATCTAATTATCTGTTGAAATTTAGTTTGTGAAATTTAAGCGGGGGTTCCCAAGTGGTCAAAGGGGCAGGACTGAGGCTCCTGTGTGCGTAAGCCTTCGAGGGTTCGAGTCCCTTCCCTCGCATAGAACAGCAATAATAGCAGTGGGGCCGTAGGGTAGTTTGGTATCCTACCAGCTTGGGGTGCTGGCGACCTGAGTTCAAATCTCGGCGGCCCCAAATTGAAATCAATATCTTAACTTTGGAAATTTTGGAAAATTTTAAATTTAATTTTAAAAATTTAATTATTAAACAGGTCTGATAAATTTAAAAAATGCTCACACAAAGCCACAAAGTCACAGAGTGTATTTCCCCTTTGTGTCCCGGTGTCTCCGTGTGAGGATAATAAAACGAACTTTCCTGTACGATAAAAAAAATCATCCGATGCCTCAGTAGCTCAGTGGCAGAGCGACCGCCTTGTAAGCGGTAGGTTCGTGAGTTCAATCCTCATCTGGGGCTTTTAAAAACCTGTTAAATAAATATTTGAGAGTAAGCGAAATTATTTTCAAAACCGAAAGTTTTGTAAGTGATGTGAAAAATTTTAGTGCAGAGTGATTTTTTTGTCATTCTCATTTTGATGCGCCTGTTTTTGTTATTTGTTTGTGCCATTCATTTATTTGTTATTTATTTAGACAAAATTTAAATTTATATACACTCAAACTAATTACTAAAACAAGAATTTAATTTATAATAACTAATTTATTAGCAGAAATTTAAAACAAAAATTTAAAAATTTAATAAAATCAAAATAACATAAAAATAACATACAATTAAAAATATATAAAATGGCAGGACAGATGGGGCAACCGGTGCTTATATTGCCGGAAGGGGCTTTTAGAAGTACGGGAAGAGATGCTATGAAAGCAAATATATCCGCCGCAAAATTTGTTGGCGAGGTAGTAAGAACGACTTTAGGACCGAAAGGAATGGATAAAATGTTAGTGGATGATTTGGGAGATATAACTATAACAAATGACGGAGCGACAATTGTTGATAATATGAAGGTTGAACATCCGGCAGCAAAGATGATGGTTGAAATAGCAAAAACACAGGATAAAGAAGCCGGAGACGGAACAACGACGGTGGTTGTTTTGGCATCGTCATTGTTAGATCAGTCAGAGAAACTTCTTAATAACGGAATTCACCCGACAGTAATAATCAGGGGCTATACGATGGCAGCAGCACAGGCACAAAAGATACTGGAAAAAATTGCCAGAAAAGTTACACTTGATGATAAGGAGATTCTTGAAAAAATAGCGGTAACTGCTATGACCGGAAAGGGCTCCGAGGCGGCAAAAACAGAATTACGAAATCTCTGCGTAACTGCAGTAACAAGTGTTGCAGTAAAAGAAAACGGAAAGGTAAAGGTAAATCAGGATGATATTCAGATAGTTAAGAAGATTGGAAAAAGTATGGCCGAAAGCGAACTGATTGAAGGTGTGATTATTGAAAAAGAGACATTAAATATTGAGATGCCAAAAACAATAAAGAATGCAAAAATTGCATTATTGGATGCTGCTCTTGAAGTAAAAAAGACAGAAACCGATGCAAAAATTTCAATAAAGGATCCGTCACAGATGCAAAAGTTCCTGGAGCAGGAAGAAAATGCATTAAAAAACATGGTAGATATAGTTAAAAAAAGCGGAGCAAAAGTTCTTTTTTGTCAGAAAGGTATTGATGATGTTGCACAATATTATTTAGCAAAGGATGAAATACTGGCTGTCAGAAGGGTTAAAAAGTCAGATATGGAAAAATTATCAAAGGCAACGGATGCAAAGATTGTCAGTTCAATAAAAGACCTGTCTTCGGACGATTTGGGCTCTGCGGGAGTGATTGAACAGGTTAAAATTGCGGGTGATGAACTGGTTTTGGTTAAAGAATGTAAAAATCCAAAGGCAGTTGCTTTACTTTTAAGAGGCGGAACAGAACATGTTGTTGATGAACTTGAAAGAGCAGTAAAAGATGCAGTCGGAGGAGTAGTCAGTGCCCTTGAAACCGGGAAGTATGTTGTAGGTGCAGGAGCACTTGAAACGGAATTGTCCCTGCAATTAGAGAATTATGCCAAAACAGTCGGAGGCAGAGAGCAACTTGCAATATCGGCCTTTGCAGAGGCATTAGAAATAATTCCAAAAACGCTTGCAGAGAGTGCGGGACTTGATGCTATTGATACTATTGTTTCATTAAAAGAAAAGCATGCAAAAGGAAATGACGGAATTGATTTTGGTGTTGATGTGATGAACAAAAAAATAGCAAATATGTATGAGCAAAATGTTGTTGAACCGCTTAAGATAAAAACACAGGCAATTTCCTCTGCAACAGAAGCAGTTGAAATGATTTTGAGGATAGATGATGTTGTTGCATCGGCAAAGAAGTCCATGCCACCAATGCCACCGGGAGGAGGATATGGCGGAGGTATGGGCGGCATGGGAGGAATGGGTGGAATGGGAATGGAATAAAAACCCGTTTCTGAAATCATTGACTCACAAAAATTTTGTTTTTTTATTTTGAATTTTTTTATTAAATTTAGAATGAGTTATCGTTCATATATCACACAGAATACTGAAAATTTTACAATACTGCTTAAAAATATAAATGAAAGCAAAGAAGAAATTTATAGGAGAACTTTTCTCTTTTAGAAAAAGAGAAAATCACCTCACTTACGCCCGGAGATTTTTAAATCTCTGCGATTTAAAAACTGCGATTTTAAAACACTCCGAAAAGAGAAAAAAAGTAAATCCTGAAAAAATTTAAATTTACAATGAGTTACCATTCATATATTTCACAGGATACTGAAAATTTCACAATACGACTTGAAAATGTAAATGTAAGCGGAGAAGAAATTTCAGTCATACCTGCAGAAAACGGAATTGATGTTAAAATTTCCGATGAAACCTTACATTTCAATTCACCAAAAATAGATATGGACAGCATAATTGCCGATTTGAAGGACAAAATTTTAACTATAAAGGCAAAGATATTAAAACCGAAAGCATTAGAAAATATAGAAGAAAGATTGCACAAAGAGCAAAAAGAGAAGGAAAAATTAGCAGAAGAACTAAGCAAAAAAAACAAAGAGATAGAAGACCTGAAAAACAGATATAATTTATGTTTAAGAACAATTGCCGATTTTGATAATGCGCGAAAAATATGGGAGAAAAAAGAGAAGGAAATTAAAGAGTATGGAGCAAGGGATGTTATGGTAAATTTACTTCCTTTACTTGATACCTGTAACGCTGCTTTTGCGTCATACAAAGACAAAAATTTAAGTGCGGAATCAGCGGAGATGCTTGAAGGAATGAAAAAAATTTACGAAGGATTAATTCACATTTTGAAAGATGACGGCTTAAATGAAATTTCATCTGTCGGAAAAATTTTTGACCCTTATGAGCATGAGGTAATTATGCAGGAAGAAACAGATAAATTTCCAGAAGGTATGATAATTGAGGAATTTCAGAAGGGATATTTTTATAAAGATATGCTGTTAAGATCTTCAAAAGTGAAGGTCGCAAAATCAAAAAGCAATGACTATAATACAGATAGTTTCAGAATTGTATATTAAAATAATAAAATTTTAAAAAATTTAACAAAAATTTAAAAATATTTAAAATGGGTGAAAAAATAATAGGAATTGATTTGGGAACAAGCAATTCGGCAGCAGCAGTGATGATCGGTGGAAAACCAACAATGATTCCAAGTGCGGAAGGAGTAAGTATGTACGGGAAGGCATTTCCGAGCTATGTTGCATTCACAAAGGACGGACAATTACTTGTCGGAGAACCGGCAAAGAGGCAGGCAACAATGAATCCCGAAGGAACGGTATATGCTGCAAAAAGAAAGATGGGAACTAATCACAAATACAAAATTTACGGGAAGGAATGGACACCCCAGCAAATTTCGGCAAATATACTCCAAAAGATAAAAAAGGACTCTGAGAAATTTTTGGGTGAGACGATACATAAAGCGGTAATTACCGTTCCGGCATATTTTGACGATAATCAGAGACAGGCAACAAAGGATGCAGGTGAAATTGCCGGATTAGAGGTTGTCAGAATCGTCAATGAACCGACAGCTGCCTCGCTGGCTTACGGATTGGATAAGACCCAAAAAGAAGCAAAAATTCTGGTCTTTGATTTGGGAGGAGGAACGCTTGATGTTACAATCATGGAATTCGGAGGGGGTGTTTTTGAAGTTAAAGCCACATCAGGAGATACTCAATTAGGAGGAACGGATATGGATAATGCAATTATTGACTACCTTATTAATGATTTCAAAAGTAAGGAAGGTGTTGACTTAAGAAATGATAAGACGGCATTTATTCGTTTGAAAGAAGGTGCGGAAAAAGCAAAAATAGAACTTTCAACAACTCTTGAGACAGAGCTCAATTTACCTTACATAACCGCAACACAAACAGGACCGAAACACCTTATTGTAAAATTAACAAGGGCAAAAGTTGAAGAACTTATAAATCCGATAGTTGAAAGATGCAGGAAGTCCATAGAGATTGCATTAGAGAAAACCAATATGAAAAAAGATGGTATTGAAAAGGTTGTAATGGTCGGAGGACCTACAAGAATGCCGATTGTCCAGAAATTTATTGAAAATATTTTCGGAAAGAAAGCAGAAGGAGGAGTGGATCCGATGGAATGCGTTGCGATTGGAGCGGCAGTCCAGGGTGCGGTATTATCCGGAGAAGTTCATGATATCTTATTATTGGATGTAACTCCTTTAACATTATCAACCGAGACATTAGGAGGAATAGCAACATCTTTAATTCCGGCAAATACAACAATTCCGACAAAAAAATCACAGATATTTACTACTGCAGCCGACTTCCAGAATGCGGTTACAATCCACATTACACAGGGTGAAAGACCTCTTGCAAAAGATAATACTTCATTAGGTATGTTCAATCTGGCAGGACTTCCACCTGCTCCGAGAGGGGTTCCGCAAATAGAAATTACTTATGATATTGATGCTAACGGGATATTAAATGTCAAAGCAAAGGATTTGGGAACAGGAAAAGAGGCGGGAATTACAATAAGTGCATCAACGAAATTAAGCAAGGAGCAAATTGAACGGATGAAGAAAGATGCCGAGAGATTTGCAGAAGAAGACAAAAAGAAAAAGGAAGAGCAGGAATTAAAGAACGAGTCGGAATCACTCATATACCAGTCGGAAAAGTTAATCAAAGATCTTGAAGGTAAAATCAGCGAAGAAAATAAGAATAAGATAAATGAAGCAACCAAGGAATTAAAAGAAGCAAAGGAAAATAACGATATTGCTCTGATGAAGACAAAATTTGAAAATTTAAAAAACATTTTACAGGAGGTAGGAACAGCGGTCTATCAGCAGGCGGCTGCTCAACAACAGCAACAACAACAATCGCAGGCAGGTGGGGCAGGCGGAGCAGGTCAGGAAGAGCAGCAAAATCAGGAGAGCGGCAGCAGCCAGCAAGGTCAGGAAAATGCAGAGCAAAACACGGCAGAAGGCGAACAGGGAAAAGATAAAGATGGCAAGGTTTATGATGCGGATTATGAAGTGAAGAAATAAGAAATTTTGTTGCGATGGGCAAGGTGTGATTGTAAAACAGAAATTTTTTATTTTTCTTTATTTTTTTATTTCTTTAATAAAATTTCTTTAAAACCTAATTCTTTCTGATTTTTATATTTATATTTTCATCATTATATTTTTTATGAAGATGCTGAATGAAATAAACACACTCGGAAAATTTTTGCTGGGAACATTAACCATCTATGTTGCGGTCATTGTCTTGGGCATAATTGGAGGTTTGTTTGGAATTATGGATTTGCCAACTGCCTCAGAATTTCTTTTGTCGCTATCAATTGTTTTCCTGTTCTTTTTGCCTTTAGTTCAGTCACAAAAATCATGGTTTAAAGAGAAAAGGGCAAAAATATTTAAATTCGGAGGCATCGTTTTTCTCATCGCTGGCATAATATATTTAATGCTACCTTTTGTGTTTGGTTATGAAGGTCGTTTCTTTCACTATCTTGAGGTGTTTTCGTATATGTTCATAGGAATTGGTTATTTGCTTACTGGCATTTATTCTAATAAAAAAACAAAAACATAAAATTTAATTCAACCAAAAATAATTGATAATTATACTTTTTCATTTTTCACTGCTAAATTATAATGGATACAAACAAAAAAATTTTATTGTGGTCATTAGTTATATTTGCTATTTTAATCGGTATTTTTATAGTAGGAAATTTATTTGAACTTCCAATTTTGCCTATTGTGGCATTGCTTGTTTTGTTTCTGTTATTTGTTCTCCTCCTCGTTTTGTTATTTGTTAAGAAACGAAAACCTGTGTCAACTATGTCAAAAGAAGAGCAACTAAAAATTAAAGAACGGGAACTAAAATTTTATAAATTTGGAGGTATTTTCTTTTTTATTTCAGGCATAATATATCTAACCCTACTTTTTGTGTCAGACGAAATTCGTTTGTATAATATTGTTTTGGCTGGTTTATGGACCCTCTCAGGAATTCTTTATTTCTATACGTATTTCAAACTAAAAACAAAAACATAAAATTTAATTCAACCAAAAATAATTGATAATTATAATTATTAATTTTTAAAATGTGCAATATAGTTGTTGGCGGGCAATTCGGTGATGAAGGGAAGGGAAAAATAATTTCCTATATGTGTCTAAAGGACAATTATGACATAATTGCGAGGGGTGGTGTGGGACCTAATGCGGGACATACAATTGTCCATAACGGACAGGAATACAAAGTCCGACAGATTCCATCTGGTTTTCTAAACAAAAATACAAAACTTTATATTGGTGCCGGTGTGCTTATTAATCCTGATGTTTTTCTCGATGAAATTTCAAAATTTAATAAATTTAATATTAAAGAGCGAATTAAGGTTGATTTTCAGTGTGGAATTATAGAGGAAACACATAGAGTCAGGGATAAAGGCGATGAAAATTTAAGGGAAAAGGTGCAGACAACAGGCAGCGGATGCGGACCTGCAAATGAAGACCGGATAAAACGGGTTGGAAAATTGGCAAGAGATATTCCTGCATTAAACGAATTTCTTTGTGATGTTGCAATGGAAATGAATGATGCCATAGATGAAGGCAAAAAAATTTTAATTGAGGGAACACAGGGCTTCGGATTATCTCTTTATCACGGAACATATCCTTATGTTACAACCAAAGATACAACTGCAAGTGCTATGCTTTCTGATGTAGGAGTTGGTCCTAAATGTGTTAATGATGTCATAGTTGTTTTAAAAGCATATACCACAAGAGTAGGGAACGGATTGTTCTGGAATGAAATGGATAAAAATAAGAAAGAGAAAGCAGATAACAAGTCCGGCAAACTATTAGATGAATTAAAAATTTCTGAAAAATTATCCAAAATTGAGGAAAAAGGAACCGTTACCGGAAGGGCAAGAAGGGTTGCTCCGTTTGATTTTGAACTGGCAAAAAGAAGTGCAAAGATAAATTCTGCAACGATGCTCGCATTAACAAACCTTGACCGCTTGTTTGATTGTGCAGGAGTTAGAAAATTTAACGATTTGCCGGAAGATGCAAAGAAATTTATAAAAATTATTGAAAATGAGGTCGGGGTTAAAGTAAAGCTCATTTCAACGGGAAGGGAATATTCCGATACCATTGATTTAAGATAGTTTTTTAAGATAATGCAATTTTTAAAATGGAAAAAAATTTTATCCGGGACATAAAAAATTTAAAGGCAGGCAGCAAGGTTGAAGGATTCTTTGCAGTCACTAAAAAAGATGCATTGCAGCAATACAAAAACAAACCGGGATATTATTTTAAAATCGGGGTCTCGGATAAAACAGGAAATATCAATACGACTTTCTGGGGCAGGGAAATAAAAGAAAAAGTGGAGGAAATTTATAATTCCTTTAATAACGGAGATGTCGTATTTGTTTCAGGCAACATAAATTTATTCAACAATGAACCGGAAATACACACAAATCAGTCAGAAGGCATATTAAGAAAAGCAATGGAGAACGAATACAATGCTGCGGACTTCCTTCCTTCTACAAATCAGAACATAGAGGAAATGGAGAAAGAGTTCAGAAAGACAATAGATGAAATAAAAAATAAATTTCTTAAAGGGTTGCTGTTAAAATTTTTTGATAATGATGACTTTATGGAAAAATTTAGAAAATGGCCAGGAGCTATGAAGTATCATCATGCCTGTGTGGGTGGATTAATGGAGCATACACTTGAAGTTGTCCGATTATGCAAGGCGATATGTGATATTCATCCGACAGGAATGGATAAGGACTTAACAATTGCAGGGGCAATCCTTCATGATATAGGGAAAATAGAAACAATAACTGTCAAGGCCACGGGCTATCCGCTTGATGACAATTCCGAAGATGTATTGCGGGGGCATATATCTATCGCCGAAGAAATGCTCATGGAAAAAATTTATAAAACTGATGAAGAAGCAAAAAGCGAAGAATATAAATTTCCGGAAAGATTAAAACACAAACTAATTCATATTATACTTAGTCACCATGGGTTACCCGAACAGGGCAGTGTTATTAAGCCGGCAATACCTGAGGCGGCAGCTGTCTACGCATCGGATTATTTTTCGTCAAATGTTACACAATTCATAAGGGCAATAAAGGATGCTCCAAGCGGTGCAAAAACAAGATATGTGAGTCCGATAGGCAAGGTGTATATTGAAAAGAATGATGAGGTATGACATTAAATGAAATTTAAATTTAAAATTCTAAAATTTAAATTTATAGACCCTAAATTATTATAGACACTAAATTAAAAGAAAGCAGATGATGAGTAATTTAAGGCACGAACGTTCTATAGCGCCAAAACTCCGTTGGATGTAAAACAGCGGCATCCGTCAAAATGATGGAAACGCCAATAAATATCTATTTTGATTAACATAAATATCCTTTTAAATATGCAATACATGAGTATCGGCCAAATTAAAAAAATTAACCAAATTAATTATTACCACATTTATATAAAATGAACATATAAATGGTAATGTTTATTTTCATCAAATATTAAAATAACTGATAATCATGAAATATTAATATTTTTATATCAAAATCTAATTACATTTTACATTATTCCGTAAAATTTGAAACTAATTTTTATTAGTGAGGCACTGTCTTGTTATGAATTATTTTATACTCGGACAAAATGATTTAAAATTATTATCACTATATAGGGATGGATTATGGACATATATTGCACATGTCTCCCAGAATTATGCCATAATTCCAACGGCATTTTGACGCTATAACGAACGTTTATAGAAATTTCAAATTAAATTAATAACCTACTTCTATTTGGCACTCAACCACTACACAAATTTTATTTATTTAATATCAAATTTTCACACAAACATAAACCATCAAATTTAAATTGAACAAACCAACTAAAAAATTTACCCGAATTTATGACACTAATGTAATCTTGCATTCCCCGAACATTATGTTTGAGGGCTACATAACCAAAGGAGTTCTCAACGAAGTGAAGGATGAAATTTTAAGAGAAGTCGTAAGGGGCTCGTTAAGGAATGGAAAATTAAAAATATTAGATGTCCCGGAGGACTCAAAGAGGAAGATTGCAAAAATAAATAACGACCTTGCAAACAATCTCTCACAAACGGATATTGAAATTTTAGCGGCAGCTTATGAACATAATTTAAAGCTCATGACAAGTGATTTTGCAATTCAGAATATTGCCAAAATTTTAAACATACCTTACGAAGGGCTCGTTGAAAGCAATAAAGAAACAATTAATAAATTTATCTATATTTGTCCTGCCTGTGAAAAGATATATAAGCAATACAAAAAATTTTGCGATGCGTGCGGAACAGAAATTATTAAGAAAGAGATCGAAATTTAGTAAAATTTGGTGCTGACCCACTAAAATTGGGATAGGTCTTGTGGCAATCAGATTCCAAAAAGGGAAATTTTCCATATAAATTAATT
>JAGWDQ010000018.1 GCA_018260615.1 Candidatus Altarchaeum sp.
CTTTATGCAGTTATATTGAAATTAATTGTCTTTGTGCTTTCTTTTGCATTGAATGATGTTTTTATGTAAAATTTATACTTTCCAGTTGCCGCATCACCTGGAATTTCCCAGGATACATTAAATTCATCATTTGGAAATCCATAATCGCTGTTTGGCACTACATTTACATAATATCTCTTATAATCAAAAATTTCTACCCATCCTGGTTTGCTTTCATTATAATACTTTAAATTCACATCTATTCTTCCGTCCTCTATATTTGTATCTTTGTTTTTAATCGTTCCTTCAAGAACAGCATAATAGTCAACGCTTTTGTTATAAATTTTACTGTCATTAAAATTTAAAGTATAATCATTACTTCCAAGAGTTAATGTTGAATTGTCATAGTTGCCGACATAAACATTATATGACTTGGCTGTTTTTATTTCAGGAAGAACTATTTTATAATATCCCTCTTTATCTGTTACATTCCATGCCAAAACAGTCTCATTACCTTTATATTTTACAGTTACATTAATATCTTTAACTGCCTTTCCTGTTGCATCTATTGCTTTTCCACTAATTATGGGGTTATTTGATGCCCCAATAAAAGGAATATTTACCGTATACTGTTCTCCTGGGTTTAATAATACAGTTCCGAAGTATTTTTCATAAACCCATGCTCCCATAACAATACTTATTATAATTATTCCGACTACTGCAAAAACTATTCTTCTTTTATTTTTCTTTTTTTCTTCAACATCATCTATTTCATCTGCCCTGACTTTATCTGTGCCCATTTTATTTTAAATTAAATTTTTATTTTTAAATTAAATTTAGAACATTAAATATTAAGAATAATATATTAAGAATACATTTCCAATCATGTCTTTAAATTTCTCTTTAAAATCCCCCAACTAGAGATAAAAACGATTAAAAACTTCCATTGACCTCTTATAAAATCTCTATATAGTTGACACCTCCAAAATTTCACTGCATATTTTTGGAACAACAGAAAATTTGAAATTTTACCTGCCACATTTCTCTTTCTCAACTTGTTCCATAGAACGATTGTTGCCATTTATTTTTAAAATTTACCCAAATTTAAATAATTTTTGTGAAATTTTAATGTTTCTTTAATGATGAATTTCTTAATCTTTGTCCATGTAAGTGTGCTGTCAAATATTTTTAAGCCCCTTCCATTGCTGCTTATCTCCCCGCCCGCGTCTTCAAAATAAACGAGTGCCTTCAATATCAAAGTTGTAGAGTATTCAGGATATTTCTCCTTTGTCCATTCAATGATTTTTTCCAGCCCGAATGTACGCATCAAAAAATAAATATCTGTAAAATCCCTGAATTTGCCCCGCTGAACGATAGCAATAATTTTCATCGCGGCTATATCTTCAACCGAAGCAACATATATATCCTGAAATGAAAATAGTTGCCTGATTAGTTTATAGGGGTAGTAAAAACACGAGATGTGTATATTTCCAACCATCAAATCCGTCGTTTCGGGCGTGTCCATATTAATTGTTACGGAATAACCTTCTTTTTTGAAGACCTCTGTAAAATATCCTGCAATGTTCAGTTTTTTTGAACTGTAAAAATCAAAATCAGCTGATGTTCTATGATTAAGATAAAATGTTAACGCGGTTCCACCGGCCAGATATATGTCGAACCTTTTTGTAAATGCCAGTTTATTGAATATTTCAGTCTGCTCTTTATTGAGCGCGGTTAAATATTCGGGCTTGAGGATAGATCTTTTTAATTGCATTTTTATATGTCTCTTTATTTATTCGTATTTTTAAGAACATAAGCCAGTAATTCAGCGATTGAGGATGCCAAAACCCTTTACCCGGATTTCTTACAACATCCCTTATTTCTTTAACAGAGTATGTTTTGAAAAGCCATCTTATTTGTTCGTCTGTGCCGTGATTTAATATATTTTCAATAATAAGTTTGTTATCCTTTTCCGTGTCAATTTTATTAATATCATACGACCACAATGCAGAGCGAACAAAATCCGGGGTTTTTTTATTTTCCATTTTGGAATGAATTTTAAGGGCATAACTTATTCACAGAGTGCAAAAATTTCATACCTCTAAAACAGACCTGTCCCCCACCACAAATTTTTTTCCCTTTGGTATCGTCTGCTTTTTAAAAATTTTTACCTCTTTTCCAATCAGAGAATCATAAATTTTTCTGATTTCCGAAATTTCCGCTTTATCCAGAACAATTGAATTCTCAATCTCTGTATTCTGCAGTTTGCAAAAATTTCCGATGCTTGTATATGGTCCGATGTATGACTCATTAATCTCGCAGTTTTTCCCTATGATTACAGGCCCTCTTATTGTTGAATTTGAAATTTTTGAGTCCCTGTCAATAAAAACCCTTCCTTCAATCCTCGTGTTTTCAGCATTTCCCAAATTTCCTTCCTTTAATGAATCCAGAATCAGGCGATTTGCATCAATCATATCTTCTGCCCTTCCCGTATCTTTCCACCATCCGTTTGTAATCCTTGCAGGTACTTTAAATTTATTCTCTATGAGCCACTGAATTGCATCGGTAATTTCCAGTTCGTTTCTCCACGAGGGTTTTATTGCATCGCATGCGTCAAAAATTTTATTCTTGAATGCATAGACGCCAATTAATGCCAGGTCGGAAATAAATTCCTTTGGTTTTTCAACTAATTTAATTACTTCTCCGTTGTCATTTAATTTTGCAACTCCATACCTGCTTGGCTCATCAACCTTACAAAGCAGAATTCTCGCCGATTCGTCTGACTCTTCAAAGCCATCAACAAAGTCCTTAAGACACTGCATTAAAATATTATCTCCGAGATACATCACAAATGATTCATTATTGATAAATTTCTTTGCTATTTTTACTGCATGTGCCAGACCTATCGGTGCATCCTGGGGAATAAATGTAAATTTTGCATCAAATTTTGCATTATTTACTGCCTTTTCAACCTGCTCTTTGTTCGGACCTACTATAATTCCAATGTCCTTTATTCCTGCTTCAATCAGGTCCTCAATTCCGTAAAACAAAACCGGCTTGTTTGCTACGGGAATTAATTGCTTTTGCTGCGAATATGTCAATGGTCTTAATCTTGTTCCCTCTCCCCCTGAAAGTATCAGTCCTTTCATCTTAATTTTTTAAATTTTCTTCTGTGATTCCATTGTCACTATTTTTTAACTAATGTCTGCTGCCGATCATTTTTGGAGTTTTAAAATTATTAATAATTTAACTTAATCAACTAAATATTTGAAATTAAAAATTTTTATCGTACAGGAAAGTTCGTTTTATTTTTGGTCCCTCACACCAAGACACAGAGACACAAAGGAGTTATATTCTGTAACCTGGTGACTTTGTGGCTTTTTCAAAACCCAAAGGTTTTGAAAATCTCCGAGCATTTTCAAAACGCATTTTCAAAACGCAGAGTTTTGAAAATCTCCGAGCAAGAGCGAGGTGAGAGTTTTGAAAATCTCCGAGCAAGAGCGAGGTGAACAGCGAGGTTATTGTGTGAGTATTATTCTGATTTTTTTATCGTACAAGAAAGTTCGTTTTATGAGCCTCACACGGAGACACCGGGACACAACGGGGAAATACACTCTGTGACTTTGTGACTTTGTGTGAGCATTTTTTAAATTTTACCCAAATTCATCTTTAAATTTGGAAATTGTCTCTTCAAAACCGTTCATCTTATAAAAGTTATTATTCCTGCTTTTTATATCTGAAAACTGCGGTCTTTTTGCCTTGCCTTTAAAATATTCTTCATAAGTTGTTGCTTTAATTAATGAATCATCCAAACCGAATGCCCTGGCGATGATTTTTCCGCATTCGTAAGGAGAAAGTACCTGACTTCCGACAATGTGAAAAATTTCCGGTTTAAAATTTTTTGATAAAAGAAATTCCCTCAAAGCATAAGCAATATCATCAATGAATGTCGGGACAATTAACGAGTCAGTAACCATTGACAGTGTCTTTCCCTGCTCCAGTAACAATTTTATGTTTCGGACAATGTCCGGCTTATTACCAAATTTTGTTCTATACGGATAAGAAAGACGAATTATTGTTCCGTTTCCGTTCACAATTTTTTCGCCTTCATACTTTGTTGAGCCGTAATATGAAATTGGATTTGGATTTGAGTCCTCAAAAAACGGTGTCTTTTGCTTTTTTCCGTCAAATACAAAGTCGGTTGAAATATAAATAAAATTTTTGTTCAATGAATTGACAGCATCAAAAACATTTCTTGTTCCTTCAACATTAATTTTCCAGACCTTTTCTTTTTCAATCTCTGCTTTATCAACATTTGTATATGCCGCCAGATGAAGAAACACATCAAAATTTAGGTTTTTCAATGTATTAAAAACGCTCTCTCTGTTTGTAATATCCATCTGCTGTTCCAATATCAAATGGACATCAAAATTTTCATCTGCTTTTAAAATTTCAACAATCATGGAACCGACAAGTCCGCCTCCTCCTGTTATCCCCACCCTGATCATTTTTTATTTGTTATGTTGCTTTTCATAATAATTTATGTATTCTCTCAAAATTTCTGGGTAAAATATAAAAATTTAGTATTTTTCACTGAAAAGTAGAGTAATATAATTCAATTTACCCTATTTTATTGAGGAGATACTAATTTATCCTATTTACAAAATTTTTTCTATTAACAACCTAATCTCCGCATTTTTATACCAATACTCACCTATAAATATAAATTTTTTATCCCTTTTGTATTGGTATAAAGTATTACCTAACTTTGAAAGATATCTAAAAACACCTTTAAAATATATCTTTTTGGTGTCCCTATTTTATATCTTTAACAAAGGTAAAAATTCAATAACTTTCAAAGATAGGTATTAGTATAAAATTCTAATAGGAAATGAAATATAAAAAGGATTAGTAAAGGTCATGTATTAGTGTAAATTGTCGGAGTTTAGGTTAACAATTAAATATAGAGTATTTGTTTATCTAATTAGTGTCCATCCATAAACTCATATTTTTGTTAAAAATACAAAAATTCAAATATAAAATTGAAAATTTTCTCCAAAATTTTTTACTTTGTGGATGAACACCAAATAAAGACAAAACCTTATTTGTTAAACATATTTCTTTCTTCATCTTCACAAATCATGTGAGTGCGCAAATCATCGCGATATTTACGAATCCATTTGTCACCTTCTTTTACCCACATATACTGATTATGCACCATAATACTTTTCCAGTTAACTGTTAGTTCTTTTCTATTAAGCTCTCCTGAAATAATAGTTATGAAGTCTTTACTTTGTCGAAAAACTGATTCGTAATCAACCTTTTTATTACTCAAAAGATTATTTAAAAGTTCGGCAACAATCCATGTTCCATATCCATGTATTCCTACAATAATAATATACTGGTTATTATTTTTATTCATTCGAGCAAAAATACCATAATCTCGTTGAAGATTTATATTATCGTTGTATTTTTCGCCCTCTTTTAATTTCCTTGCCACTATGTAACATGGTTCTGTAGGTGATGCTAATAAATCCTCAATAATCTCATTATTAGAATCATTATATATCGCGATCTTTCTAACTGGATGGTCATTATTTTTTGACTCTCGGAAGTCTTCTACAAACCAACATGGGAGTTTTAATTCTGTTAATAGCCAATCTTTCACTGATTTCATGTCTTCTTCATTTTCTATTTTTTTTTCATCAAAAATCTTTTTTAAAGCAGAATTTGCAGATGGAGAACAAATAAAAATTACATTACCCTCTAATGATGTATCCGCAACAGAGTCATCTTTTACAATTCCCTTTAAATCTAAATTATCTTTTCCGAGATATGTGGTTAAAAGATGGATTGCATAAAAGTCACCCTCACTAATCAACGGAAAAGGCGTTGATCTATACTGAACTGGGAAAAAACATTTATATTTTTTCTGTTTATTTTTTTCTTTGTCTTTAAGAACAAAAAAATCATTTACACATTTATGAGTTACTGAAGATGTGGTAAGTTTTTCTGCAATTCCTTTTGTTTGATTTCCCATATATTCTAATTTTTTAAGATGTTGGTATTGTGTGTAAGCAATATAAATTGCAACACATATTGCGACTAACGTCAATATAATCCCTATATCCTCCGTTGAAACCATTTTCCCTCTTATTAATTTATAGTTATTTTGCTAACTTTTGATACATTAATTATTATTTGAATATATTTAAATTGAATACTTATACTTCTTACAAAGTCAAGTTTATTATCAAATTTTGTTCTATACGGATAAGAAAGACGAATTATTGTTCCGTTTCCTTCCACAATTTTTTCGCCTTCATACTTTGTTGAGCCGTAATATGAAATCGGATTTGGATTTGAGTCCTCAAAAAACGGTGTCTTTTGCTTTTTTCCGTCAAATACAAAGTCGGTTGAAATATAAATAAAATTTTTGTTCAATGAATTGACAGCATCAAAAACATTTCTTGTTCCTTCAACATTAATTTTCCAGACCTTTTCTTTTTCAATCTCTGCTTTATCAACATTTGTATATGCCGCCAGATGAAGAAACACATCAAAATTTAGGTTTTTCAATGTATTAAAAACGCTCTCTCTGTTTGTAATATCCATCTGCTGTTCCAATATCAAATGGACATCAAAATTTTCATCTGCTTTTAAAATTTCAACAATCCTGGAACCGACAAGTCCGTCTCCCCCTGCCATCGCTATCCTTATCATTTTTGTTAAATTTTGTTATTTAAATTTTGTATTTATTAAATTTTGCCATATTGTTTTTTGTAATAATTTAAATATTCCCCCGTTTTTATTTTTTTCCACCAGTCCTGATTTTTTACATACCATTCAACTGTTAATTTCAAGGCATCATCAAAATCATGTTTTGGATGCCAGCCCAACTCCTTATTAATTTTACTCCAATCCACACTATATTTTCTATCATGCCCCGGCCTGTCTTTCACAAATTCAATCCGGCTTTCATCTTTTCCCATAATTTTTAAAATTTTTCGGACAATGTCTATGTTTGAAATTTCTTCGGTCATCCCGCCTATGAGATATGTTTCTCCAGTCCTGCCTTCATTAAGAATTGCATCAATTGCCGTGCAGTGATCTTCAACAAAAAGCCAGTCCCTGACATATAAACCATCTCCATAAACCGGAACCTTTTTTCCTTCCAGAATATTTGTTATTGCCAGCGGAATAAGTTTTTCCGGAAAATGATAAGGTCCGAAATTATTTGAACAGTTTGAAATAGTTACAGGAAGATTATAGGTCTGATAATAAGCCCTAACTAAATGGTCGGCACTTGCCTTTGATGCAGCATAAGGACTTCTCGGATTGTAAGGTGTATTTTCATTAAATTTTTCTTTTGAATCAAGTGGCAAACTTCCAAAAACTTCATCCGTATTTCCGCAAAACATGGTTCTTCCATTTCTTTCGATCAGAAAATTATGATCATCTTTTACAGTGAGGCACCATATTTTGCCCTTATAATTTGTCTCTTTTATCCTATCTTTCCTTATGTCGCGCCAGAGGTTTCTGAAAGAAATTATAAAACCATTTCCTTCAACTTTTCTTCCCTCAATATATGCGACGGAGTATCGTTCTTTAATTACGGGGCTTAAATTCAGTTTAACACAGAGTTCTGCGAACTGAGTAACCAAGGTATTTGAAGAAGTGAAAAACACTTTTCTCCTGCTGCCATCAGAATCCAGAAGGCCGTAAAATAATTTTTTTAATAAATGAACCGGCCAATTCATAGCCCAGTCAGGTATTTTTTTATTTTTTGCCCCGCTTCCACAATCCTTAAAAATACCACATATTTCTTTTGAAGTAAAATACAAATGTTCACCTGCCTTCCCTTTATGAGCGTGCCATTTGATATTTAATTTATTTAAAGCTTCTTCACAGTTTTTTCTACATTTATCATTTTCCGGAATGTCAAGAAATATTCGCCAAGATTTTGAAATAGTGTTCTCTTGATATCCTATTTTTTCACCTTTTTTAAACCTTCCTTTTTTGTCTCTGTTCAGTTTGATGTATTCTTCTTTTGATAAGCCCGTCTTGTTAGGAGTAATTTTTTCTTGATAACCGAGAAAACCATCACCAATAAATATTCCCAGAATATAGGCAAAGTCCTCCAACGAGTTAATTTTCTCCAATCTTTTATCAACTTCTCCTTTCCATTGGTAAAATTTTGGAAGCTTGTTTATTGATTGAAATTTAAGTTTTTCCGCTTCTTTAAAAACAAATTTTTTACTTTTTTTATGCTGAATAAGCATCCTGTGATTAGGAGTAACTTTAAAACTAACTGTTTTTGAATTTATCTCCATCATTTTTCCCTCATAATCTTGAATAATTACCTTTTCTACTGGTTTCCATTTGAGATCGCCAGTACATGGATTAACGCTTAACACCAGATCGCCTTTTTTGATTTGATGATACTCTTTAAATCCGTCTTTAGTTATCGCTCGGGTTTTTTCATCGTAGCACGAAATATGATGAAACCTTCTAACTTTGTTTTTCAACGCTGCCTCAAGAAGAGTGTAAGTTCCGACTATGTTTGTTTTTATAAAAGGTGACGGATCTAAAATTGAGCGATCCACGTGGGACTCTGCAGCAAAATGCACGATTGTGTCTATCTCCTCATCTTTCATTAATTTATTTACTAATTTGGCATCGCTTATGTCTCCTTTAACAAATTTGTAATTCGGATTATTTTCAACGCTTTTTAAATTTTCAGGATTTCCTGCATAAGTTAGTTTATCTAAATTTATGATACTGTATTCTTTATATTTTTTTAGCCAATACAAAATGAAGTTTGACCCGATAAATCCCGCCCCGCCTGTAACTAATATACTCATTTTTTAAAATTTTTAAATTTTAATTTTCTACAAAAGTTTCCCATTTCAGAAAACAAATGTGTTGAAATGGGACAGTTACTAAATTACATCAATTTACCTCCAAAAATCAGATTATGTTTGGTAATAAATCTGCAAAAAATCCCATATTTTGGCAAATTTTTGCATCATTTTAAACTTTTGATATAATTTTCCCCGTTACAAGCCATATTGTTTTGTGATAAAACGATATTCGTAGGTGTTGTAATTCCAAATGGGAAACTTTTGTTTCTATTTCTTTATCATTCTCATAAATTCAATCCGCTTATTTGTCAATTCCTTCGTGCCAATACCCATTCTGCGATATACCTTTCAGGATAATTAACAGGAACTAAAATTTTTTATGGGTATTAAAGAAAAATCCATTGTTGGCACATTTGTCTTTTGGACACTTTTTTCAACAACATCTATCATCTTTTGAACATTCTCGCAAACATTTATATATTTGACTGAAACGCCACTATTTTCCAATTTTTTTTTAATCTTTCTAATTTCATCTGCAAAAGATCTTGATATAAATGTCATTTCTCTGAAATCAAGTAAAATTTCTTTTTCTGATGGACATTTATTAATCATTTCCTCAATCTTTCGAGATAGTACTTTTCCTTCTAATCTTGTAAATAAAAAAGATATGCCGTTCAATGCACTTAAGATCTCTATTTTAATCATTTTTAAAATGTGTTTTAAATATATTGACTAAATGAATTTATTATTGAAAAAATTTTGTTGGGGTAAATTATTTATTATTAATTAAAATTCATACAAATAAAAAGCAAGGAATAATTTGCTCATAAGTTCATTGTTCATTCAACATATCTGTAAATCTCAACTTTTTCTTTTGGTTTTTTAATTCGTGCCATCACAATAGTGCCTTGCCATATAGGAAAATCGAAAAAGTAATTTTTATTAAAATAATAACCTCCTTTTCCTGTAATAATAACAAACTCTCCGTTAAAGTCGGATTCTGTAATAATTCTCTTAGTGCTCCTAATGCCCCACCCCCTTCCATCTTCTTCCTTTTTTGATGATTTTCCTTCTAACGCACTTCGTATGGCATCTATATCATTATTCATATCTATACCTGCTTTTTTGTACGCTTCCTTAAAACCCATTCCTTCATCAATTACACAAATTTCCACTTCTTCCTTCTTTTTCAAAAGTTGAACAAAAATCCATAAATTTTTTGACCCTGAATGTTCATATATGTTTGTAATTATTTCATTAAAAAAATATACTATTCCATCCTCACCTTTTTTTATAACCGGCGAAAGTAATTCCTGATATTTGTTTAAAGCTGTCTCGACCATTGATTTAACATCAGGCGTAAGTTTTTCAATATCAAAATGAAGTATCGAAAGGTGTGGGGCATATTTTGCAGACCGGTATTCTGTAATGCCATTTGGAAATGATATTACATTGAGATAGTTATTAACATTTTGATCATCAGGTGGAATTATATTTTGAAGATGGTGAGGTGATTTTGTTATTTTCGCTGTTAATACTGCTAACGGCAATAAAGATAAAGGTGTTGTCCCCTGAACGGATGTAAGATATATTATTGAATCTTTGTTGTTTTCAAATGCTTGCAGATTTCTACTCAGCTCTTTTATTCTTTGCTCCGTATCATCACTGTTACTGATTTTTACAACAACTATTTTAAAATTTATTTTAAAATATCGCCTCACAGCCGTTCGGAGATTTAAAAATCTTTGGGATTTTAAAAACAGAGTTTTTAAAATCTCCGAATGATTGTAAAAATCTTGTAGATTTTTAGAATATTAAAAATACTTGGAGTATTTTTAGTATAATGAGGTGATTTAAAAATGAGAGTGAAACGAAATTAACTTACTTTAAATTTTTAAATTTTTCCATATTCAAAATTTATATCCGCATCCTTTAATTTGGGATGCTTTTTATCTTTTTCAGAAAGCCACACATCTTTTATTGGCCAGTCAATTGCAATATCTTCATCATTCTGTACGATTCCTCTATCAGCTTGCGGAGCATATTCAGCAGTTGTCAGATAATTTACAATTGCCTCATCACTCAAAGTGCAAAACCCGTGAGCAAAGCCCTCCGGAATGTAAAGCATTTTCTTGTTTTCCTCCGATAAAATTTCCGAAATATACTTTCCGTAAGTTGGACTTCCCCTTCTTATATCAACGGCAACATCAAAAATTTCTCCCTTTATTGCTCTAACTAACTTTCCCTGTGCATAAGGATTCTTTTGATAATGCAAACCACGCAAAACACCCTTAACAGAAAACGACTGGTTTTCCTGAACAAAATTTTTTATTCCGAATTTCTCAAATTCGCTGAATTTGTAGGTCTCAATAAAATATCCTCTTTCATCTTTAAAAACCTTTGGTTCAATAAGTAAAACCTCTAGTATTTCTAATCTTTTAAATGTAAATGGCATTTTAAATTTAAAAATTACATTTTCTTTATTAATTTTTCAATCACTGCCTTTCTCATAATGCCAGTTAAATTTTCATCCGCTTCTAAATTTAGCCAGATTTTTAATGCCTCTGCACCCTGCTCAACAAGCATATCAACTCCACCAATAACTTTACAATTTCTTTTCTTCGCAAATTCCAGAAATTTTGTCTCAATAGGATTATAGACAATATCCATAACTACTTTTCCCTCCGGAATATCTCCTTCATTTATTGCACATTTATCAACATTGGGAAACATTCCGACTGATGTTGCATTAATGATAATATCGCTGTCCTTCAATTCAGCCCTTAAATTTTTTAAATGGACAACTTTAAGTCCTTTATTTAATTTTTCATTAATTTCATTGTTTATCAAGACCGCCTTTTCGCTTGTCCTGTTATATATTGAAATTTCCGCATCACTTAACAAAGCAGAAAATATAATTGCCCTTGCCGCTCCGCCCGCACCGAATACAAAAATTTTTTTGCCTTTAAGACATTCGTTTAAATTTTTTTCAATTGCTTTTATTGCTCCAATTCCATCAGTGTTATAACCTGTTGCTATTCCTTTCTCAAATTTTATTGTATTTACTGCATTAATCAGGTTTGCTTCTTCACTAATTTCATCTATGTATTTCATAACAGAAATTTTATGTGGAATTGTTACATTTAATCCGCAAAATTTCAATGCATCCGCACCATATATTGCATTACCTAAATTTTTATCATCAACATCAAAGGCAAAGTAATCTGCGTTTATTTTTTTTTCCTTAAAGACGGCATTATGCATTACAGGCGATAGTGAATGCTCTATCGGATGCCCGATTACTCCAAAAATTTTTGTTTTTGAGTCAGTCATTTTAAATTAATAAAATTAGATGAATAAAATTTTTCAAAGGTTTACTTTTTTCTCTTTTCTGAATGTTTTCTCTTTTTTTAAAAGAGAAAAGTTCAATGCCAATGCTCTATCGGATGCCCGATTACTCCGAAAATTTTTGTTTTTGAGTCAGTCATTTTAAATTTGATTCACTTTATCAATTCTGTAATTCTTTTCTTTAATTCCTGATTAATAATTGCCTTTCCATAAACGGAAAGAAATTTCTCCAAAGTCGCTTTATTTGCTCCCTGATATCCGGCATACCTCGTCAGTAACTCGTCTCTCGTAAATATGTCAATTTTGTAAAAATTTTTAAATAAAAGAGCCATCACAGAGTCAATGTTCATTTTGTTTTTTGATTCCATTAACTGCCGAAGTGCTTCCCTTAAAATTTCCGGCGGAATATCATTAAAATTTTTGTCCAAAATTTTTGTAATTTGAAATTTCGCATTATCGTTTGGTAAACTAACGAGTTTTAAAAGCGTTTCGTTTCTGAAGTCATGAGCAAATTTTTCAAAATTTTGTGCTAAAATTTCGGCAATTATTTCCTTTCCCATCCCTTCCGCAGTTGGCAAACTTCGGGTTATTATTTCATTGCAAAGAGACAGCGGGATTATATCAAAATGTTTCTCAAGTATATTAAGTGCTAAATTTCCAAATGCCGGCGTTAATTCATCAATAGGGTCTTCAATCATTTTGATGTTTTTCTTCAGGACATCCTTCAGTAAATTTTCCCTCAGGTCAGTTGAAATTATGTCGTAATGATTTAAAAACACACCTCCCGCAACCCTCATATACTTGTCATCCCTCTTCAGGTATTTCTTCAGCAGTTTTTCTCTTTTTTCCTTTTCTAAATTTAAAAATTTAATGGCAAAATTTCGTAATATAATTCCTTCATTATATCTCCAATACAAATAAAGCAATAAAATAATTCCTGATATGAATGCTCCAACGATGATGACTAATGAAATTATATCCGTTGAATGCTGCGGATTAAAAATAGATGCAAGTATTGCCATTTTAAAATATCAAAGATTTTAAAATCTCCGAATGTAATGATGTGATTTTTAATAAATTTAAAATTTAATTTAAAATTAATTGAATTAAAAATAAATTAAAAACATATCAAATTAAAAATGAAAGAAATAAATAAAAAAATAAATAAAATAAAGATAAGAAATACAACGATTGAAATACTGCGGGGAGATATTACCGATATGAATGCCGATGCAATTGTGAATGCAGCAAATAATGAATTACAGCATGGCGGAGGAGTTGCACTGGCAATCGTGCAAAAAGGAGGCAATATAATTCAGGAAGAAAGTGATAAAATCGGATTTTGCGAAACGGGAAAAGCAGTAATAACAACGGGCGGAAATTTAAAGGCAAAATTTATTATTCATACGGTGGGACCTGTTTATGGCGAAGGAAATGATGCTAAAAAGTTAAAAAATGCTGTTTTAAGCTGTTTAAATTTAGCATATAATGAAAATTTAAAGTCCATAGCATTTCCGGCAATCAGTGCGGGAATTTATCGCTTTCCAAAAGACAGATGTGCAAAGCTCATGTTAGATACAATTGTAACTTATGTTAAAAACAGAGATACAAATTTAAGGGAAATTTATATTGTGCTTTATGATAATGAGACATTTCCATATTTGAAAAGGAATTTAAAAATTTAAAAAATTCAGAAGAATACTCACACAAAGTCACAAAGTCACCAGGTTACAGAATATAACTCCTTTGTGTTTCTGTGTCTTGGTGCGATTTTCAAAACGCGGAGTTTTTGAAAATATCCGAGCAACAGCGAGGTTAGAGACCAAAAATAAAGAATTTAAAAAATTCAGAAGAATACTCACACAAAGTCACAAAGTCACCAGGTTACA
>JAGWDQ010000019.1 GCA_018260615.1 Candidatus Altarchaeum sp.
GTTTGTCCTCAAAAAGTCCAAGTTAAAATCTCATATCTTTAGTATTGGTATCTCAAATTTTTCATATATTTTTTCCAGGATATTTGACACGTTTTTTGGGTATTCTATAGTGATAGAATTACTCCATTCAATTATTTCCACATATCCACTTCTGATGACAGATAATAATTTCTCCATTGTCATATTTAACCCTTTTTTCTTGAGAAATATTTTTGTTGTTGAAAGTAACAAATATCCCACCATAACCAAAAACGCATGTGTTTTTATACGTCTTTTCAGGTGGTGAAATATAGGTCTTATTGGAATTAGATTCTTTAATTCCCAGATGGTCTGCTCTACCCTATTTCTTCCAATATAGTTATGAACTATATCACTTTTACTGGATGTGAAATTGTTGGTTATAACCGCAAACGTGCGTGCTTTCATAAGTTTCCGCTCTTTTGCGGATTTATCTTCTTCATATACTATTCCCTTGTCTGTCTCCTTAACCTTGAAAATCGCGGTTAATTTATTTTTTCGTATAATTGCAGACATTTTAGTAATGCACTTTACTTTATCCTTCTCGTTCCGCTGTATCCTATATAGTTCTGATATCACTGCTTGAAATTTCTTTTCCATTTTTACAACTTGTTTGCTTTTCAGTTTTGGATCATAAACTATCAGAACTCGTTTGACCCCTCCGTATAATTCGGCAAACATCTCTGCGACTTTGTATTCTTGTTCATCAATCTGGCAGGTGTCTGCATATTTTAATTCATTCAGCATGTCCTCATTGAGTTTTATTGACGCAAGATATGCAAGATAACTATCTCTTGGAAAGCTTTCACTTATCTGGTCAAGTTTTAATATGGTTTTCTTGCTTGTGTTGCCTTTATCAAATATAATCCATACTACCCCTCCCTTGTGGATTGGTTTTATTTCGGTGTCGAAATCGTGCAAAAAGTTCTTAAACGCATGAAAATCTGATGTATTCCCTGGATATGCTCTGTAGTAGAGAGGAAATCCGTCACCATTTGTGCATACGGCAAGAACAACTTGTATCAAATCAGGGCGTTTATCTTTGCTGTTTCCGTATCGTCTGAATACATCGTCTACAGTGAATTCTGCAACCCTGAAGAATACAGAAGTCGTATCAAAGATTAGCTCTGAAATATTTATTCCGATTTTTGATATTGCAGCATCTCGTAAACTTCGGAATATCTTGTGTTGCTTTTTATAGAACTTATCCATATACTCATATATATTATTTTTATGAAATGCTATTTCCGGAAGTTTGACGATATATTGCATATAAGAATTTTGATACCATTCTCTGCATTGCGATTTGCTATCTGGACTCAATATTTGATAGGTTACAAGAGTTAACAGATAATTGGGCAATTTATATCCCCATTTTTTAGATACATATTTGTTGACACACTTAAAAAATCCAATCTTTTCTGCTATTTTTGAAATGCACATTTCTCCAGAGTGGGTAAAAACTTTTCCTTTGTTTAACACAACATTCAATTTTGCAATAAATTCTTTTACCCCGCCAAGTGAGTATGATTTTGTTTTTGTTTTTTCGCGGGAAAGGTATATTGATTCCTGTGCATACACATAGTCATGCCCTTTGATGCTTTTTAGTCCTAATTTAAACATTTTTATTATAATTATGTTTCCAAGTTAATAAATATAAAAATTAATATATCTATTTTAATAGTCAATAGAGTAAAAATGTTTAAAAACAACCTACAATAACTTAGTTATTTTGTTAACTTGGAATTTTCAAAATTTTCGTCAAATAAATTCTCAGAAAAACAGCATGCAGCAAGGGTAAATATAAAAAAAATTAGAAAAAATACCTGTTTTTTTAGTGCTTAATTTTCGTGCTAATGGG
>JAGWDQ010000020.1 GCA_018260615.1 Candidatus Altarchaeum sp.
TAATTATAAATTAACATTTATTTAAAAAACGCAATTTATGTGGTTGGGCAGTATAAAATACAATCCCAAAAACAGGAATACCAAAAAGCAAACCCCCACAACTGCATTTGTAGTAAAAAATGCCTTTTGTATTGCTGCTTCCGAAACATCAGAATAACAAATTTTATGCTCGTAAATTAAGAGCAATGCAATTATCGCTATTCCTAAACCAAACATAAATGCCGATGAAAATAACGACTGAAATAGCACATAAAACAATATTAAAATTCCTATGCTGACAAGATGAAACAGCAAACTTATTCTTAAAGCGTTCCTGACACCAAATTTTGCCGGAACCGAATATAAATTTTGCTCTCTATCAAATTTAACATCCTGAATTGCATAAATTATATCAAAGCCGGCAACCCAGAACATAACAAAAAAGCAGAGTATTAACGGATAAATTAAATTTTCAAAATTTCCCGTAATTGCCAAATATCCTCCGCCGACACCAATTCCCAAAGTTAATCCCAGAAACAAATGCGAAAAGTAAGTGTGCCTTTTAAGATAAGGATAAATTATAAACAGAAGCACAGGAACAGGGGCGAGAATAAAGCAGAGGAAATTTAAAAAATAAGCGGAAGCAAAGAATAATAAATCTATTTATTGATAAACTCATAATTGTTGATAAAGTTTTACTTTTTTAATTACATAAAAAGACAGAATGACTGCTGAAATAGCAATAATGAATAAAGAAGGAATAGCGATTGCAGCCGATAGCGCAGTTACAATGACTGTAAGGGATGAACAGAAAATATTTACCTCTGCAAATAAACTTTTTTCTTTATCAAATCACTCTCCCGTAGGCATAATGGTTTATGGAAATGCTATTTTTATGGGTGTTCCATGGGAAACGATAATTAAAATTTATAGAAGCATGTTAGAAAAAAAGAAATTTGATACCTTGAAAGAATATGCAGATAATTTTATAGCATTTTTGGATAAGGGGAATAAATTGTTTCCCGATTCTGTGCAAGAGAAATATTTAAAGAGTTCTGTTTATGGTTATTTTGCTTATGTTAGAAAAGAAATAAATGATAAGGTATATTTGAAAATCGCCGAAGAAAAGAAAATTACTGATGAAACAACCGAGCAGATAATATCTGAAATAATAAAAAAGCACTATGAAGATTGGGAAAAAACAGATAACATCCCATCAATTCCAAAAAGTTATAATGAAGAGGTAGTAAATAAATATAGTGAAATCATTGACAAAGCAATAAAGGAAGTTTTTGAAAAGTTGCCCATATCAAAAAGTCATATAAATCAATTAAAGAAAATTGTAAGCTATTTATTTTCAAAATTTCCGGAAGGTGTTCAAAAAGGAGATATTTCCGGAGTCGTAATTGCCGGTTTTGGAGAGAAAGAAATTTTTCCTTCACTTGTGTCATTTATTATTGATGGGGTAGTTAATAATAGGTTGAAATATAAAACCCACATAACTCAAAAAATTAACTTTGAAATAGATGCTTCGGTTGTTCCTTTTGCTCAAAGTGAGATGGTTCACACATTTATGGAAGGTATTAATCCTAATTTCCAGAATAAAATGGATGGCTACTTATCAGAAATATTTGATAAGTATCCTGAAATTATTGTTCGCAGCATAACAAAATATGATGATAATGAAAAGAATCAACTCAAAGAGGAGATGAAACAAGAGAGTAATAAGATATTCAAAAGTTATCAGGAACATATGCAAATAGTCAGACGGCAGGATAATGTAGATCCTATTATAAAAGTTGTTTCAATGCTTCCGAAAGATGAACTTGCAGCAATGGCGGAATCGCTTGTAAATTTAACTTCTTTCAAACGAAAAGTTACAATGGAAATGGAAACGGTTGGCGGCCCAATTGATGTTGCGATAATCTCCAAAGGTGATGGTTTTGTATGGATTAAAAGAAAACATTATTTTAGTCCCGAATTAAATCCGCAATTTTTATCAAAATATTATAAATAATCACAAAATGAAAAAAAATAAAAATAAAAAAGAGACATATGTATCAATGATTGAATTTGAGAAGAAATTTTTTCCAAAGTCCTTTGAAAAAAGAATGAAGGAGAGAATTACGGATGCCCGAGCCATAGGAATTAACTCGGCAAAAGAATCTTTAGACAAAATCAGAGAACATTTAGCAGAGAGCTAAACTTTGTCTGACTCAGCAGATGCGCTATGGCTTTCAGCACTTATCCTTCGGGACATTTGCCTTTGGCAACTTTAAAGAAATAATTAAATCAAAGGAATAACCCTAAAATTAAAGCCAGCAAAAAGCAAACCCCCACAACTGCATTTGTAGTAAAAAATGCCTTTTGTATTGCTGCTTCCGAAACATCAGAATAACAAATTTTATGCTCGTAAATTAAGAGCAATGCAATTATCGCTATTCCTAAACCAAACATAAATGCCGATGAAAATAACGACTGAAATAGCACATAAAACAATATTAAAATTCCTATGCTGACAAGATGAAACAGCAAACTTATTCTTAAAGCGTTCCTGACACCAAATTTTGCCGGAACCGAATATAAATTTTGCTCTCTATCAAATTTAACATCCTGAATTGCATAAATTATATCAAAGCCGGCAACCCAGAACATAACAAAAAAGCAGAGTATTAACGGATAAATTAAATTTTCAAAATTTCCCGTAATTGCCAAATATCCTCCGCCGACACCAATTCCCAAAGTTAATCCCAGAAACAAATGCGAAAAGTAAGTGTGCCTTTTAAGATAAGGATAAATTATAAACAGAAGCACAGGAACAGGGGCGAGAATAAAGCAGAGGAAATTTAAAAAATAAGCGGAAGCAAAGAATAATAAGCCCGAAATAATTGCAAATGTCCAGGCTTCCTCCACCTTTATTATTCCCGAAGGAATGTGCCTGTCTGCCGTTCTTAAATTTAATGCATCAATATTTGCGTCAATAATGCGGTTTAATGCCATTGCCGTGCTTCTTGCCGAAATTGCCGCAATTGTGAGCAGGATAAATTTTAATGCATCAAAATCAAAATTTTCTGCTCTCATCGCAATGAGCATTCCCGCATAAATGAAAGGCAAAGCAAAAATGCTGTGTTCAAATCGGACAAAATTCAGGAAGTCCTTTGTTGTTGCCATATAAAATTAAATACAAATTTAGTTTATTTCATTAAAAATTTATCAGCCACCATAAAATTTCCAAATAAGCAATCATTTCCAAACGAGAATATATGAAATTTCCATTCAAATTTTACGAACCTTAAATCTTAAAAAACGACTATATTTTTACATCTGAATTTACTTTCCCGGTTAAAGCAAACACATACTAAATTTCATCAATTTCCTTTAAAATTTCCCTTATTCCCAAAAGATCAAATCTCGTCTGTGGTTTTATTATTTTTTCTCTCGTATCAACAAACAATATGTTTTTTGAAACTAAATAACACAGTTCGGGAGTTATCACGGAATATTTATAAAAGTCGTTCCCGGAAAAATTTTTCAATATCTTTGTTGTGCCTTCATAATTAACAGCAATGTCATTCTCCTGGTATTTTATCGTTACACCAATTGTCTTAATATAGTATAACAGTTGTGCGATTTCTTCCTTTGAATTGGCAAGACCTTTTTCCACATAGTCATTTATATTTCTTCTAATTTTCTTCTCATCAATCATTGCTGTAAGTAATGCCGGTTTTCCACCTGCATAGTCCTTTGCCAGTTTTATCTCTTCTTCTGTAAATCCATATTTTTCCAAAAATTTTCCTGCTGTTTCTTCATCAAAATCATCAACTAACAGGTATCTGCATCTGTTTTTGAGTATTGCTTCATTATAAACCCTTTCAATAAATAACGAATCGGAAGATAAAGCAAAAACATGGCAAATATGCAATTCTTTTGTTAAGCCAATGAAGAAGTTAAACAATTTATAAATCAGTTTTCCATTAATCTCAAGATCGCCAATCATCTGTAATTCATCAATTACCAAAACAGGCGTTTTGTGTTTTGCAATGTTTTTAAAATATTCTACAAGATAGTTAAACACATCTTCATTACTTTTTTCTTTGAAAAATGTTTCAAGCAAACTCTTATCCACAGGAATTCCATGGGATTTATATAATGTCTTTTCTCCTGTGGAAGTGATATGTTTTAAGACCTTTGTAAAAATATTTTTGATTTTTTTTAAGAATCCTCCTTCTTCAATTGCGAATAAAACCCTGATAAAATCCTCATATCTTATAATTGATTTTCTCCTTAAATTCACATAAAAAACAACATAATCATCAGGTAAATTTTCAATCAGATTTGTAATCAGCGTTGTCTTTCCGCTGTTTATCGGGCCGTAAATAAAATTGAGCAGTTGCGGTTCTGACTCTAAAATTTGCATGATTTCCCATCTTTCCTTTTCCCTGTCAAAAAATTCAATTTTCCTTATATTTGCCATTTTTAATGAATAAAAAGAATTGGTATAAATTTATAAAATCAAATGTTGCTCATTTTGACTTTTATTATTAATTTTGTTTGATAATAAATATATTTTGGATGTATTTTAAATTAAATATAAAACAATATAAAATATTATGTGCCATTTATAAAAATAGAGATGTTAATTTTTGACAGGAAGTGTCAAACCCATGATTTCGTTGTTCGGAAAAATTTTCGTTTAAATATTTATTGGATGCGGATTAAATTTTAAAATGTTCAGAATTTCCTCTTTTTCCTTTTCTCTGTCAAAAAATTCTATATCGTATTCAAATTTTTTAGTTGTATTCATTTTAAAAACTTGTTTTTAAATACTGAAAATCTGCAAGATTTTCAATCTGCTAAAAATATTTGAATATTTTTGGTAATGTCCGAACGAAGTGAGGTCATTTCATCTTTAGCAATAACTTCATTGCAGCAATCAATAAATTTTTCATTTTTCTGTTGTTTTAAAAATTTGTTTTTGAAACATAAATTTATAATACAAAACTCAAATTTACAACAAATGGATGCCCTTAAAATTGACTCTGATGAGTGGAAAAATCTGGAAAATGTCCTGGAAGAAATGATACCTCACTATGACAATATGGAAATGAACTTTTCTCTTTTAAAAAAAGAGAAAACACTCCGAAAAGAGAAAAAAGTAAAAAGGTAAATTAATAAATCACAATGGATGCCCTTAAAATTGACTCTGATGAGTGGAAAAATCTGGAAAATGTCCTGGAAGAAATGATACCTCACTATGACAATATAAATTCAAGAATGACTTTCGGAATGGACAAAAAATGGAGAAAAATTTTAATAAATGAAAGTTGTAATAAGGAAGTTGCGGTTGAAATCGGTTCGGGGCCCGGAACATTGGCAATGATGCTTAAATCAGAAAAAATTTTTTGCGTTGACCCGAGTGCCCAAATGCATAAAATTGCAAGAGAGCGACTTAAACAGGCAAAAATTTCTCCGGAAAAATTTGAATTTATAACCGCTCCGGCTGAAAAAATTCCGGTAAGCAATAATGTTGCCGATTTTGTGTGCTGTGCATTTGCATTCAGGGATTTTTACGATAAAAAGAAGGCATTAACGGAAATTTACAGAATACTGAAAAACAACGGAAAATTTATGATTTTGGATATTGCAAAGCACAATAATATTTACGGAACACTGATATACAATTACATAAAACACATTGCTCCGGTAATTACGGGTTCTGATGCTCCGAAAATGTTAGCAAAGACATATAATGCCTTCGGAACGCCTGAATATTATGCAGATATTATGAAAGAAACAGGATTTAAAAATGTCCAAATCAGGTTTTTAAATTTCAGAACGATATTTGTATTGAGTGCTGAAAAACGAATTTAAATTTCAACACTTTTGCGAATTTTTTCAACACTTTTGTAAAATTTTGTAAAATTTTCAACACCGCTGCTTTGGATTTTGGAGTTTGATGTTAGCAAACGAATAAAATTTATTAATTTATTTTAATGTGTGCATAATTGTTGAACATAATTGAATTTATTTAATAAAAATATAAATTATCAACCTAATTTATTAAACCAAAATTAAAAACAAATAAAAGCGAAAAAACAAAATGGTGAAAGTAGAGATAAACCACAATAGGTGCGGAGGAGCAGGAGAATGTATTGATATTTGCCCGAATGGTGTATGGGTATGGGAAAAGATAAAAGTTAAAACATTAGGAATGTTTAACAGCGAAAGGGAAATGCCGGTTCCGAAATATCAGGAAAAATGTACAGGATGCATGAAATGTTATGATATTTGCCCGACAAAATGCATTAAAATAACCAAATAAATAAAATAAATATATAAGTAAAATGAAAGAAGATACAAAAAAGACGGACACAAAAAAGACAAAGACCAATACAAAGAAAACAGATGTAAAAAAGATAAAATGTTACACCTGCGGAAAGGAAATGAATGAAAACGAAGCAATTTCATACACAGTCCCAAGCTGCTGCGGAGTGGATGAAATTAAGGTCTGTAAAAAATGTTCCGAAGAATTAATAAAACAGGGAGAAAATGAAGACCACGGATGCAACTGCGACTGCTGCAGATAATACGGATGACGAATTAGAACAAATTAAAAAGAAAAAATTAGAAGAAATGATGAAAGAAATTCAAAATAAACAAAATTTAAAAACTTTAAATAAAGGCGAATCAAAAATGGATAATATAAATAAACCAATAGAGGTAAATGATGGAAATTTTGGAGAAATAGTAAAAAAATATCCTGTTGTTGTCGTGGACTGCTGGGCGGAATGGTGCGGACCGTGCAGAATGATTGCTCCGGTAGTTGAGGAACTGGCAAATGATTATGCAGGAAAGATTGTATTTGGAAAACTGAATGCGGATAATAATCAGGAGATTCCGGCAAGATATGGAATAATGGGAATTCCAACGCTCCTCATATTTAAGAACGGGCAGAATGTTGATAAAATTGTAGGTGCTGCACCGAAAAAAACGATTGAAGCAAAGATAAAACAATACTTATAAAAATGGCTACTGTGCTAATAGAGGTCTTTACAAGTCCAACCTGCCCGCATTGTCCGGCAGCAGTTAAAGCAACAAAGGGACTCTTTGAAAAGCATAATGAATTAAAGAAGGATGTTGCATGGAAGGAGGTGAATACAGGAACACCTGCCGGCTCAGGTAAAGCCAGAACTTACGGAATTTCGTCTGTTCCTACAATTATCATTACAAATTTAAAGACAAACGAAAGATTTGGTGTCGGAGGAGCACCCGGTGATAAAAAATATGTGGATATGATCTATAAGGCATTGGGAAAGTCTCCTGAAAAAGATGGTGGTAAAGAGGTTAAGAAAGAACATAGTGAGAATAAATCAAACAGCGAAGGTGGCTTAATTGATAAATTTGCAAATTTATTCAGATAAAATTTTAAAATTTAATAATAAAATTTAATAAAAATAAAACATAAAATTATAAAACATAAGATGAAAACAAAAATATCTTTGTGCGGGTTAAAGAGTTGTTGTCCGGCAGTTGAAATTGAAGACGATGTCGTGAAAGTAGGAGAAGAAGGAAATTTATGTGTGCTGAAAAAAGACGAATGGAATTTATTAGTTGATTTGATTTCGGATAAAAAGCTGGAAAAAATTTAAGAAATGGAGAACTCTGAAATAATCAGAAATATCAGATTAGTTGAAGTAAAGGATATATGGATGAGCGGGGGAATCAGGGCAGTTGACATAAACGATGACTGTAAGATATTGAAGGAAATTTTTGATAACGGAAGCAAAGGAGTTATTGTCCAGGATATTTCAGAGTTCGGCGATGAGGAAATTGTCGGCTGGATTACAAAGGATAAATTTACTGAAAAATTTAAAGAAAACCACGAATGTAAAGCAGAAGATATTATGACCTCAAATTTTGACAGAATTTCCCAGGCATCAACGGTACTTGCTGCCGAATTAAAATTAAAAAATGCGAATATGCTTGCCCTTCCAATTATTGCGATTCATTTCGGAAAGCAAATAGGTATGGGGTATTTGACAATTGAAGATATAGAAAATATAAAGAGAAAATACAGGAATGGCTAAGATTGAGATTGATTATGAAAGGTGTAAATGTTGCGGGAAATGCGTCAATTCATGCAATTACGGCGTATTGGAAATTTTGGATAATATAATTGTTATTGCATCGCCGGGAAAATGTGCGATTTGTATGAAATGTATGGAGGTCTGTCCGTTAAATCCGTCTGCAATCAGGGTTGTCGGAGAAAGAACAGGGGATAGTTGCACGATGCATAAAAAGGGATAGATTTATAGAGTAAAATTTATTAAAAACATAAAATTTAAATGAAGGTGAAACATAAAATTTTAACAGGAATTGGAATTTTGGCTGTAATTGTATCTATCTTTGCATGGGCTCCCTGGATGGATGATAAAGCGGTTTATGACAAAGTAGTTCAACATGATTCAGAAAGGGTAAAAATTGCAGAAAATATTTGTGACGGACAACTTGAAGTTAGTTGGATACCTTTTGGAAGATTTGTTTCAAACTGTGAAATTGGTTATTTTGTAACATTTTGGGGTAAAGTAATATTATCATAGTAAAGAATACACAATATGCAGAAAATAATATGGATAAAAAAATCTTAATGGTAATCGGAGTAGTATCAGCAATATTTGTGGTTGTTTTGCTCAGCGGATGCGTTGAAGATAAATCGGAAATAATTTTTGATAACGCATTAAACAATGAAACATACAACATTTACATTGACGGTGAGAAAAAAGGAACAGTTAATTACTGCTCTGAAACTATTGAAATAAACAAAGGCAAACATAAAATAGAGATAAAGGCCTCCGGCAGCGGAAATGTCTTTGAGTCCCTTGATGTTGATGTCAGCGAAAGGACATATGTTTACAATATTGGTAATAAACACAAGTATAAAATTATAATTCAAAATTATGCAACTGAAGAATACCTTAAAAAGCATTCGGACGATTTCAATTATGAGCCATATATTCTAAAAGAAATTATAGGCAATAAACACTTTTTTTCTTATGATGCAGAAGTAAAATTAGATATGGAATTTCCTTATGAGGCGATGATCTTCTTTAAAGACACCAAAACATTAACGGGAATAATGAGGTTTAGGGAATATAACACATGTTTTTACAATAAAGGAATAGAACTATCAGATAAAAATTTGTGTGAAAGAATCAATGACAAGTATTATAAAGAGAGTTGTCTTGTGGAAATTGGAATAAAAGAAAATGATTCGGGTATTTGCGAAAAAGCAAAATATGAGGACAACAAAGACATTTGTTTCGCATCAATCGGGGAGCAAACAAATAATGCTTCATTGTGTGAGAAGGTAATTGACAATTATACGAGAGAATACTGTTTTGAGATTGTCGCATGGAACTCGGGTAATGCCGCATTATGTGAAAAATTAACTGATAATTACACAGCGGATTATTGTTTCAGATATGTTGCGGAGTTCAAGAAAGATATTGGTTTGTGTGGAAAAATAATTGATGAAGAATATAGATATTCGTGTTATAAGGATGTTGCAATAGCAAGAGGTGATATTTCTTTGTGCAAAGAATTATTAAAGGAAGAAAGTATGGATTATTGTGCTGAAATTATTGCGACGGCAAAAAATGATACAACTTTGTGTAACGAGGTGATCAATGAAGAAAATAAAAAAAGATGTATTGTAGTATGTGTTACAAACATTGCGATACAAAATGGAAATTTTTTCTTATGTGATAACTTAACAGATACAGATAGCAAAACAAACTGTCGTGACTTTGTCATTAAAAATCTTGCAGAAGAAAAAGAGGACTACTCCTTATGCAACAATATAAGCAGTGATGGAATCAGGGATGATTGTTATTATAAATATGCATCTGTTAAGGATGAGGATGATATAAATTTATGCGAGAATATAAAGGACTTTGGCACAAAACATGAATGTTTTTACAGCATTATTTATGGAGAAAATTTTTCTATGAATTCCTGTAAAAATATCAGTGATAAAGATATAAAATACTGGTGCTGCGAAAATGTGGAAAAAGATGATATTTCCTGTTGCGGCGAATTGACTGATGAAGAACAAAAGGATTTATGTATTCAGAGAATAGCGATAGCAAAGAACGATACATCAGTTTGTGAAAACATAATTAATAATGATGAACATAAGTGGTGTGTTAAGGAAATTGCATATACTCTTGAAGATACAACAATATGTGACAAAATATCCGATGCAAAATTTAGAAAGGAATGTGTTTTGTATGTTATTTAATCGCTATTAATAGCAGTCATTTAAAATTTAAATAAAATACGGTGAAATCAAAAACAAAAAATTTAATGTTGCTCGGAATTTTGGCTTTGGCAATAACCGGAATTGTTTTGATTAGCGGATGTATAGATTCAGAAGGTAAAAATAAATTTGATAATAAAAGCACATCCGATAATCTAACCACTGGCAATTCAAACACAACCGTAAATACATCAAATACATCTCTAAATGCAACCGAACAGATAAGCAACACAAACAACAGCACAGATAAAACCAATAATGCAACAATTAACACGACCAATACAACCACCAATGCGACAACAGCAATTAACGACACAACGAACAACGCAGGCAACAACACAAACAACAAAACAAATGGCGAGACAACAGATACCTCTTCAAATAAAAATATAACAAAAACTACAACAACAAAGACCGCAACAAATACGCCCGAAACCCCGGCACAAACAACAACAATGAAAACAACAATAAAAAATGTAAATGCAAAAGAGGCACACAAACTGATAGATGAAAATTTAGATAATGAAAATTTTATAATAATAGACATAAGAACTTCATCGGAATTTAATTCAGGTCACATAAAAGATGCAATAAATATTGACTATTATGCTAATGATTTTGTTGAACAATTAAATGATTTGGATAAAAGCAAAACATATCTTGTTTATTGCAGAAGCGGGCATAGAAGCGGTAACGCAATGCAAAATTTTCAACAACTTAAATTCGGACTGGTTTATGACATGCTTGGAGGTATAAATTCCTGGAAATCAGCGGGCTTTCCTGTCCAATAATAAATTTTATTTAAAATTAAATTTTAAAATGAACGAAATAGATGTAGCAATTATAGGCGCAGGTCCGGCGGGCTTAACAGCGGGAATCTATGCCGGAAGGAGCAAATTAAATGTTAAAATTTTTGATTCGGGTGTCGGCGGAGGAGCAATGGCAACCGCTCACGCTATTGAAAATTATCCCGGATTTGAGAGTATAAGCGGAATGGAACTTGCGGAAAGAATGACAAACCAGTGCAAAAAGTATGCTGAAATAAAAGAAATTGAAGTTGTTGAAAGAATAGAAACTGAAAAAGACGGAAGAAAGAGAATAAAGACAGAGAACGACGAATACATCGCAAAGGCGGTAATTATCGCAACTGGCTTAACACACAAAAAGTTAAACATTAAAGGTGAAAAGGAATTTCTGGGAAGAGGTGTCAGTTATTGTGCAACATGTGACGGAATGTTTTTTAAAGGCAAAAATGTTCTGGTTGTAGGGAGGGGGCATACTGCTGTCAGCGATGCGATTTATCTTTCCGATTTGGCATCTGTTGTTTATGTTGCAAATAAAGGAGATACATTTACCTCGGAGCAGATTAGTATAGACCTGTTAAATTTAAAGAAAAATATTAAAATTTTTTACAACGCCGAGCTAAAGGAAATAAAAGGCGAAAAGTTAGTTAAAAAGGCATTAATTAATGTGAAGGAGAAGGATAATAAGGAAAGAGAATCAGAACTTGATGTTGACGGGGTTTTTATAGCCGCAGGTGAGATTGCAAACACGGAAATTTTTAAAGTGAGCGGATTAAATTTAGATGAGAAAGGAAGCATTATCGTTGATTCATTACAGAGAACAAACATTGACGGGATATTTGCGGCGGGAGATGTTACAAATAATCCTGTAAAGCAGGTCTCGGTTGCTGTCGGGAGCGGGGCAATTGCGGGTTTGGAAGCGTATAAATATGTAAAGAAATTTACGCAAAAACAAATATGAATGTAAAAGATGATTTGGAGGATAAAATTATTGCAGTAACAGGGGTTTCAAAAGATGAAAGCAAGTGCGGATTTAAGGTGTTTAAGGACCTGGTAAGTAAAAATTTAAGGGTTTATGGAGTAAATCCGAACGCTGATGTTGTTTTGAACAGAAAAATTTATAAAAAAATTTCCGAAATTCCTGAAAAGGTTGATATTGTTGTTACAGTTGTTCCTCCGAAAATTACAGAGAATATTGTTGATGAATGTAAAAATTTAGGGATTAATGAAATCTGGATGCAACCCGGCAGCGAAAGTGAGGAAGCGATAAAAAAGGCGGAAAATTTCGGGATAAACGTCACATATAATGCCTGCATTATGTTAGAAACAGAAAAGAAAACTAAATTTTAAAATAAAGAATAAATTTCAAAATAATATTATGGAAAAGATGAAATCAAACAAAAAACTCTCAATCGGAACGGGAATTGGAATTTTGGCATTGGCAATAATAGCAATCGTTGCGGTGGTTTTGATTAGCGGGTGTGTTGAGGAAAAACCCAGCACAACAAAGGATGATGATGTAATTGAGATCAAACAAGTTATATATGATGAATTGTTGGGTGAGAATAAATATAGATTGGACATAAAAATAGAAAATATTGTCTTTGTAGAAGGTGGAAACGCTGCCAATGCAAATGTTTCAATTACAAACCCAAAATATCCAAAAACTGGTGAGGGTTATGAAATTATTTTGATTAAAACAAATGATACCTGGGTAATACAATCCAAAAACCAAACATGGATTGCATAAAATGAAAAACAAAAAAATTTTAATCGGAACGGGGATCGGAACACGCATTTCGCCTTTCAGCGAAATGGTGCACCGTTTTGCGAGAAGCAAAACGCGTGTTTTGGCAGTAATCGCAATAATTGCGGTGGTTTTGCTTATCGGGTGTGTTGAAGAAAAACCAAAAGACGAATTATTGAAACTGTTGGTGATGCCCCCTGAAGAAAATTATAATGCTACGCATATTTATAATGCGGGAGGTTCAGGAGCATATACAAACATAAATGGAAAAATTGTAGTTGTGAATAGTGAAGTAAAATATTATATCTACACAAGTAGTAATCGAGCAACAAATACAGTAGAAGAATATTTTTTCGACAAGGGATGGGTAAATTGTAGAGATGAGCCAGGGGCTGGTCCGACGACAAGAACAGAAACAATATATTTAAATTGCAGTAATGACTATGAAAAATTAACTGAAGAATATGTAACTTCTCAATAACTTGTGGAAAGATGATAAAACCAACTACTTGTTTGTAATA
>JAGWDQ010000021.1 GCA_018260615.1 Candidatus Altarchaeum sp.
TTTTATAAAATGAGCAGTTACAAAATTTATTTACCACAACTTATTGAGAAGTTACCAAAAATTATTCTGAAAAAATATAGAAAATTTTATAACCTGATAGAAAATGAGGATTTATACATGATTACCGCAAAATATGAAGTTCACATAGGAACTAAAAGCATTAAGTTTGAGGCGTTTCCTTTATTTTCGCAGGATGGTGTAATTTCTGTTTGTGCTCATGCGGATGCAATGATAATATCGGAGATTATGCACAAAAGACATGAAATGACTGAAATATCTATAGAAAGATTTATTTCAAAAATTCCATACTCGCAGAGAGGAAGAGAAATTCCATCAATTGGTTTAACGATTGAACATGTTGAAAATGCTCTGATGGAGAACGGATGTCTTATTAGAGCGTATTCCTCTTCATACGAATCGCCTGTATCTTCATCCAAAACACCTAAAGAAAAATGTGAAGAATTATTAAGAACACTTGATGCCCATGTAGAAAGCGGGCTTCCCTGCATATTAGGATTTGCTAATCACGTTATAGTAGTAGCGGGGCACACAATTGATAAAAATGAAAACGATAAATTTGGATATGTAATATTTGACGACTCCGGACATCATATACAAAAAACTTTTAATAATCCTTTCCCTCTGTTTAGCATTGTTATTCCAAAAAAAGAACTAGAAGAAGAACTAACTTCATACCTGGGAGAATCTAACAATGAAATTTTTCTTATATGCCCTATATTTCAAAGATTTTATTTTCCATTTGAAAGTGTTGAAGATGAGATTGAATGCTTCCAAAAGGAAGAAGGTCATTCTAAAAAACTTGTTCCCAGAATACTATTGGTAGATTCAAAAAACTTGCACAAATTCTTAGAAAATACAGTAAAAAATGATGATTACAAAGATGTCGCTTTTCCACATTATGTGTGGTATGTAGAATTTTACTCAGAAGCAAGAGGCAAAGAAAAAAACCTGGAAAAGATATTAATAATTGATGCTTCTGCCCATAAAAATGATAAGATATATTCTATCTTTTACACCAACAAGAATAAACCATTTTGTGCGCCAAAAAACAAAAAAATATATACTCTTCTTACAGAAATAAAAGAATAACGCACAACACAAAATAACACTCGCGGAGGCGATACAAAAAAGACAAAAAATAAATTAAAAAACAAGTTGTAGCAATTTTTGTTCAACGTACCCAATAATTACGTGCCGCTTTTGCTGTCTTTAATGCTTCTTCTTCTGCTTCTTCCATTTTTTTATTCCAAAATTCTGTTATTTCTTTGCTATTCATATATCCTACAAATTCTTTTCTATCCATGTCAAATACCGACTTTTTAACTTTTGCTCCTGCATTATTTCCCGTTGCCATTTTTAATTTATTTTTAGAATACATACCATTAATTTAATAAATGTTTTATTAATTTATATTTAATAAATAAATAATTATTTTGTTGATATTTAAATTTAGATAAACTCTTCAATCTTTTAGATTAATTTTCATTATAACTTTATCAATTTATTTTATGTCCTAAATAAATTAAACAAATTTTTTCAAAAAGGTTGCAAAATTCAATATAAATCACAAAAAATAAATCACAAAAAACACATAATAAACGATTACATTAATTATCGTAAGCGGAATCCCGATTTTTACAAACTCAAAAAATGTTAAAGTAATGTTTCTGTTTCTTTTTTCTGCATTCTGGATTATTATTACATTGCTTGCCGCCCCCAAAATTGATAAATTTCCCGCTATTGTGCTGCCCGCTGCCAGTGCCGTCAGTTGTGCATCTGTGCCCTGCCCTAAAA
>JAGWDQ010000022.1 GCA_018260615.1 Candidatus Altarchaeum sp.
CACCAAGACACAGAGACACAAAGGAGTTATATTCTGTAACCTGGTGACTTTGTGGCTTTTTCAAAACCCAAAGGTTTTGAAAATATCCGAGCAACAGCGAGGTTATTGTGTGAATATTCTTCTGATTTTTTTAAAATTACTTTAAAATTTGTTTTTAAACATTAAATTTTACTCAGCTTTTTTAAATTTCCTCCTTAAAAATTTCTCAATTTCAACCGCAACGAAAGCAGAAAGAAGGGTCATGAGCAAAATCGGCCACCATTCCAGAGGAAATGCCGCTGTTCTGAAAATTTCCTGAAGCGGTTGAATATAGGTTATCATCAATTGTGCCCCGAAGGCAATTGCCACTCCGATAATTATCCATTTATTTGAAAACGGGCTGAAAGTGAACGCCGACTTATAGATCGAACGGGCAGTAAATAAAAATCCGATATGGACGAGTTTAACTGCCATAAAGGCCGCTGTTTGCGCCTGAGTTAGTAACAGCAAATCAGCAGTTCCGTCAATATTTCCGTTTAAAGCAAAATTTCCAAAATAATAATAGACCCCGAAAGCAGAAACAATCATCATTATTGAAACAATTGCAAGCCGTGTAATGAACAATTCATTAATTAGTTTTTCTCCCTGATCTCTTGGCCTGGCTTTCAGCAGACCTTTTTCTTTCTGTTCCATTATTAAAGGCAGAGTGAGAAAGACAGCATCCGTTAAATTTATCCATAAAATATGTATCGGCTCTAACGGAAGCCGCAAGGCAAAAAGAGGGATGAAGGGAGCAAGTAATATTGCAAAAAATATAATAAATCCCTGAGCGGTATTTGTCGGAATAGTAAATAGCATGGTTTTCTGGAAATTTTTCCATACATGTCTTCCTTCTTCAACTGCATTAACAATCGTCGCAAAATTATCATCTGCCAGAACCATATCCGATGCCTCTTTACTAACTTCCGTTCCGCTTATACCCATCGCAATTCCGATATCTGCATTTTTCAAAGCCGGCGCATCATTCACACCATCCCCTGTAACTGCCACAACATGCCCTTTCTTTTGAATTTGTGTTACTATTCTGAATTTATCTTCCGGAGAAGTTCTCGCATAAACCGAAATTTCATCTGCAATTTTATATAACGCCTCATCACTGAGCTTTGCTAAGTCTTCTCCGCTTAAAAATTGAGCCCCTTCTTTGTAAAAGCCAATTTGTTTTGCGATCGCTTTTGCCGTTTCAGTATGGTCTCCGGTTATCATAACTACTTTTATTCCCGCACTTTTGCATTTTTCAATTGCGTCAATAACCTCTTCTCTCGGAGGGTCTATCATTCCCTGAGTTCCTGAAAATGTTAAACCCCGTAAGTCAGCCACATCAAGATTTGTTTTTTCTTTATCTACAACTTTATAAGCGATGGCAATCAGCCGTAAAGCGCCTTTTGCCATTTCATGCGCACTTTTCAAAATTTCCTCTCTTTCAATATCGGCAAGGTTTATAATCTTTCCGTCAGTTAACTGATATTTGCACATTTCTAAAATTTTTTCAGGAGAACCCTTAACATATATTATCCTGCCATCTTCTTTGGAATGTAAAGTTGCCATATATTGCAGTTCCGATTCAAAAGGAATCTCGTCTGTTTTCTGAAATTTTTCAGCGTTTATGTGTATGTTGGCTTTTGTTGCCGAGACAATTAATGCTCCTTCTGTCGGGTCTCCAACTATGCTGTATTCTCCTTTTTCCTCCGCAAGATGTGCGTTATTGCATAAATATCCTCCCTGCAAGGTCTCCATAAGTTCCATCGGTTGTGTTGATGGATTTATTTCTTTATCTTTCAGAATAAATTTCCCCTCCGGTTTATAGCCCACTCCACTCACAACATAAAATTTTTTCCCGGAATAAATTTTAACCACAGTCATCTGGTTTTTTGTCAGGGTTCCTGTTTTGTCCGTGCATATAACTGTCGTACATCCCAGTGTTTCTGCCGCAGGTAAATTTCTTATAATTGCATTTTTCTTTGCCATTGCTACCGAGGCAATTGCGAGAAGTGCTATTACTATAACCGGCAGTGCTTCGGGAATAACCGCAACGGCAAATGAGACGGATGCCAAAAAAGAATAAATTAAAGAAAACCCCATCACCACTCCCAATATAAAATTTATGAGGGTAAATACCAGCGTTGCAATTATTATAAGTTTTATGAATTCCTCTATCTTTTTTGTCAGGGGGGTTGAAATTTTATGTGTCGCTTCAACAAGTTTAGCTATTTTTCCGAATTCTGTTTTCATAGATGTTGCCACTACAACGCCATTTCCAATTCCCCTTGTAACATAAGTTCCGCTAAATGCTATGCATCTCTGGTCGGATAAAGATAAATTTTGTCCGTTGATTATTTCATCGTTTTTATGTGAGGGGATGGATTCTCCGGTTAATATTGATTCATCTATTTCTAAATTTTTAACATAAAATAGTCGCAAATCAGCGGGAACTTTTTTTCCGCTTTCAATCTCCACTATATCTCCAATTACTAAATTTTTTGCATCTATATTTTTCTTTTTTCCATCCCTGATGACGGTGCATTCATGAACTGTCATCCTTCTCAGCGCTTCTATTGCTGATTCTGCTTTTCCTTCCAGAATAAACCCGACGATTGCATTCAGAAAAACGCACAGCAAGATAACTATAACCTCGCTCCGCATATCTATCTTCTCTCCCCATATACCTTCTCCCCAGATAGTTAGAAATGCGCATATTATCGCAGAGGCAAGCAAAACATATATCAGAGGATTGTGAAACTGAAGCAGAAATCTTATAAGCGGACTGCGTTTTTTGATTTTTAATTCATTATATCCGTATTTCTTTAGCCGTAATTTTGCCTCTTCATCGCTGAGTCCTTTGCTATCTGTGGATAACTCTGAAAAAATTTCTTCTGTGGGTTTGTTATAGTAATTATTTGTGCTATTATTATTCTTATTATTTTTCATTTTGGAAATAAATTAATAATTGAATGTATGAATTAAATTTTGATAAAATGTTTATCTCTATTTTAGAAACAATTTCCAAAGAAATTTAACACATCAATGTATCAGTTCCTTTAACTCAGAATTCCCTGACTCCCTTTTTTATTTAAATTCATTCTTAATACATAATCACTAAATCACAAACTTTTTTAAAATGTTTGTGAAAATAAGATATGAAAAACCGCAGAGATTAAAAGAGTTAGGTTCTTATTCAATAATGAGTGATTATTTAAATTAAATTTCAAAAAATGAATGCCATTGCAGTAACAACACCGAGCAGATTGCACTTTTCACTGCTCGATTTAAATGGAGAAATCGGAAGGATTGACGGCGGATTTGGCGTTGCACTTCAGAATCCGAATTTTAAAATTCTCGTTGAAAAGGCAAAACAAACAGGAATTTTTGGAACAACTGATACAAAGACCTGTGAAGAAATTTTAAAAATTTTAAGCACAATAAAGAAAAAATATGACCTTAAAAACGAGTACAAAATTTCCCTTAAATCCGAAATTCCGAGACACAGCGGATTCGGCTCAACAACGCAGTTAAATTTGGCAATAACCAGTGCTGTGTTGAAATTGGAGGAAATTTTTCTTTCTCCGTCTGAAATTGCGATGACTGTTAAAAGAGGCGGAACGAGCGGGATTGGAGTTAAGGCGTTTGAAAGCGGCGGATTTATTGTTGATGTCGGGCATAAATTTGGAAAAGGCAAAGAAAAGGCAGCATTTCTTCCTTCATCTGTTTCAGATGCAAAGCCGGCTAAAATTTTATTCAGGCAGGACTTTCCGGATGACTGGATTTTTGTCTGTGCCGTTCGGAAAATCAGGAAAATTTATGCGGAAAGCGAGGTTGAAATTTTTAAAAAATATTGTCCTGTGAACAGAAGGGATGTTGAAATGTTATCGCACTTATTACTTATGAAGATTTTACCTGCGGTAATTGAGCAGGATATAGAAAATTTTGGTGACGGCTTAAAGGAAGTGCAAAATCTGGGATTCAAAAAGATTGAGGTTGAAATTTCGGGTCTGAAAAATTTTATGGATGAATTAAGCAAAATTTCTTACGGGGCGGGGTTAAGTTCATTCGGGCCTTGCGTTTATGCTTTGACGAAAGGTAAAAAGCATGCGGAGGAAGTAAGGAGTTATCTGAATGAAAAAGGGATAAAAAATTTTGTATGCATGCCAAATAATAAAGGGGCGTATTTTGAATATTTCTGAGTAAAACAAAACAAAATTTAAAGCACATTCAATCTTGATTTCCGGCAATTTTTTCTAATACATCTATAACATCAAAAATATCAATATTGCCACCTATATTTACATCCATGCATTCCCATTTTTCAAATCCGAGAATGCCTTGAATTATGTAAAAAGCGTCGGAAATTTCTATTTTTCCATTTCCGTCGGCATCTTTTCCATTACATTCACATCTATGTGCTAACAGATTGCATATTTTCTTGTTTTCACACTCGTATATTGAAGAAATACATTTATGGTCACACACAAATTGATTTGACTGCGGGCAGGTAAATATACAATTGTTGTTCTGGCAGAAGGCATCCAATGGGCAATGAGCATCGGAAGAACACGGAATATTTGTGGATGTATTTGAGATAGTAGCATTTGTGGGGTGCGAGTATTTTCCCAAAGCATTGAAATGTAAATATTGCAATGAGTTTGGAATACTTACAACAATTAAATCATATTCTTCATCTGTGTTTGTATGTTCCAAATCCAAAAACATGGAAAAATTTATCTTTTTTGTCTCATTTGCATCTAAATGTATGCTTTTTTGTTGTTCTATCACACCCGAAAAATAAGTATGTCCGTAAGCATGTTTTATCTTTCTAATATAAACAGAAACATTAACATCTTTTTCATCTCCATAATTAACAACACTTGCAATTATTGAATAATTGCTTTCATTATTTAAATAACTTAAATTCGTTAGTATTGTTTCAGATATTCCCAACGCACAAATTTCATTATCAAATCCGATTAAAATTTTATCATTGACAATCATTGCTTTCATCCATTCACTATTCCTTTCTCCCAACACAAACTGCTCCACAATTTTTCCGTCGCTTTCGTTTATTAATAATCCATCAATCGTTGTGTTAGTTTCACTTTCAACAAATAAAAAGCTGCCAAAAAAGTTAAGGGAGGAAATCGTCTCATTCTCCATTGAAATATTCCATAGCACTTCGTCAAAATTTGTTGAATAGATATGACTTTCATTAAATGCAAATAGTTTATTATTTTTCAATTCAAAGTCCTTTGCCGAAAAATCTGATGTTTTTATAATATCTCCGTTGCTTTCATTTATTTTGCTAATTTTTCCATCATGAAGAATAAATAAATCATCTGAAAATTTCACTTCGGTTATATTTACAAATGTTTTATTCCATAAAATATCTCCATTTGTGCTATTCAATGCAAATATTGTGTTATTATCAAAAGAGATAATAAAAATTTTATCTTCTGAAACAATAATTTTCTCAACGCTTAAATTTTCTGGAATTGTAATGCTCCACACAACACTTCCATTTGAGGAATTTAAGGCATAAACATTTTTAGAAGCAAATAATAAATCTTCTCTTGAAACATTATATGTTCCATTACTTACAAAACAACTCCCTTTTACTAAAGGCAGATTTGTCGCAGAATAAAATGTAAAAATATACTGGTCTTTATACTTTGTTGGTTTTGATATTATTAAATTAGGCGCAGTAGCAGAATGACCGGGACCACAACCATAAACTTCAGGATTTTTTATTTCATTTTTTAATTCCTCTATCACTTGAGACATATTGAATAAAGCATTAAAATAAGATATTGAAATGTTGCGTTCCCATAAAATTTCACCGTTTGATATGTTTATTGCTACAATATGCTTGAAATAATTAATATGAGGCAGTTGAAAAATTCCTATAACAATTTCTTCATTCTCGGCAGAATCGGATATCTTTGTTAATCTTTTAGTTCCATAATTGCCAATTTTTTGTATTTTTCCATCAGATACATTCACAACTACCAATAAAGAATGGGGAACATACCATACAGGATAATTCGTAAGGGAAATTATTTTATCATCTTTACGTATAACACTTTCTGTATCAATATCTTCATAAACATATTCAGTATTGTTATAAGGATAAAAATCGCACCATAAAATACTATTTATCAAGGACTGGTTTTCAGGAGTAGAATTTATCAACGAACTTCTATTCACATTGCCTGGGTGTCCGATACAACCACAAATAACACCAATTACAATTACTGCTAACAGTACCAATAACAAAGATTTTGATTCCATATACATACAAAAGTTTCCCATTTCGCAAAAATTGGTTAATTATTTGTTTTAAATTTAGAAATATTTGATAAAAAAATCTCAAAAATTTAGGTAGTGTCCCCAAATTATTAACAATGTCTTGATTCCGTCAAGACACCATTAAATAATTATCCTGATAAGGCCATTTTAAAATCACGAGATTTTAAAATATCCGGGCATCAGCGAGGTTATTTAAAAAATCTCATAGATTTTTTAAAGATTGAAAATTCTCAAAGAATTTTCAGTATTTCAAAAACGCAGAGTTTTTGAAATCTCAGAATGATAATGAAGTTATTTCAAAATTTATTTTGAAATCTCCGAATGAAATCCGCTCACTCTCGTTCGCGGATTTTTCAAACTTCACCTCACTTTGTTCGGAGATTTACAAAATGCTTTGCATTTTGTAAGATTGAAAATCTTACAGATTTTCAGTATTTCAAATCTCTGTGATTTGAAAATCGTTTGAAAAATGAGATGAAATTAAAAATTATCATTTTAAAAATCTAAATTTATTGTTCGTGGGATAATCCCATCAGAATTTAATTAACGAGTTGGGGACACCACCTTATTTTTTGATAAAAACAAAATGTTTTTTGATAAAAAACAAATTTTAAATAAAAAATAGCAAAATCAAATTAAAAATGGATAAATTTTTGATAAAAACTCTATTTCACCAACAGAGTTTTAAACGGTCTCATTCATTTTAACTTGATACATAATAAATTATTAATTATAACAAAAGTTTCCCATTTCAGAAAACAAATGTGTTGAAATGGGACAGTTACTAAATTACATCAATTTACCTCCAAAAATCAGATTATGTTTGGTAATAAATCTGCAAAAAATCCCATATTTTGGCAAATTTTTGCATCATTTTAAACTTTTGATATAATTTTCCCCGTTACAAGCCATATTGTTTTGTGATAAAACGATATTCGTAGGTGTTGTAATTCCAAATGGGAAACTTTTGATTATAAGATAAATTATAAAATTATAAAATAAAATAGTATAAAGTTTATAATACAGGACTTACGCAAAAGCAATACAAATTTTTGGTTTTTAAGATTTTTCACAATGTAAAATGCGTAAGTCCTATAATATTTAAAATGGATAAACCAAAGGAAAAAATTTTAATAACCTCTGCTCTGCCTTATGTAAATAACATCCCGCACATCGGAAACATCGTCGGAAGCCATCTTCCCGCAGACATATTTGCAAGATTTATGAGAACGCTAAATTACGATGTAACCTTTGTCGGAGGTGCGGATGAACACGGAACTCCGATTGAAATTGCCGCCCAAAAGAAAAATTTAAATCCTAAGGAATTATGCGATTATTACTACAATATTCACAAAAAAATTTACGAATGGCTAAATATAAGTTATGATATATTTTCAAGAACATCAAATGAAATCCACCATCGCACAACACAGGAATTTTTTACGGAAATTTACAAAAACGGATATATTAAAGAAGGAAAAATTTCACTTCCCTACTGCGAAAAATGCAACAGGGTCTTGCCGGACAGATATGTTGAGGGAACCTGCCCTCACTGCGGATATGAAAAGGCAAGAGGTGACCAGTGCGAGATGTGCGGAAATATGCTAAATCCTACGGAACTGAAAAATCCGAGATGTGCAATCTGCGGTTCTAAGCCGGAGATTGTTGAAAGAACTCATTTGTTTTTTGAATTAAATAAGTTAAGCGCTCAATTAGAGGACTGGATTAAAAGCAAAAAAGGAATCTGGTCGTCTAATGTAATTGCAGAATCACTCGGCTGGATTAAAGAAGGACTAAAAGAAAGGTGCATAACGAGGAATATAAGATGGGGAGTTAAGGTTCCGCTTGAAAAATTTAAAGACAATGTTTTTTATGTGTGGTTTGATGCTCCGATTGGATATATTTCTTTTACTAATGAATTAAAAAAGGAAAATTTATGGAAAAAGGACAGCAATAATGCAGGCAATGTCAAAATTTATCATTTCATTGGAAAGGACAACATAATATTTCATACGATTTTCTGGCCTGCGATGCTACTTGCGAACAATAAATTTAATCTGCCTTACAATGTCGTCGGACTGCAGTATCTGAATTATGAAGGCGGAAAAATTTCAAAGTCGCAGAACAGAGGGATATTCTGTGAAAATTTGTCTGACAGCGGGATTGATAGCGATGTGTGGAGATTTTATCTAACTTTCCTGATTCCTGAAAACAGCGATGCCGAATGGAAATGGGACGAATTTCTGAATAAAACGAACAGTGAATTAATCGGAAATTTCGGAAATTTTGTAAACCGGACATTATTGTTCATTCAGAAAAATTTTAACGGAAAAATAAATTTTAAGGAGCTCAATTTTGGCGATGATGAAGTAGAAGTACTGGGCAAAGTCAGGAGAAAAGCAGAAGAACATAAGCAAACAATGTTAAATGGACACCTTCGTGATGGACTGAAAAAAATTCTGGAAATCAGCGATATTGGCAATGAGTATATGCAAAAAAAGGCGCCGTGGAAAAATTTAAAAGAAAATTTTGAGGAGAGCAGGAAGACAATGTATTGCTGTGCATTAATTTGTTATGAGCTGGCAAATATTTGTCATCCGTTTTTGCCAAATTCATCGGGAAAAATTTTTGGGATGTTAAATTTAAAAGTTGAACCGAAATTTGAAAATGTTTATAAAGAGGATATTGAATTTGAAATTAAAAATGTTGTTACTCTATTTAAGAAAATGGATGAAAAAATTATTGATGAAATAAAAGGAAATGTCTCAAAAATCGGGGTTGAAACAAAGGAAGGTAAAAAAGCGGAAGAAAAGGAAGAAATAAAGATGGAAAATGAAGAAAATAAAGAAATTACTTATGAGGACTTTAAAAAGCTCAATTTAAAGATCGGAACAATTGAGCAGGCAGAAGAAATTCCAAAATCGGACCGGCTGCTAAAACTCACGGTAAATTTGGGACCGGAAAAACGAATCATCCTCGCGGGAATAAAGAAATTTTATGATGCAGGGGATTTGATAAATAAGCAGGTGATTGTACTTACAAATTTAAAACCGAGAAAGATGCTCAATATTGAATCGCAGGGAATGATTCTGGCTGCTGAGGATGAGGAAGGAATAAAACTGCTGATTCCTGATAAAAAGGCAAAAGAGGGAAGCGAAATCGGGTAAATTTATGTAAGAAATTTTATCACAGATACGGAAATTTTCCAAAACTGCAGACACTGTCTGCAGAAATTATTTAAGATAAAAGGTAATATATTTACTATATTATCAAAACAGCATGGATCTTGACGAACTTATTAAAAAAGGAGAATCAGAAGAGATTGAATTTAAAAAATCATTAGCGGAGAGAAAGGAAATCCTTGAAACAATTTCAGCGTTTGCGAATTCCAGAGGAGGGACTATCTTTGTCGGAATAGAGGAAAACAGGAATGGCTCCGTAAAGGATATTCCTGGAATTGTGATTAAGGGAAAGGAAATTGAGGATTTAAGTAATGAAATCAGGCAAAATACCGATCCTGTAATATTTCCCTCTATTGAAGTAAAGGATATTAAAGGAAAGCCGGTTCTGGTTATTAAAGTAAATAAAAATCCGCTCACTGTATTTGCAACGCTCAATAAAATTCCCGTAGCATTTAAAAGAGTCGGGAAGACAAACCCGAAAATAGATGTGAATGAATTAAGAAGGATTTTTTCGGAAAGCAAAGAATTTATATGGGATTTCCGGATTTGTGAGGAAGCAACATTAACAGATATTGATTGGGAATTTGTAGAAAAATTTTTCATGCCTTTATATGAAACAATTTCAGAAAAAAATATCATTAGCGGATTAGAAAACCTGCTTGAGTCATTACATTGTCTAAAAGAAAATAAACCAACAAATGCGGGAATTTTGTTGTTTGGAAAAGATCCGCAGAAATTTTTTATGAATTCTTATGTTGCACTGGCCAGATACAGAGGGAATGAAATCGGCATCGAGCGATTGGACTACAAAGAATTCTCAGGAAATTTATTTCAGCAGATAGATAACTGCGATAAATACATAAAAGAACATATTGCGATAATGTCAAGATTGCTGCCATACAGAGTGAGAAGAGAGGATATTCCTGAATATGGATTGTTCTCAATAAGGGAATTGATAACAAACGCCGTCTGTCACAGAGATTACAGCAATCCTCACACCAAAGTAATAATCAAGATGTTTTCAAACAGGATTGAACTCTATAATCCGGGTTGTCTGCCCGGGGAAGTAACTCCTGATAATATAACTGAAAAGCAATATTCCAGAAATTCCGTTATTGCGAGGGTTCTTGCAAAGGTAGATTACATTGAAGATATGGGTGAGGGATGGAATAAAATAATTGATGAACATAAGAAACATATCTTAAAGCCGGAATTGCCATCAATAAAAGCTGACAGGGATAGTGTATTAATAACCTTATTTTCCACAAAAGATAAATTTGAGGAAGAGAAATTTGAGGTAGAATTAAATCACAGACAAAAAAGGGCTATAGAGCATATAAAAAAGTATGGGAAAATAACCAATAAGGACTACAGAAAGCTATTTTTGGAGATAAGTGACAGGACGGTTTTAGGAGATCTAACGGATTTAGTTAGAAAGGAAATTTTAACAAAGAAAGGGAGAACGAAAGGGGCGTATTATATAATACATAATTCCGAAATAATTCCGAAATAATTCCGAAATGAAAAATGGGACACAAATGCGACGCAAAAAAGAAAGAACTGGAAAATATGAACTTCGGCAAGAATATATAAAACGGGTAAGATAATTTTAGTTTCAAAATAATTTCAAAATTTTAAAATACAAAAATGGATATAAAAAACATATTTAAAAATAGTTTAAAAAAGGCAGCAGAAATAACAAAGTATGTAAAAGGAAAGGATGTTGCCAAGCTGGCATTAAAATCCGCATCAGGTATTCTGACTATGTGCGGCATACCTGTTGGCATACCTGTTGAAATAATACTTGGAATAGATTCATCAATTGAAAAACAAAAAGATAAAGAAGAAGTCGGCAAGTGGATGAAATTGCTGGAAAATATAGAAAAAAATACAAAAAACACAAAAGAATTTGAAGAAACTCTAAAAGAAAACATAACGAAAAACAAAGATGTTTTAGAAACTCTTAAAAATATTGCTGATGAAATCAAATCTTATGATGAATATCAGATAAAGCAAATAAGCAAAGAAACAGAATATCCTTATGAAGATCTGCAAAAATTTCAAACAGAGGTTACAAAAAATTTTGATGAAATTAATAAAAAATTAGACAAATTAATAAACTTAATAGAGTCCCCGCTTCTTACGCCAGATGAGTTTGAACGAAGACAAAAAATCAAAATTTTATTAAAATATAGATTTATTGGCAGAACTGATGAACTTCAAGAACTTCGCAAGTTTTTAGATGGCAATGAAAAGATAAAACTCATTACCGGAGGTGGAGGAGTGGGAAAAACAAGATTTGTCATAGAATTTGCAAAGCAAGTTGAAAAGAGGGATAACCAGGATGTTTATTTTATACATCCCTACAATAATTTTAATTTTGGTTTAGTGCCGACAGAAAAAAAGGTCTTACTTATCTTAGATGACTCATCAAGATATACTGGCAGAGATAAACTTATTGATGCTGTTTTAAATCCGCATTCAAAAGAAAGAGATACAAAACTTTTGCTTATTGACAGACCTATTTTTAAAAATTCAATTGAAGCTGAATTAAAAAGGCAGGAAGCAACGGAGAATATTTTTTCATCTCTTCAAATTAAAAAAGGAGACATACTTGGATTTTTAAAGGAGAATTTTCCAGAGATTGATGAAGATACAGATAAAAAAATAGAAAGTGAGTGTAAAAATAGTTTTATATATGCTGTATTTTATGCGGAATATTATAATAAGAAAAAAGAGATTGGTAATTTAAACGATATATTATCAGTCAGGTGTGAAAATTACATAAAAGACATTGCAATGAGAAAAAACCAGAAAGAAGAGGACACTAAAAAAATTATTTCTCTGATTTCGTTAATCAGACCTGTGAAGTGGGATAGTGATAAAATCTACCTTGAAGACAATTTAACTTTAAAAAACTACGAAATTTTGGAAGAAATTAAAGATGTTGCACAACTTGAAAACAACGACATCTTACTTTTTTCTGATAATAGTGAACTTGAAATTAAACCAGACCCAATTGCAGATTATATATTGTCTGAATTTTTAAGAGATGAGAAATTTGATAACTGGCTAAAAAAGGTACTCCCTTACATGCCACGAAGAATTGCATATAATCTTTTTGTCACTCCGAGATTTAATGAAAAAATTCAGGATGAAATTTCCGGATTGCTTGGTAAAATATGGGAGAAATTAAATACTTCTGAATTTAAGAGTCCGGAATACTTTGAGGCGATCATAATGTTCACTGGCGATTTTCGTTCTTTTAAATTTTTTGATATTGAAAAGATAAATGCAAAACAGTGGATAGAAAATTATAATGGCATCTCTGTTGATTATAAAGATGATGAAGGGGTGAGAGGAGAACTTGCCAAGGGTTTGTATAATGCAGCAACTTATTACGGAACAGAAAAGAAATTTGATGAAATGGAGAAATGCCTGAATGAATTAAGAAAACTTCATGAAAGTTATAAAGATGATGAAGGGGTGAGAGGAGAACTTGCCAAGGGTTTGTATAATGCA
>JAGWDQ010000023.1 GCA_018260615.1 Candidatus Altarchaeum sp.
TTAATTAATAATTTACAAGAATATAAGTGGCCTACTTTCATATGCTACATAACCATTAACAATCAATTCTTCAAAGACCTCTCGTGGAATTTCCAAACGCCCCGGGCTATTAAAACTTTTTTCAACCTGAACTACATGGAGATTTCTTATAATAAAATTCATCGTTTTTTCAAGTATTTCCACAATGTTTCCTTCAAACGGACCTGCTTTGTCGCGAAATTCTGTGCCCGAAATTTCATTTCCTACAAACGAAACACACAGAACTGTAAACATCGGCTTGTATCGTTGCGGATTTTTTCCAAATAAAAGCAGCCCGGATAATGTCAAATTTTCACCTTTTGCAAAGCCCATGTTATTTAAAATTTGCGGGAGTAATTGATTCAATGTATCAAGACCTTTTCCTGTTTTCTTTTGGACAAAATCCCTGAAGACATCAATATTAATATCGTGAAAAGTACTATTTACAACCTGCTCTTCATCGGCAGCAAGATTACCGCTGCTCTGAAGCATCCGCAACAATTCATCATTAGATACCACTTTCCTTTTACCGGAACCGTTCTTTACCCAGATAATTCCTTTGTTATCTCTGTATGGCTTATCGCTGCCTTCTTTTATACGGACGAAAATCAATGTCTGCTCATTTACCGAAACCTGCTCGGTAAAAATTGTGACTGGACTTTTAACATTGTCGGAAGCAGCATTTGCCAATAACTGATTGGTTGCCTGTATTTCACCATAAGACAAACCGTTTAAGTCCCCTGTTTTATCATTAACGCCAATTATTATTAATCCTCCATACGAATTGGAAAAAGCAACCATTTCTGTTGCAATGCTGTATGCATCGTTTACTCTTTCTTTAAACTGAACGGTGCTGCTCTCCCCTCTTGCAATTACATTTAGCAGTTCTATTGGTTTCATAATTTATAAAATTATAGGTTAATATAATTATAAATTAATCTAAAATTATATGTTGATAAATTTAAATTTTTAAAATCCGAATTTATCCCACTTTTCATCAACCCTTTTCTTTAATTCTTTTTACACCCTACCTTTTCATATACTTTTACTTCTTTATCTCCTTCACACATCTTGCTACCGCTTATTTCAACAAAGTCAACATCTTTTGAGAAATTTATTTCTAATGTGTAATTTTTTGTGTTTTTTGTTAAATTAGAATTTTCTTCGGGCTGAAAAATATCTAAAAACATCCTTATGCCGCTTTTGTTAGCGTCTTCGTAATTTATACCATAAGCATTTAAAATTACTGCTTTCGGATTATTGCATTTGTCTATTGAAAGATATAGCGTTTTATTTTTACATAAATTTTCTGTTTTTCCTCCATAAACCTTCCACGAAATATGGAAATTTTTAGTTTCGCTGCCACTTCCCACATATTCATATTTATAAATTTCATCAATCGGATCATTGGCTACTTTGGAGTTAAATTTCATAAAATAACTTGATAATGAAAATGTTCCATTTCCGTATGTCTCATCATCTTTATAACAAACATCAAAACATTTTGTATATTCTGCCTTGCACTTGTTAGACATATACGCATCAATGGATTTTTCAAATCTACATGAATACTGTGTCCCATTTATTTGTTTAATTTCGTATTTATCGCATTTTGATAAATTGAATACCTCAATTTTTCCCAAATTTCCGGAAATTTCAAAAATAACAAGATTGTCTTTATTGGAAAATACTGCCATAGTTTGATTTTTTATTAAAAGGGTTGAATTATCCATCGCAATTTTCGTTTCTTTTTGTAAAAATTCAAGGAGTTTGGATGTATCATTTAATTTTTTATCCAATGTTTCAATATAATACTTGTCTCCATCAATGGCCTTTAAAATTCTAACGTAATCTGATGTGTACTCAATATCATAGTACCATGTATATGCACCATACCGACAAGCAGATATATTGCTTTCATTCCGCCAGCCATAACGATACCAGTCATAATCCTGAACCAAATCATCATTAAACTTTATCAACATGGAATTGTTTGTAATATTTTTGACAACCCCTTTATCTATAATTTCATCAATTGTAAATAAGCAGGCACTTCCATTTATTAGCTTTGGCTTTAAATAATTCTTTGTTATTGTTAAATTCCTGATACATTTATTACCTTCTTCTATATCTATACACCCATAAATGGACTTTAAAATTATCTTTTCGGCATCTGTATTAAATCCAAAAGCGTTATTCCAGCCAATATCAAGATAGCAAAAAAATGGTGGTTCAGTTACTGAAATATCTCCAAATATGCCGTAAATTATTAAAGTGTTATTTTCTTTCTTTATATGCACGGGTGCAAATGTCCCAAAATAAAGTCCCATAAATCCTTTGCTCATATCAACATAATATTCGGGAACATCGTCATAAAAATACCACGATAAATTTGAATAATTTCCATAAGACGCATACATCATATATACTTCATCATCAGAAGGATGACTACAACGGGAAAAACAATAATGATTACAGTCCAAAGGTGTTGAAAAATTTGTAAAATTTGACAATGAAGATGCTATTATATTGGATGGAATAAGATGTGTAATATTTTCATAGGCAATATTTTCATCATAAGTCAAATTTATACTTTCACTTTGGGTCAAATTTATACTTGCGTTTTCGGTTTTGTTTAATGTTAATTCTGTCTTTGTTAAATTCATACTCTCATTTTCTTTTGAATATGATTCCGGTGCTTTTTTGGATTCGGAATGAAAATAAAATAAAAAAATACAAATACATAAACACAAAATTCCTACCAAAATCCACAAATTTTTATTTTTCATTTTTGTGTTAAAAATTTACCCAAACTCAAATTTATCCCACTTTTCATCCACCCGTTTCTTTATTTCTTCGCTCATTTCAGCAACCTCTAAATTTAACTCTTTATTAACCTCTTCTTTCCACTTCCTCGTTGCATCTATTCCCATTTTTGAGGATAAAAATTTAAATTCCGACGCATTTTCAAGTGCATCTGCAGGAGCATTCTCTATAATAACCACATCCCTTTTTGGCTCAACCCTGCTGCCCGTAACCCATAAGACATCTTCAATATTCTGAACATTTACATCCGCATCAACAACAATAATTATTTTTGTAAACATCATCTGTCCAAGCCCCCAAAGTGCAAACATAACCTTTTTTGCATGCCCGGGATACTTTTTGTTTATAGAAACAACACACAGATTATGAAATACGCCTTCAACCGGAAGATTAATGTCGTTAATTTCCGGAATCAAAATTTTTATAAAAGGAAGAAATAACCGCTCCGTTGCCTTTCCGATATAAGCATCCTCCATCGGCGGAATTCCCGTAACCGTTGCAGCATAAACCGGATTTTGTCTGTGGGTAATGCAAGTCACATGAAATACGGGATAATAATCAACAGAGGAATAATAGCCCGTATGGTCTCCGAAAGGACCTTCCAACTTTCTTTCCCCGGGATTGACATAGCCCTCAAGCACTATTTCCGCATTTGCCGGAACTTCCATATCAATTGTTTCGCATTTAACGAGCTTTACACTTTTTTCCCTTAGCAATCCTGCAAAAAACACTTCATCAAAATTTTGCGGAAGCGGTGCCGTTGCCGCATACATACCTGCGGGCTCGCATCCGATTGCAACAGCCACCTCTAATTTTTTATTAAATTTTTCCGCCCTGCTATAATGTTCCGCTCCGTCCTTGTGGATGTGCCAGTGCATTCCCGTTGTGTTTTTATCAAAAATTTGCATGCGGTACATTCCGACATTTCTCATTCCTGTTTCAGGGTCTTTTGTAAATACCATCGGCAATGTTATAAATCTCCCCCCGTCATCAGGCCATAATTTTAATACGGGAAATTTGAACAAATCAACCTTGTCTTCATTTATTATTACTTCTTTACATTTCCCGCTTTTAAATGTTTCCGGAAAATACGAAGAAAAGTCCTTTAATTCCTTCAGGAGATGCAGTTTTTCAAAAAAGCCGCCCGGCTTAAATTTAAGAAATTTTAAAAATTTATCACCGAATGATTCAAAATTTTCTGTATTCAGTGCTAATTTCATCCTTTCGGTTGAGCCAAAAATGTTTGTAACGACGGGAATTTCGGAAATTTTTCCGTTATTTTTAACATTCTCAAAAAACAGAACTTTGCTGTTTTCTCTGTATTTTCGTGACACACGGGCGGTTATTTCTGAAATTTCAAGCTCGCAATTGACCTCTTCTTTTATGTGATGGACTAAATTTCTCCTTTCAAGTTCATCCAGAAATTCCCTTAAATCGTCGTAAGACATTTTAAATTTTATTAATTTTTAAATTGCAGAGATTTAAAAATCTCCGAGCGTAAGCGAGGTGATTAAATTTTAGGTAGTGACTAATAGGTAATGCTCCCTAAAATAAATTGGGGTGATAATACATTAAAAGTTGAGCGTGTGTGTCAGCATTTATCATTACTTGTTTATCACTACCAACTTTTTGTTAACCATTTTGGATGATTCCTTCAAGGTCTTTCCAAGATTGTAAAAATTTAGGGAATTCAAAATAACTCCCGGAGGATATGTTTTATTTTTCATTCCTCTCTTACTAAACTTTCTATTACAGTCCTTACAATAAAACAACTGCACGGGACCAAATTTTGTTTCTTGTTTGCCTTTCCGGATTACATTATTTCCACTGCATTTTGGACATAAGACATCGGTTTTTATTTCAATAACATAAATTTGTTGATTTTTATTACTCCACAATCATCACTTGTGGTTATTATGTTTGTTTTTAATCGTGCAATTAATCGTTCCCTAATCGTTCCATAATCGTTCCCTAAAACTTTTTTATATATCTGACTGACCTTCCTTTACCCTCCTGCGTTATCAGACCTTTGTCCAGGAGATCATGGATATCTATGTATGCTGCTTTCTTTCCGACATTGTTCAGTTCCTGATACTTCTTATTCGTGATATATGGATTCTCGGTGAAATAGTGAAGGCATGCAACCTGTCGGTCATTTAACTCAATACCTCGTTTTTTCATTTCGGGAATTAATATCCCTTCCCCACTGGATCTGAAAATTACCCTGGTTTCTAATCCTCCGGTTTCAAACTCCGGTTCAGGTATGCCCCATTCATTACACAAATCGCGGACAAAATAGATTCCTGTGCCGTACTTTTCTATATAACCAATCTCTCGCATCAACTGGCACAAAATAGGATTTCTTGGCATATGAAGTGGTTTTTGCGGCGTTACTCCTTCCGGGAATCTACCTGGACTTATAATCTCAATCCGGGAATCAAATATAAATATCCTTATGTCCGAAGGGATTGTGTACTCTCTGTGAATCAATGCGTTCAGGATTACCTCTCTAACTGCTTCTGCAGGATATTCCAATTTGTCTATTCTTCTAAAAGACAAACCAGTTCTAAAACCAAACAATCGCACATTTTTTTTGACAAATCCCTCTGCCTGTTTGAGCATTTCCCACAATGTACCTGAACAATCTATGCTGTCTATTGTGGTTCTTGATAACTCATCACCTCTGAACCGTGCACATAAAATTCTGAATGGCATGAATATCTGTGGATTTTTACCAAAAAATAGAATACCTGAATTAGTGATCACAACCTCTTTATTTACTATTTTGGCACAACAGATGTTTCTTAAAAAATCACTAACATTCATCTGAGAGGGATGTGGAATTTTCCTTGCAGAAAATCGTTCATCCAGAAACCATTTGACCTTTTCCTCATCAATATCTTTCATACATGCGCCTTCACAAATTTCAGAGTCCCAATATTTATTCCTCTTTTCCATAATAATTCTTTCAATTTCTTCCGGAGGGATTACAGGATTTTCTGTTCCGACTCTTTTGTAAGCAACTCCATCTAAATAATATAATTTATTAAGTCCTTCTTTTACTGTAACTTTTATAACCTTCTCCCTGCCGTCCCCATGAACAGTAATTTCCGGAGTTATTTCCGGCTTTATCTTCTGCCTGACTTTCTGAGATATTGATCTTAAGGTGGGGTCAGAGACCTGCTGTCCGACCAGGGTCTTATTATCAATTCCGAAATATACTGCCCCGCCCTTGTGGTTCAAAAAAGCACAGAGCGCTCTCATGCCCTTTTCTAACTGGGCGGTTGATTTCTTAAATTCCACTTCCTCGGTTTCACCGTTTTCTATAATTTCATTGAGTTCTTTGAGTTGTTTTTGATTCGTTTTTTGATTCATTCTTTATAAACTATAAGATATGTATGATTATTATAAATTAAATTTTCAGAAAATTCAACTTCGGAACATCAGAAATTATCCCATACCTTTTCGCATACTCATAAAAATTTAACAATGCATCTGTCTCTTCTTTTCCAAAATTATAAGATAAAGACGAAATGTGAAATTTGACACTTTCCCTTTTTAAATTTCCTTTTACCTCGTCCATAACATTCTCAAAATTTTTGTATGCATAATTGAGCGAAGTCGTGAGCAATTCAGAAAACCATTTTATTTCTTTGTACTTTTCTTCTGCACTTTTCTTATTTATAAGCCATAACGCATAAACCATACCTTTTTCAGGCGAGGTTATTTTATTCCACTCCTCCCCCAAGTCAATCACATTTAAATTTTTAAATTTTTCCCCTGCTGCAATTCCATCATCGCCGATAAATAAAGCCGCATCGCAATTTTCAAAATCGCAAGATTTTGAAAATATCCGAACATCAGTGAGGTTATTTTCAAAATCGCAAGATTTTGAAAATATCCGAACATCAGTGAGGTTATCATCAAATGTCCCGGACGAATTGGAAATTTTAAATTTTGCATCAATCCCTTTGACTTTGAGAATTATTTTCAGCATTGCAACCGAAGTAGCGGAATTTGATGGCAGACAAACGGACGAAATTTCTTCCGGATGTTTCTTTGTGATTAGAATTATGCTCCCGGTTTTTCCTTTTGCACTTATTGAAAAATTTGGCAGTATGAGAAAATTTTCAGGATGTCTGGCATAGATAATTGAAGATACCGGTGCAATGTCGAGCTCCTCGTTCAAAACCATCTCTCCGAGTTGCGGCGGAAATGCGGAGTAAAATTTAAGGCGGGCTTTAAAATTTCCAAAATTTTTTTCAATGTAATGATATGGAAATACAATATTTCTAAAAGGTGTGCTTCCTATTTTTAACATTTTAATGAAATGAGTGTAAGTTAGCGTATTAATAATTATCTTTCGTTAGTGAAATTCAACATTCTGATTTTATATTTAAAAAAATTTAATATATAATAAATTTAATTATTAAAAAAATTTAATTATTCAATAAAACTAATTATAATTATTAAAAAAAAAATTTAACAAAATGTCAGAAATAAAAGTTGAAAATTTAACCAAAAAGTTTAACGGATTAGTTGCAGTAGATAATATTTCATTTAGCATAGAAGAAGGTGAAATTTTCGGATTGCTCGGACCAAACGGAGCCGGCAAAACGACAACAATATCCATGCTTTCAACAATATTGGAGCCCACAGCGGGAACTGCCTTTGTAAGCGGATTTGATATAATTCACGAGCAAAGTGAAGTGAGAAAATCAATTGGTATTGTTTTTCAGGACCCAAGCTTGGATGAAGAACTGACCGCTTATGAAAACATGGATCTTCATGCCCGGCTTTATCGTATTCCGAAAGATGTAAGGCAAAGAAAAATTATTGAACTTTTGAAACTTGTTGAACTGGAAGAAAGAAAAAACGATTTGGTAAAAACATTCTCGGGAGGAATGAGAAGGCGATTGGAAATTGCGAGGGGCTTGCTGCATGAACCAAAAGTTCTTTTTCTTGATGAGCCGACTCTCGGACTGGATCCGCAAACAAGAAACCATCTGTGGGGATATATTCAAAAATTAAACAGGGAGAAAAATATCACGGTAATTCTCACAACTCATTACATGGAAGAGGCGGATAAACTTTGTAATAATGTTGCAATAATAGATAAAGGAAAGATTGTTACTTTGGATACTCCTAAAAATCTGAAAGATGCGATAGGAGGAGATGTCATTACGATTGAATCGTCTGATTGCGACAAGATTGAGTCAAAACTTAAATCGCTTCAATGGATTAAAAATGTCCAGTCGGACAATAACTTTGTTGCTATCAATCTGCAAAATGCCGAGGAACACATTGCAGAAATTGTTAATATCTCAAATAGTTGCGGATATTCTATTCACTCTCTTTCAATTCATAAACCCACTCTGGAAGATGTGTTTTTGTATTTTACCGGTAGAACCATCAGAGAAGAAGAGGCGAGTACAAAAGACCATGCGCGTATGATGGTGAAAATGAGGAGAAAATAAAACAAAAAAATAAAACAAAAAACAACATAAAAATAATACTATAAAAATAATACTATAAAGAATGGATATCATTTATACTATGTGGTTAAGGAACATAAAGCGATACCTTCGCTCTAAAAGCAGGATAATCGGCAGTTTGGGAATGCCTTTATTCTTTTTATTGATACTTGGTTTTGGTCTTAATTCGGTAGTAAACATTTCCGGTGGAAATAGCTATGTGGTCTTTATCATTCCGGGAATAATTGCTATGAGTGTTTTATTTACCTCAATATTTTCAGGCATTCAGATAATCTGGGATAAACAGTTTGGATTTCTTAAAGAAACATTGGTTGCTCCTGTTTCAAGAATGGAAATAATGCTGGGACAGACAATAGGCGGCGCTACGACAGGATTTATTCAGGGAATCCTTATTTTGATATTATCTTTGTTTATAGGTCTGAATACTACGAACATATATGGATTTTTGATTGCGTTCGTATTTATGCTGCTTATTGGTCTTTGTTTTACCGCTCTTGGCATAGCGATTGCAACCAAAATGGAAGATATGCAGGGATTTCAGCTGATTATGAATTTTCTGGTTTTTCCTGTTTTTGGGCTTTCAGGAGCAATATTTCCTATTGCGACATTGCCTTCGTGGTTACAGTTAATTACAATGATTGACCCTTTGACTTATGGCGTTGAAGGAATAAGATATGGTTTATCAGGAACATCTTTTATAAATCCTCTTCTAAGTTTTGTGGTTTTAGGCGGATTCACCATAATTATTGTAATGATTGGTTCCCATTTATTCAAAAAAATAAAAATATAAATTTAATTATTTAAAAAATTTTAATATACAATAAATTTAATTATAAAAAATAAATCAAAAATAAAATCAAAATCATTAAAATGGAAAATCAGCACAACAAAAAGGAAAATAACAAAACAAAAAACGGCAAAATAAACCCGGCAAAATTAATTTCAGGAATTGGTCTCATTGGAATTTTTGTCCTGATGTTTTGTATTTTAATTGTAAACGCAAATGTGCAGGCAATAGATGTGCAAGCAGCGCAAAGTCAGGTAACTTCAGCAAGTCCGTCCCAGATTTCAATTGACTTCAAAACAGTTCAAATTTCAAAAATTTATCCGGATTCAGTCGGAACAATAAGTTTCATCATTGCCAATGTTGGCGGATTGCCGGCAGAAGAAATTGAAATTTCAATCCCTTCATCCCAGAATTTTCACATCGGAGACACGATAAAAATCGGAACTTTGAATCCGGGAACCCAGCAAGGTCTTCAGACAACGATAAAGGCAGGCAACATTATGCCCGGAACTTACACAATTACAGTAATGACAAAATACAAAAAGCAAAAGCAGACAAGTGATGGAATTGACCGTATGAGTGTAGATGAAAATTTTTACATCCCAATAAATGTTTATGCACCCCCAACGACAGAGTTAACAGTTAAAAATAAGGACTTATTCCTAAACAAAGAGCAGGAATTAAATTTAGAAATAACTCCAAAGACAAATTTAGGAGATACAAGCGTTGAACTGATTTCCGATTGTTTGCAGGTTGTCGGAAATTCAAAAATTTATGTAGGAAATTTAAATGCAAACGAAGGCAAAAAGCTGATGTTCGCAGTAATTCCTGTAAAGAAGGAATGCAACGCAAAGCTAAATCTGATTTATAAAGCTGGGGACTATGAAACGGAAACATTAAATTTCGGATTAAAGGTCAGCGAGATTTTTGTTGATTTTTTGACGGAAACCGAAAGAAAAGAAATTTCTCCCGGAGATGGTCTGAATTTAACCATTACTGCAAAAAATTTGGGAAATACAAAATTAAACAATGTCAAATTTTCCCTGAATCTTCCCGAGCAGTTCGTTGTTACTAATGAGGTATTTTTTGAGGAAATTTTGCCGAATGAAGAAAAGACATTAAATTTTCAGATTTATGTCAGGAGCGATGCGGAAACAAAGCCGTATAAAGGAAATTTGACGGTCGTTTATGAAATTTCAGGAAACAAATATGGTATAAGCAAAGATGTCGGAATTGTCGTTGAGGGAAAAATTTTGCTAGTTATCACAAATTATGAGATTAAAGAGGACAAAGTTAATGTTGAAATTGCAAATTTAGGAACGAGAACAGCCGACGCAATAATTCTAAAACTTGGAAACGGTTATTGTTATATTGATAAGATTGACGGCACCAAGAAAAGAACTGCTGTTTTTCAGTTAAAAGATGTTAAAAGTGCGGATAAACTGACAATTGAATACACTGGCAATAATAACGAAAGGGTTAAATTTGATAAGGAAATTTCGCTGAATGTCGATGTCAATGCAGGAAGCAAAGGAAATAATGATAATCTTTTAGGAATTTTGGTTCTTGCGGTTGTGGTTGTCGGAATAATCGGGTTTTATTTTTACAGAAAAAAGAAGAATAAAAAGGAATAAAAATAAATTTAAGCACAAAAATAAAGATGATTGACTTTGCCTTAAAAAATTTATTCAGGAACAAAACCAGAAATGCGTTAACGATTCTGGGAATCGCCATTGGTGTTGCTTTGCTTTTATCCTTGGTAAGTATCAGCGAGGGAATAAACAAAATGATTTCAAACTTCGGAGAAGGAATGGTTGGAACAATAAGCGTGTTTCCGGAAGGAAAAAGTATGTTTACTTCCGAAGGAGGGCAGTTATCAAAGGACTTTGCCGATGAGCTGGAAAATTTTGAGGGTGTTGATTATGTTATTCCTTATTACGGGACTCTTTTAAGCAGTGGAAGTATGGGTGGTGCTTATGCCATGGGCGTTCCTGTGGATAAAGTAAGCGAGGTTGTCGGCGAAGAAATTAAAATTAAAGACGGAAGGATGATTGATGAAGGTGATAAAGGCGAAAGAGTTGCGATAATTGGCTCAACATATCCGAATTACAAAAATACAAATGTAGGAGATGCAATAAGCATTCATGGCAGGGCTTTTGAAATTATCGGAAAGTTAGAAGAAGGAAGCGCGAGTGCAGCAGATGTTATATTTCCGATAGAGGCAATACAGGAGATAGACAAAACAGATAAACTAACCGGAATAATAGTCAGAGTTAATGATGTGGAAAGAACTGAAGAGATTGCCGATGACATAAAATCAACGCTTGGAGTTGAGGCGGAAACATCAAAGGATTTGGTGAGGAAATTTAGCGATATGACTTCTCAAATTGGTCTTATGACTTATGTTATAGGGGGAATTTCTGCGTTAATCGGCGGAATTGGAATTGCCAATACGATGCTTATGAGCGTTTCGGAAAGAAGGAGAGAAATAGGAATAATGAAAGCAATAGGGGCAACAAAAGGCATGATATTAAAACAATTCTTACAGGAAGCGGTTATGCTCGGATTAGTCGGCGGAATAACAGGAATAGCACTGTCATTTTTGGGAATTTATATCCTGTCTTTAATGATACCGTTTGCTGCAATGACATTAAATTTAATATTCGTAGGACTTTTGTTTTCGGTCGGATTAAGCACGATATTTTCTGTCTATCCTGCCTGGACAGCGGCAAAAGTTGATGCGATTATCGCTTTAAAATACGAATAAAATGCTTGCCATAAAAACAGAAAATTTACAAAAAATTTTTAACAAAGGAAAGAAGAATCAATTTTCAGCAATAAAGGGAATAAATTTAAGCATAGATGAGGGTGAATTTATCAGTATTACCGGGGCAAGCGGATGCGGGAAATCAACATTGCTTGATTTAATTTCTACAATTGACTCTCCGACAGATGGAAAAATTTACATTTACGATAAGGAAATTTCAAAGATGGGTGACGATGAAAAAGCAATACTAAGGAGAAAAATTTTCGGATTTGTTTTTCAGCAGTTCAATCTGATAAATTCCCTGACTGTTCTGGAAAATATTACTCTGCCGATGAGATTTGAAAATATAAACAGCAGGAAAGCAGAAGAAAGGGCAAAATTTTTAATTAAACAGGTTGGATTAGAAGGAAAGGAAAACAATAAAATCAGCGAGATTTCGGGGGGACAGATGCAGAGAGTAGCAATAGCAAGAGCTTTGGCAAATAATCCGAAAATCATACTTGCAGATGAACCAACTGGAAATCTGGACTCAAAGAGCGGAATGCAGATTATGGAAATTTTAAAGGACTTGAACAAACAGGGAATAACTCTGATTATAGTTACTCATGATTTGAATATTGCTAATACAGCGGGAAGAATAATAAAAATCAGGGACGGAGAGATTGTTGAGAGTTAAACAAAATATTCACACAAAGACACAAAGCCACAGAGTATTTTAAAATCAAGAGATTTTAAAAAAATTGAAAATCTCATTTAAAAATGCTTAAAGCATTTTAAATACGAAGTATTTAAAATCTCCGAGCACAAGCGAGGTGATTTTTAAAGATTGAAAATCTTGCAGATTTTCAGTACAGTTTTCAGTATTTAAAAATCTCACAGATTTTTTTAGATTGAAAACTTGTAGTTTTCAGTATTTAAAAATCTCACAGATTTTTTAAAGATTGAAAATTCTCAAAGAATTTTCAGTATATTTCTCCTTTGTGTCC
>JAGWDQ010000024.1 GCA_018260615.1 Candidatus Altarchaeum sp.
AGTAAAAAATAGGGTGTAATTATAATACTTAAACACTTTGCGAAAATCGGTGTTAAAAAAGAAATATTGGAAATATCTTAGAGAAAAATGAAAACAGATATACAATCACCTAACAACATTTTTATTTTCAATTTAGGCAGGTTATGGCAGGCAGCCAGTTTAGATCATTGGGAGGATGCAATGTACCTCTGCGGATTTATACAAGAGATTACACCTCCTGCTTTGGTAAAGAAATATTCAAAAAATCTTAAAAAATTACAAATTGCAATAGAAAAGGAAGATTGCAGTGCTGTTGATATTGTATTAGAAAAAATTTTAAAATGGTGATAAATAATCTAAATCATAAATAATCCTTTCATTATCAAAACAAAAAATTTATTGTTCCTATTCTAATTCACATACTAAATTTAAAATGTTCCCTGAAAAATACGCTCCGAAAAGGCCTGATGATATTACCGACAAACCCGCAGCCAAAGAAATAACCGAATGGCTTAAAAGTGTAGAATCAGAAGCAGGCAAAAAAAGCACAAAAGTAAAAACCGCACTTATGCTTTCCGGCGACAGCGGCATCGGAAAAACCGCTTTAATAAATGCCCTCGCAAACGAATACAATTATGAAATTTTATATGTTAATAAAGAAAACATCCAGCACTTTGAATCCTACACCCAGATGTCAGGACTGTTTAACAAACGGCTGCTCGTTATAGATAATGCCGAAACCATAAATTTTAAGGAAATTTTAAATTTTATCGCAACCTCAAAAAATCCCATAATACTGACAACAACTGATGCCAGAAACAAAAAATTTCAGGGCGTTACAAAATTTTGCAAATCCATAGAAATGCGAAAACCAACATACCTGCAGGTCTCAAAAGTCCTTGAAAAAATCGGCATTGCCGAAGGAATTGCCGTTGATAAAAAAATTTTAGACGAAATTTCAAAAAATGCCAGCGGAAACATAAGAAGTGCAATAATTGACTTTGAGGTTGCGGCAACAGGGAGAAAGAAAATTTTGGAGACCGATTTAGTCCTTGAAACAAGAGATGTGACGATTGACATATTCAAAGGACTTCAGAGGATTTTTAAGGCAAGAAATTTATCCGAGGCAATGGATGCCTACAATGAGATTGACGAAGAGCCGAGAAATATGCTGTTGTGGTTTGATGAAAATATTCCCGAGGAGTATAAGACATCAGACGAAATTTGTCAGGCATACTATCTGATTTCAAGAGCAGATATTTTTCTCGGCAGAATCACAAACAGGCAATACTGGGGATTTTTAAGATATGTAAATAAATATATTGCAGGCATAAGCACGGCAAAGAATAAGGTAAATTTTTCGTTTGTCAGGTATAAATTTCCTTCGTTTCTCTCAAAGATGAGCAGAGCAAAGGGCGATAAAAATATGAAGCGGGAGATCGGAAGAAAAATTTCTCCGTTTTTGCACATTCCTCCGAGACTGGCAAAGGACTACATTTTGTTATTTTCCATCCTGCTTAAAAAAGGGAAAAATAAGGAGGAGGACTTTGTTAACACTTACAAATTTAATGATGATGAAATTGAATATTTAAGGAGTTATGGAGGGGGATTGAAAATATAAAAAGTTAAATTTTTCCAATTTTTTATCGTACAGGAAAGTTCGTTTTATTATCCTCACACGGAGACACAGAGACACAAAGGAGTTATATTCTGTAACCTGGTGACTTTATGGCTTTGTGTGAGCATTTGTTAAATTTTTTCCTTCAAAAAGTTTATCGCATCTTTTAAATTTTTCTTATTGTCAAAATTTTTGACAATTCTTTCAAGTTCGTCTTTGCTTAAATTTTTCATCTCTTCTGCAAAGGTTATCATATTGGGAATTGCCCTTACAATATTATCAACAAGAGTTATGGTTGCATTTTGAGATGTACGGGACAATGGATTTAAGTCAATTGCTATAACATTCTTTTTCATCTTAACTAATGCTTCCGCTCTGTCTCCGTCCTCCAAGGGAATTAAAGCAACATCGGCATTATAAAAATACTCGCTGACATTTGCTCTTTTTGAATCCAGATTTGGAATTTTCTTTGTCTTTTCAGTTAAAACATTAGAGTAAAATTTCCTTAATTTTTTTTCAATTATTTCCTCTCTTTCTTTTGTCCAGTAAAATAAATTTATCTCAATCGGACATTTTAAAATTTTTGCTAATTTACAAATTTCTCTGCCGCATAATGCTGCAACATTGCCATTGACTGATATTACAGGACTTTTTGAAAGTAAAAGCAATGCAACCGCTGCTCTTTCCGCCTCTGCTGCAAAATTTTGTGTTTTTTCATTAAACAAATAATCAAAACATTCTCCTCTTCCCTGAGCGATTAATCCGTTTATTGCTACATAACCCTCTTTAAAGCCCTTGACTAAATTTTCTCTTATTTTTAAGGACTCATAACGTGGATGGTATTTTGGAAGTTTCATATTTTTTTTCTTATTTTGGCAAAAGTAGGTAATGCTACTCGTATTTTTGATTTTATTTATTCAGGAGTCATATTAATTCCAGATTCTTTAAATTTTTGTTTCCTAATAATGATTTCATTTGTGTAATGGCAATTCGGTTTAATTGAATTAACCTTTCGCTTTGTGACAAACCCTGATAAATCAATACGGAATTAATAGTTTCCATATTTGAAAGAACCACCAATTGTTCGATGGATGCCATATCCCGGATATTTCCTTCTGCATTTGGATTTTTGATTCGCCATTGTTGAGCTGTTTTACCAAACAATGCTACATTTAGCAGGTCAGCTTCATTAGCATAAACGACCGAAATTTGATTTTTTGTAAGTTCTGCTGGAATTAAATTTTCTTTAATGGCATCGGTATGGATATGGTAATTTACTTTTGCAAGAGTTCGCTGCAGATTCCACTCTAAATTCAATCGTTTATTTTCATCTTCTTTAAGTCGCTGGAATTCTTTTATTAAGTAATATTTAAATTTGGGCGAAATCCATGAACCAAACTCAAAAGCAATATCTTTATGAGCAAAAGTACCTCCGCCGTATCGTCCGGTTTTAGAAATTATCCCCACAGCATTGGTTTTTTCAATCCATTGTTTGGCTGATAAAACAAAACCATTACTACCACTTTCATTTTTAATGTTACTGAATTCCGTAACATTAAAAAATGAATTGTTAATTTGCTCCCATAATCCCATAAACTCAATAGTATATCTGGTACTCAGCCAGTGAGAAATAACCAATCCGGTTGTTTCAGCATTTTTAAACCTTGCCATATCAGTTAATGAAATAAAATCATCCTGTTTTTTAGTAAAAACCGATATTTCTATATTCTCAATTTGTATTTTTTTTGATTTTTTCATCATTTGTAAAATTTATTAAATTAAACCCTTATTTATCATAACCGTAACTCATATTTTGCGCTTCTTAACTATTCTTTTATTACGTTTATTTATATATTCCTCAATAGTCACATACTCGCCTTTTTGATATGCTTCTCTTGCCTCACGAATTTGTAAAGCAACATTTTGATCTTTCTCCATAATCTCTTATTCAAGCAGTTCCATTTCATTTACAAGCATTTTCCAGATAGCGAGTGATTTCGCTTTCTTTTCAGAATGCGAATTTGTTAAATTTTCAATATACCTCCAATCTAACTGGGTGACACCCGGCACCCTGTATTCCATTTGCGAACGCATTTGGAATTGCTTTCTTTATTATGTTGTAAGCACCATTTACATCAGCATTTATGATTTTGCCCGATAATGTTTTAAACAATCCTCTGCAAATTCTCTTTCCTAAATACCGAGCATGATGCTTTATCGTTTCATCATCTAAAAAACTACATTTAGATGTATGTGCTTCATTAACAATTATTGTTTTGATTCCTTCCTCCTCTGCTTTATACTTGAGCATTTCTATCAGTTTATTGAAAGGAACAGATACAAAGTTTTGGTTGTTCTTCTTGCCGATATCAATTTTTTGCTTCCAGTCATTGTTGTGTCCGATTACTATTGTATCTATGCTGTTTGTTTTGCAGTAATCTATGATTTTTCTGCTTGCTTTATGAAAAAAGTCCTTTATTTTAAAATCCCTTTTTACCAATAATCTGTTCAGTTGTTTTGTCCGTCCTTTGATTCCGCTCAAATCATAGTTTGATTGTATTTCTGCCTTTCTTTTGTTGTAGAAATGATTGACTGACTTAACAATTCCGCCCTTGACAATAATTGGCATTTTACCAATATTATCTGCAATAGTTACGATATTGTTAAGTCCTATATCAATTCCCAAAATATTTTTAGTTGTTTCTATTAACGGTTTAATTGCCTTTTTATAAACAATATTGAGCATAAAGCCAACACCTTTTGGAACAATAGATGAAGTTCCAAGAACTGTTTCATCAGGCAATCGTGTTTTAACTTCAATATCTATTTTTTTGGGAAATTCAACTTTATTTGAGACGACTTTAATTTGCTGATTTGTAAACAACAACATAAATTCACCATCTTTAGGTTTATATTTGGGTAGTGCCGGTTTGTTTTTAAACTTTTCCGGATGTTTTCTGTATTCTTTCATTGCCTTAAAGAATGCTTTCCAGTTTTTCTCAACCAATATCAAAATTTGTTGTGCTGTTGCAGCTGGCAATTGTTTAAAATTCTCACTATTCTTTAACAAATAATACAATTGACTATATGTTATCCACTTCCCGGTTTTAATGAACTCCTGTCTGATGATGTAAATTGCTTCATTGTATAGGTTTTTAGCGATATGACATAGTTTACTTAATTCCTTATTGGCGTTGAGCCATATCTGTTCTGTTCTGTTCACTCCAGTTAACACTTCACTTAACATTTTTATATTAAATAATTAATTTTTAAAACAAATTAATAAAAAATAACAAAGCGAAATCACTCGTATAAAAATATAAAATTTAGACACAAATAATTAAATTTAATCGCAGCAATGGTCAAGCATTTCCCTTAAACTTTTTTTCTCTTCTTCCTTTTCTTCTTTTTTCCCCGTTTCTTCTTTTTTTATTTCATCCTTCTTTATCTCTTTCTTAAATTTTTCCTTTTCAGCCGAAATTTTCTTAATTTCAAAATTTTTCAATACGATTATTCCGTCCATTACAAACAAAACCAAAACTAAAAGCAGGAACTCAAATTTATAGTCAATAAGCAACGTATAAATTAATGTTATTCCGAAAACCGTTATGAATATTGTGAATAGTCCGAAATACTTAAAATTAAATTTCTTAAATTCCTCCCATATTCCGGTAAGCGACATTCCGATTAATGCCGCAATTAAAATTTTCGGAACATCAACCCCGAGCATATAAAGGACTGTGAGGAAAATCCATGCCAGAGCGCAGGCATAACAATATGCACAATACCAGATATTAATTCGTTTTTTAACGATTGGCCGCAAAATTGAAAACAGGATAAACAGGACAATTATTGAGATGCTCGCAAAGATAAAAAATCCGGCATAAGAAAAGGTAACTGGCAACACAATGCTGAAATTTAAAAATTTAAAATTTTCGTTAATTAAAATTATGGCAAGAATTAACATAAGCCATCCGATTAAATATCTTACAAGCCATGTTTCCTCTATTTTGGATAAATTTCTTCCGAATAAAGCAAGAGATAAAATTATAATAAGCGGAAGGACAAATATAAAATTGTAGATTGCCAAAAGTAAAATTCCGTAGTTAAAGTCCATGGTGTTCAAAATCGTCAAAATTCCCAGATATACCTGTCCCGTGCATGGAAGTTCAACCATTGCCACGAGGATTCCCAGAATAATTACTGCCGGCAAAGTTCCTTTTTTTATGTACTTTTCAACCGTTCCTTTTGCTGACTTTGGAATTGCAAGCCATAAATTTTTTTCGCCGTTCTTTTTTAATGATATATAAGTGTCTCTAAAAGCAAGCAAAACGCTGGTTAACAGAATTATAACAACCAAAGCATTGACAAAAATTATAAAGCCCAGATTGTTGATAAAATTTAGAAATTTTAATATTCCAATTCCAGCGAGGAAGTATGTAAGATAGACCGCCATAATATAAATTGAGCCGTAAATTGCCATCCGTCTCCTTGAAAAATTTGCCGAAGAAATCATAAATGTAATAAAAATAATCAGGACTCCCATCGCACAGGGATTAATTGAATCAATAATTGCAGCGCCAATTACAGTTAAAATAGTGACCGGTGGAGGTGGCGGAACGGTGCAATTTCCTTCATAAATCTCTGCATGGACATCGTTTTGTTTTGCGAATTTTATGGCGTCTTTTAAATTTTTAGCAATTGACTCATCTCCGATTAATGCCGAGTCCCCGACAAAAATCGCAGGTACGCCGGACTCATTTGCCGGAATACAGTATCTTTCCATAAAGTCATTTAAAAGTGCCTGATTAGTTGCGTTATGATAAACCTCATAACTTTTAAATGAAATGTCGCATTGTGTACATATTGCCTTTACCATCGGCTCTATTGCCGCACAATGAGCGCATCCTTCCCCGTAAAAAAAGTAGATTGATATGCCTTTGCATGTGGAATTTGAATTGTCTGAATTGTTTAGATTGTTTAAATGGACATCACTGAAATTACCTGAAATATCCAAAGCCGAAACACTTAAATTTAATATTGATAAAATTAACAGCAGTGCAATCGCCGATGCGAAAGGCAGTATGCCTGTCTTTTCTCGTCTTTTAGTCATTTTAAAATTTATTTCTATTCTATAAAGTATAAGTTTTTTATTAGTTCCTCACACCAAGACACAGTCACCTCGCTCTTACGCTCACTCCGTTCGTGTATTTCAAACAAGTTTGAAATCACCTCACAATCGTTCGGAGATTTCAACTTCGTTGAAATGCTCGGAGATTTTCAAAATCTGTTGATTTTGAAAAAGACACAAAGGAGTTATATTCTGTAACTTGGTGACTTTGTGACTTTGTGTGAGTATTTTTTATCTTTAAATTTAATGCGCTCGCCGGGATTCGGACCCGAGTTTTCGGCTTGGGAAGCCGAAGTCCTACCACTAGACTACAAGCGCGTTTATCGGATTTATTAAACATTTATTAAAGCGCTATAAAATTACAACATCATCTAAAAATTTATACTTATTTCTTATCTTTCTTACCTTTTCAATATTGAGCTCAAACTCAAAAATTTTTCCTTCCTTAAGACATTTTGTTTTTCCCTTAACTAAATTTCCCCACGGGTCGTAGCAGGCACTATTTCCAAATTTCCCGTCAATACAATTGTTGTGAATTTCATAAGCATTCACTCCTGCAACATAGCATAAATTTTCTATTGCCCGTGCCTTCAAAAGTGTCTTCCAGTGTTCCTTTCTTTCATCCGGAAAATTTGAGGGAACAAAGATTATTTCTGCACCCTGCTTCATAATTTCTCTTGCCATTTCAGGAAATCTCAAATCATAGCAAAGCATCACACCTATTTTGGTTTTAAATTTAGTCCTTTCAAATTTACAGGTAAAAATTTTGTCTCCTGCCGAATAGTAAAGGTGTTCATCGCCGTATTTGAACAGATGAATTTTTCTGTATTTTCCGGTTAATTTTCCGCTGTTGTAAACAACTGCCGTATTAAACGGTTTATCCCCGCAGCCCTTATTTTCCTCTGTGAGCCCGCCGATGATTAAATTTTTTCTTTTCTTTGAAATTTCTTTAAGTGTCAGGAAACTTATTCCACTATATTTATTTTCTGCAAAATATGAAGAATGTTTAGTAAATCCCGTTGTGAATAATTCCGGCAGGACGATAATATCACCTTCACATTTTTCAGTCAGTTCCACGGCATTTTCTAAATTTCCAGATACATTTTCATGGATATTCATCTGAATTGCCGAAATTTTTAAATTTTGCAGCATTTTTTTTAACTTAAAAGCATTTTAATTTTAGCCAAAAGTAATTATTAAACATAATTATTAAATAAATAAATTTAATGCCGAGGTAGCTCAGTTGGTTGGAGCGCCAGACTCATAAGTAAATTAAAATTTTATAAAAATTAAATTTTAAAATTAACCAATGGCGCTGAGATATCTGGAGGTCGTGTGTTCAAGTCACGCCCTCGGCAAATTTTTCTAATTTTCTAAATTTTTATTTGTTATACTTTACAACTCCACAGAATGATCTTTTTTAAATTTTTGAAATTTTAATGACTTTTTTGAAATCGCTATGGTTGCTCGCTATACTTTGAATTTTTCAAAAAGCTTTGAAAACCTCGTGCTATAAAAAACGCTGTTTTTACCGTTGTTGAATATATCTGGTTTGTCTGTTTTATGTTTATCTTCAAATCAACACAAACACGATTAATTCCCGGGCCGTAAGCACCGCAGGCGACGACATCTGAAATTTCCACATCATAACCACAATATTCACATCTGTTCTTAATTTCTTTCGCAAAAATTTCTTTATTATTCGAAAAGCCATAGTAATGAATAATTCCGCCTTCATTGAGCGCATTTAATGCCGTATCCAAAAAATTTCCCGCATCTTTTGGCAGAGGCATAATTATCCTGTCAAATTTCAGTCCGAGTTTTGGTGTTTCGGTTTTGACATCTCCCAATATACACTTTACATTTACTTTGTTGAGCCGCACATTCTCAACCATATATTTATAGCCAACAGGATTTAATTCAATCGCATAAATTTCAACATTTTTCTTTTCCGTTTTTTTCGTCCTCGCAATTAAAATCGGATAAGGTCCGGCACCTGCAAACATAACTAAAATTTTTTCTCCTTCCTTTACCTGCTGTGCTATTCTTATCCGTTCGTTTCCGAGACGCTCAGAAAAATATACCTCTTCAACATTTAGCAAATATCTGCACCCGAATTCTATATGTATTGTCTCCTTTCTGTTCTCTCCTGCAATTATTTCAAGCTTTCTTGTCCTGTATTCACCTTCAAAAATGCCTGCTTTGGCGGCAACAACCTTGATGTGTTTAAAATTTAGCAATGCTTTTCCTATTTCTTTTTTCTTTGCTTCAAGTTCCGGAGGAATTTCAATTATGGCAATATCTCCGATGACATCAAAGGACCGGTTCATTAATTTAATTTCATCGTCGTTCAAAATTTCTCCCAAAAATATTTTTAAGGACTGTTTCATTGTTGTTTGCAGATAGTAATAAAATTAGGTGTAAAACAAATAAAATTGCATACAGAGAATTTAAATTATTTATTATATAAGTTTAATTTATATTGCTGAATAAAAATAAAATGTTGGCAGAAGCATTATTGCAGAAGAGTTTGAAAAATTAAAATATGCCGTTTCAAGTAAGATGAAAGCACATGCTATCCAACTCTTATGGTAAGAGAAATGAGAACAAAGAATTACCCGATTTAAGATAAAAAATTTAAAAATAATTTAATTAAAACCAAAATTTAAAAATTTAATTAAAAATTTAAAATGGCAAAACAAGTCAGTCCGACACGGATGGAACTGCTTAGAATAAAGCAAAAAATAAAATTAGCACAAAAGGGACACAGTTTGCTTAAAAAGAAAAGAGATGCTTTAATGATGGAAATTTTTAAAATTGCAAAGAACATGGCAGATGTCAGGCCGCAAATTCATGAAAATATAAAAAGCGGGCAGCAGTCAATAATAACCGCACAGGCGATGGGAGGGCCCCTGGAGGTAAAAACAATCGGTGACTCTGCCGGCGAGATGCCGGAACTAAATATAAATTATGAATCAGTCGGTGGCGTGAAACTTCCGAAGATAAATTTTGACAGGGAAAGTATGGGAAAAATTGAATATGGTATTGTAATGACCTCTTCATCAATAGATAATTGTGTTGATAGATTTGAAAAGATAAAAGAAGATCTGTTATTACTTATTCAAACAGAAGAAACAATAAAACGACTGGCACAGGAGGTCATAAAAACAAAAAGAAGGGTAAATTCTCTTGAACACATATTGATCCCCCAGTTATTAAAAACACAAAAAGATATAAAAGCAAAACTTGAAGAGGCAGAGCGGGAAAATTTCTTTCGCCTGAAAATCGTTAAGAAAAAGTCCGAGAAAAAGCTGAAAGATGTAAGCCAAAAGAAAAATAAACCTAAAGAATAAACAAAAGAGTGGAGAAATACAAAAGGATACGGAGTTTCTAATAAGGAAATGGACTTGGCAGATGACGACAAATATAATGTGTATTTTGAGAAATTTTTGAGTGAAAATGAGAATACAAAAATAACAAAAGCAAGCATCAAAAACATTTTGCCGAAATTAAGGAAGTCCATAAATAATGAATTGCCGGATGAAGCATTGTTTAACAAAATATTACTGTTTCTTGAAAAAAAGATTGATGAAGAAGATTCACTTTCTATGGATAAAAAAGACACAAAATTAATCTCTCTAAAAATAAAAATTTATAAGAAAAATCCAAACACGGAAAAATACAAACTTGTTTATGGTTATCTGACAACCATTGCTGCAGAGACACTAGGAAATTTTTCTGTCCGGTCAGATAAATCAGTTGACTATGCAGGTATTGAACTTGAAAAAGGAAATATAACTGTAAAGAACGGAGGAAATTTTGTCGGGATGAAAATGTCCGGCGGAAGCATACATATTCTCGGAAATGTGGGGATGTTTGCAGGACAGAAAATGTCCGGCGGAAATATTAAAATTGATGGAATTGCAGGGATGTGTTTGGGAGACGGAATAAGGGGTGGAAAAATTGAGGCAAAAATAGCGGATAAAACAGCAAACAGGAGCGAAAATGTCAGCGTTGAAAAATATACTAAAAATAAACATACTGAAAGTTCTTCACGGGAGACCTCGCCAATAAGTGACTATGATATTAAAAGATATGCGGAAGAAGCGGTTAAAAACATTAACGAATGGGAAGAAAGAAATGCGGCGCCCAAAAAAGAGAGTATCAGTATAGCAGACAATGTTGATGTCACTAAGGAAGTAAGCGAAGAAGTGATTAAAGAAATCACCTCACTTAAATTTGGAACTGCAAAGAAAGATGCATATAATCCGGAGAATAATAATGAAAAAAACGATGCTCAAAACAATAAAATTCCGTTGAGCAATATTATGCGGGAAATTTATGGTGAAGTAGATGTAAAGAAAATAGAAGGAATTGACTATGTAAATGAGAGTAAAAGAGCCGGAGAGCAGATTAAGGGCGATATTTATAAATTTTTTGTTACGGGACAGAAAGAAAAAGAAGAAGATAAATACAGGGACGAAAATTTTGAACGTTTGAAATTACTTTTTGAGTATAAAGAGGCAGATAAAGATGAAATTTTAAAGGTAAATTTAGGTATTGATGACATTAAAAAAATTTTAAATAATGTAACTCCTTTAACCATTTTGGAGAAAACAATCGTAGGATATTTGACATCAGTTGCAGCGGAAAAACTTGCAATAAGAGGAGAAACATTGCTTATTGAAAAAAATTTTGACTATATCGGAATGGAAATGAAAAACGGAAAAATTTTAGTTAAAAATGCCGGAGAGTATCTCGGGAAAAATATCTATGACGGAGAGATAAAGGTTGAGGGAGATGCATTGGGAAATGTTGGCGAAGGTATGGTCGGAGGAAGGATTGAAATCAGGGGAAATGTCTATGGTGATTATGTCGGATGGAGAATGGAAGGCGGAGAAATTTTAATTAACGGCTTATGCAGAAATTTTGTCGGACTGAGAATGCTCGACGGAAAAATCACAGTTGAAAAATACGCAGGAAACAATATTGGCGAGAGAATGGAAGGCGGAGAAATTTTAATCAAAGGAAGATGCGGAGTTGTTGGAAAAGGAATGAAAAACGGAATCATACGGATTAAGGAAGGGATAATAAGTCAGGAAAGAGAAGGCGGAGAAATTCAGACATTGTAAAATTTGGGAGTTATAAAATTTATTGTTTTAATTGTTTTTGATATTGATTGTAAATTTAATATTATAATTCTAATTTATTCGGTTAATAAATTTAAAATTTAAAATGATTAAGAGCAGAAAGGTAAGAAGCAGATTTTTGTATGTGCAATGTAATCACTGCGACAACAAACAGGTGGTCTTCGGATGTGCAAAAACAAAGGTGAATTGTTTAGCGTGTAATACACCATTATTAGTTCCGACGGGAGGAAAAGCATTGCTTGCAAAAAATCCTGTTACAAAACTACCAAATGCACATATTTTAGAGATACCTGACAGAAATTTGTAAATTTTGAATTAAATTTCCGATTATTTTTTTGGGGCCGTATGGTAGTTTGGTTATAACTTCAGCCCTTTTAAGAAAAGCGCTGGCGGAAAAAATTTAAAATTCACAAAATTAATCAAAAAAAATGGGGTCGTAGGGTAGTTTGGTTATCCTTTTAGCTTTGGGAGCTAGAGACCTGAGTTCAAATCTCGGCGACCCCATTAAAATTTTTTATCGTACAGGAAAGTTCGTTTTATTGTTCTCTAACACCAAGACACGGAAACACAAAGGGCAATGTTGCTCTGTGACTTTGTGGCTTTTTAAAAAACTTGTAGTTTTTTAAAGATTGAAACCGAAGGTTTCAGTATGTGTGAGTATTATTCTGATTTTTTTAAATTCTTATTTTGATAGAAATTTATAATTTTATGTGTTCTAATTTTATACCTTAATTTTATCTGCTTGTGTTTTATCGGGGTCGTAGGGTAGTTTGGT
>JAGWDQ010000025.1 GCA_018260615.1 Candidatus Altarchaeum sp.
TAATTTTTTTATATTTAAATATTTTAAAATGGTAAGAAAAAAGAAAAAAGAACCAATATATGAAAAACTTGCTCCGGGTGAGTTTTTGATAATATCAAAAGACGAAGATGGTTGTCTGGAAGTTGTTGAAAATGAGAATGGAAAAGCAACAATTCGAACGGTATGTCCGGTTAAGAAAGAAAGCGGAGGTGTATTTTGAATGTATGTTAGCAACAATTCGAACGGTATGTCCGGTTAAGAAGAAAGAATGAACAAGTATCTTCTTGATACAAATGCCTTATCTCGTCTCTTGTGGAATAACATTCCGGAACAGTGGTCGCAAATTTGGAATCAGATACGAAATAAAAAAGCACTTTTGATATTGATTGAGCCGGTTGTTTCCGAAATGTATTATAAAAATGTTCAAAAATTCGGAGATAAAAAAGTAGTAGATAAAATTTTGTGGGTGAAATCGTTGAATACAGAATTATATTCATTAGATGATAATGATGCTATATATGCAGGTAAAATTAAAGCAAAATATCCGAAAACATTTTCATTAGTTGATTGCTTTATATTAGCAGTCGCCAACAAAAGACATGCCCTTGTTTTAACTACTGACCACGACATTAGAGATGAAGCAAATAAGATAAAAGTAAATATAAACTATATTTCTCTTGGAAATTTGGTCTAAAAAATTTTTCTTAATCTTATTGCTCGCCTTCTTAATCCTATTGTTTAAATTTATAAATCCTTTACAAATTTTCCCCCGGTCATAACCTTACTTACATCACTACTTTTACACCTGTTTACCAAACTTGTTATTAAATTTTTACTGTGCTTTAAATTCGGACTATTTTTATTGATAAATATAATGTCTGCAACCTTTCCTTTGTCTATGATTCCGCTGTTTAAATTTAACGCTTTTGCAGGATTTATTGTCACCGCTTTTAAAATTTCTTTTGGTTCAACAAAGTCAAAAAGGGATGAAATTTTGTAAGTGAATTCCATTTCCGTCCATAAGTCAGGAGAGTTCAGCATCACATTGTCCGTTCCCAAACACACATTAATTTTTGCATCTGCTAATTGCCTTAAATTCGGAATTCCGCATTTAAGAATAGCATTGCTTCCCGGACATAAAACAATTGTTATTTTGTTTCTTCCTGCGGCTTTAATTTGTTCTTCGTCCGGATTTAAAAAATGAATAATTATATCGGGCAAAATTTTTAGGTTCATTGCTTCTGCAATTTCGCCTTCCGCTTCACCTGCATGAATTGCAAATATTTTTTTACGCCTTTTGGCGGATTTTATAATCTCTTCGTAAATTTCAAAATTTTTCAGCTCATATAAATTTAATCCGAGCCCGTCAACATAATCCATGTCATCAATTTGGACATCCCGTGCTAAAATTTTTGCATTGAGCGGAATATCTTTTATGACTTTTTTTAATTGCTCAACTCCATTCATTCCAAATTCCCTAAAATCAACAAAGGTTGAAATTCCGGAATCGAGCATCTGTAAGCATGAGTCCTTCATCGCATCCGAAATTTCCCGCTGACCTGCATTTTTATAAAGTTCCCACTTCTTCCCGTTCTTTCCACAGCACTCTTTAACATTTAAATTTTGAACTGCGTCTTTTGCAAACGAGTCGCCGATGTGTGTATGTGCGTTTATTAATGAGGGTATGACGAGAAAATTTTTAAAGTCCTCAC
>JAGWDQ010000026.1 GCA_018260615.1 Candidatus Altarchaeum sp.
GAAGTAATTTAGGTTTCAGTATTTAAAAATCTTGCAGATTTTTAAAGATTGAAAACTTGTAGTTTTCAGTATAGATTTTCAGTAATTCCTACCCGGGAGCAGTTACCTATTTTTTTATTATTTAGCATTTAGTTCTTAATTGTTTTTTGATTATTTAAAATATAAATAACGAATTTTAATTATATGATAAGTTTTTGATAAACCTTTAAAAATGACCGATATCGAAAAAAAATTCGGCTCAATAGAAAATGCTGTTAAGGAAGCAATAAAATTTCACGGGAAATGTAAGTATACGCCCGGAATAATCATCGGTGTTTATATGCTTGATTTCGGATTAAAGAAATTTTATGAAGAATTTAAAGAAAAAGAAGGAAACCCTGTAAGATTTAATGTTGTCTGCGAGACGGATTGGTGTTTGCCTGATGTCTTTCAAATACTGATGCATTTAACGCTTGGCAACAGATATATGCACATAGTAAAGGCAGATGGAAAATTTGCTTATGCATTATATGACAGAAAAGACGGAAATGGAGTAAGGGTTTTTATAAACCTGGAAAAATTGAACAAAGATGGTGAAATTTATAAATTTTTTACAAGAACAAGAGACAATATTGTACATACGGATGCAAAAATAAGGTCGTTAAGCAACAGAAAAATTTTCTATGAATACATGGACATTGCAGACAAATTTGAAATTTTCGGTTATAAAAAGGTACATGTTAATATACCTGCAAAAGTAGAATATCTTCCTGCAAAAATTTGTAAAATTTGCGGAGAGTCATTTTTGAGTAAAGACAAAGAAATATGTCTGACATGTTCAGGAGAGAAAAAGGCATACTTTACATATTTATAAAATAAATAAAATAACAATATTTTCCTGACATTGATTTGACATTCTTTATATAATCCGAATTCTTAATTATATAAAGTCATAACTCTTAATTATATAAATTCTCAATTATATAAAGTTATAATTATACAAGGTCATAATTATAAAGTCATAAATTAAACATAATTTAAATTTAAAAATGTCCGATACAAAGATGCATTCTGAAAAAAGCAAGGTTATTTGTGTAAATGTTAACGAAGAAACATTAAAAATATTATCCTTTATAAAGAATAAGTCAGAATTCATCAGAGAAGCAATAAAGGATAAATTCCTATATGAAAAATTCAGGGAAGAATATATGAACTTGAAAGAACAAGTTGAAAAACTCAAAGCGGAAAATGAAAAAATAAAGACAGAAAAAAAGACAAAAACAAAAAAAACGGATGAATATGAAAAGAAAATTAAAGAAAAAGAAATAACTATAGAAAAACCTGAAAAAACTATTGAAAAACAGAAAGAAGAAAGCAAAAATCTTCCGGAAGAAATTGAAAAAGCCAGAATAAAATTAAGTTACTTTACGCAAAAAGAAAAAGAATATGAGGAAAAAGAGAGAGTAGGAAAAGTGACTGAAAGAGTAAGAGAGATAAAGAAAGAGGAAAAAGCAGCAGAGCGGATAAATCTTCCAAAAATACCCGAAAAAACAGACATACTAATAAAACAAAAAGAAGAGGAATATGAAGATATGATAAAGAGTATAAAAAAAGAAAATGCCGTAGTTAAAGACAAACCTGCAAAAGAACCCGATAAAGAAATATTTGAACAAAAAATATTTGAAGATGACACATATAAAAAAATATTTAAATTTAAAGAAGATAAAATAAAAGATACAAAAGAAAATACAGGAGAAGTCATAGAAAAACCGGATAATAATAAAGAAGAAGAAAATAAACTGGAAAACATAATAAGATATCCTGAGCAAAAAGAAAAAGTAACAGAGCTGATAAATATTCCAAAAATTGCTGAAAAAAATGAAGTAATGCTAAAACAAAAACAGGATGAATATACTGAGATAATAAAAGGAATGAAGGAAGGATGTGCTGTGACTGCGGAAAAACCAAAAGAGCTAAAAAAAGAAAAAAATGAGGTGGAAAATATAGAACCTGAAAAAACAACTACGGAAAAAAAGAAAATAATACAGGAACCGGATAAAAAGATATCAGAAGATAATATAATAAAAGATACAACAGAAAAAAGAACAGATGTCGTAGAAAAATCAAAAGAAATAAGGAAAGAGGAAAAAGCAACAGAGCCGGTAAATCTTCCAAAAATTGCTGAAAAAAATGAAGTAATGCTAAAACAAAAACAGGATGAATATACTAATATAACAAAGAGCATAAAGGAAAAGATTATGGTGGATGTGGAAAAACCAAAAGAGATGAAAGAAGATGAAAACGAATTTGAAGAAGTAAAAATGGCGGGCTCCCGAAAAATATCCGAGGCGGATTTAATAAAAGGTGCAAAAGAAATTTATAACAAATACAAGAAGCATGGAAAGTCCGCAATTAAAATTACGGAAAAATATCTGCAAAAAAGAGGAGTTACTGAGACAAACAAAATTATAGAAGAAGTAATTAAAAACAACAAGTAAAAATGATTAACAATACTCCCAATAAAAACAATACTGAAAATAATGCAAAAAAGGAAAACTGGAAAAATGTATGGCTTTTAAGTACAACCTCTTTGTTAAATGATTTAAGTAAAACACTGCTGATGATTGTATTGCCATTTTATTATGATAGTTTGGGATTCTCAAAGTCATTAATGGGATTAATTGAAGGTCTGATGGCAAGTATAGGCAGTTTGGCAAATTTTGGTACCGGGTATTTATCAGATAAAACAAAAAATGCAAGAAAATACGCAATAATGGGCTATGCCTTACTTCCAATAGCACGACTGTTGCTAATTCCGGTTCAGACATTATACGGAATAATATTTTTAAGAACGATGAACGGAATCGGAGAAGGAATGAAGGATGCTCCAAGAGATGTCATTCTTACAAATTCGGTAAACAAAGAAAACCGGGGCAAAGCTTATGGAATACACAGAACACTTCACCAAATCGGAGCAGTTATCGGAACAATTATCGCATTTTTTTTTATAACCTCTTTAACATTTCAGCAAATTTTTTTAATTGCCGGAATTGCCGTTTTTGCAGGTGTCATAATATTGTTCTTTGTAAAAGAAAAAGGAAAGGAAAATGGACAACAAAACAAGACATTAAAAACGGCAAATTCAAAAGAAAATTTAATGACCTTGCTGAAAGAAAAAAATTTCAGAAATTTTATCACAATATCAGCAATCTTTTCATTAGCAAACATAGGTGTATTCTATTTAATGGTTAGAGTTGCAGAATTAGTAAAAACCGGGAATATTGAAATGGTATATGTTCCATTTATTTATCTGCTTTTTCCATTGACATTTGCTATTACTGCATATCCTATGGGGTGGCTGTCAGATAAAATTTCAAGAAAGAATATAATAATTGCAGGTTATATTTTATTTGCCTTTTTAAATATTGGAATTGTCTTTGCAAATTCATTAATTCCAATGATGTTAATATTTGGTTTGTACGGATTATTTTGGTCATCAACACATGCTATGTTAAGGGCATTTACAACAGATATTGTCGGAGTTGAAAACAGAGGAAAGGCACTTGGATTGTATCATGCCATAAGCGGATTATTTGTATTTCCGGGTTATATATTTGCTGGTATGCTGTGGGATAATTTCGGATATATTTACCCTTTTATTTTTGCGTCAACAATTGGAATTGTATGTGCTTTACTTATGTTTGTTTTTGTAAATAGTGAGAAAATAGATTAGACCATAAAATGCGTTGAGGGCATATAATAAAAAAATCAGAAGAACATTCACACAAAGTCACCAGGTTACAGAATATAACTCCTTTGTGTCTCTGTGTCTTGGTGCGATTTTCAAAACGCAGAGTTTTGAAAATATCCGAGCGTTAGCGATGTTAGGAACTAATAAAACGAACTTTCCTGTACGATAAAAAATTATATAATAAAATTCATTAAAATTATATAACAAATCATAAATTAGGCAACTATCTTCACTCCCTTGCATGCCGCATTCGGTGCATAAATCCCGCCTCTGTTTTCAACATCTTTGTCAATTCCCAAAATTTCCATACCTATAACCTTTCCACTCAACAGAAAATTTTTCAGCGGAATTTTGTTGCCATTTTCAACATAAAAGCCCCTGTCAACCTTAACGGAAAATTCAGTTGTTGAAGAATTAGCCGTGTGCATTCCGCTTACCGAACAGACATATATTGCCTTTTTATATTCGTCAAAAATTTCCTTAACTTTGTTTCTGCTGTCAATAACAATATTGTGAAACCCTGTGGAAGGACTACCTGCTCCTGATCTTGCTGCATTTCCTGTCGGCTCAGCATTAAATTTCTTTGCCATAGTCCAGTCATAAGCAAAATTTTGGACAACTCCGTCTTTCATCAGCAAATTTTCCCTTGTTTTGCATCCTTCACCATCAAAAGTTGCAGAATTAACGCCTTTTTTCATTAACGGCTCATCAGTTATTGTCAAATTTAAATTTCCTATACTTTTGCCAATTTTTCCCGCAAGCAATGACTCACCTTTGTCAACCGCCTCCGCATCAAAATTATTAACAAACAATGCGAGCAATTCGCTGAATGTCTGCTGATTAAATACAACCACATCGGGAATTTTTTTGATTTTTCCCGGATTTAACGAGTCCGTTGCTTTTGTTTTTAAATTTCCCATAAAATTTCCGACATCAAATAAAAACCGTTCTTCTTTTTCATCAATTGCCGTTGATTTGTCTTTGGCATTACAATTCCCGCTAATGCACAATCCGCTTACCCCGAAAAAAGAGGTCTCCTCCTCGCATTCAACACCCTCCGAATTTACAATTTTGCCCGATGCAATTCCGTAATCAATAGACCCTTCGCTCAATGTATTCCTTTCATCAAAAATTTTAAGGTAATCCCTGACATCATCCGGCTCAAAATCCAGAATTTTTCTGTCAACATCTTTGTATTTTTCTTTATTCGCCTCCGGAAGCCCGTAAAAATCAACCGGCTTTGAGAGTTTGGCAATCGTAACCGCTCTTTTTACAATGCCATCATCTAATTTATTTGATAAGACATATCCCTGTTTTTTGCCAGTAAATATCCTGAATCCGACATTAAAACCGGTTGCACTTTCAACTGAACTGACTGTGTTTTTATGTAAATTTGCCGTTGTGCCGTTTGCCTGATACACATAAATTTCACAGTCACCGAATTTACTGCCCTGTTTTATAATCTTTTCTATTTTTTCGTCATCAAACGCAAAAGATGTTTCCTTCTCTTTTATTGTGCGATTCTTCATTCTATTTGACAATTATTATATAAAAATCACATACTTTGTTATATAAAACATTATTTAAATTTCATATTATTTTTAAATTTCAGATAAAACCATATAACAAATATTATTACTGCTAAAATAAATACATAGTCCAATATAGATGTGTATTGCTCAATCATAGACCAGTTCTGATTTAAGAGGTATCCCAAATATACCAAAATACCGCACCATATAAATGAGCCGACAAAAGTATATAAGGAAAATTTTTTAATGTCCATCCTCGCGATTCCTGCCGGAAAAGAAATCAGATGCCTGACAACGGGAACAAACCTCGCTATAAAGACCGCCTTTTCGCCGTGCTTTTGGAAAAAATTTTCTGTTGTCGTCAAATGCCCCCCGGTTATTAATACATATTTTCCATACTTTAAAATAAATGCCCGTCCAAAAATTTTGCCCACATAATATGAAAATAGTGACCCTATAAGCGAACCAATCGCTCCTGTCAGTATAACTGCCAGCATATTTAATTTCCCGTCATAAACCAAAAATCCTGCAAAAGGCATAACTACCTCGCTTGGAACCGGAAGTGCTGTTGATTCCATTGCCATAAGTATAATTATTCCCGCATATCCTGCCTGCTCAATAAAATTGACACAAAAATCAAATATTGGCTCTATAAGACTCATTATTTTTTAGTTATATATAATAAATTAAACCTTCAAACAAATAATTAACAAAATTTAAAAATTTTTTATTTAGTTTTTATTTAATATGGCGTTCTAATTTATTATATAGAAAATTTAAAACATAAAATCCTAAAAATTTTAAAAATGTCAAAAGCACCAGCAGATACGATAAAATATATTATACACGCAGATGTGTCAATAGACGGAGTAGTTGATAAGCCGGATGTTGTAGGAGCAATCTTCGGACACGCCGAGGGTTTGCTTGGAGAGGATCTGGAACTCAGGGATCTGCAAAAAACAGGAAGAATCGGTAGAATTGAAGTAAACATAAATTCGGTTGCAGGAAAGTCAGTGGGAAAAATAATTGTGCCATCCAGTTTAGATGTTGTTGAGACATCAATTATTGCCTCTGCGGTTGAGATGGTTGACAGAGTCGGCCCATGCGGAGCGGCAATCAGAATTATAGATATTGAAGATACACGGTCAGCCAAAAGAAAAAAAATAATTGAGCGGGCAAAAGAATTAGTTAAAAAAATGATTATTGAACAGATTCCGGACAGTCAAAAGATAGAAGAAGAAGTTAGAGGTATGGTTCAGACAAGTCAGATTATTACTTATAAAGGGCTTCCGGCGGGTTCTGAAATAGAAACATCTGAAATAATGATAATAGTTGAGGGCAGAGCGGATATTTTAAATCTTCTTAAAGCGGATATTAAAAATACAATTGCAGTTGAAGGTACAAATGTTCCCGATGTGGTTTCTGAATTAACAAAAAAGAAGTCCGCGATTGCGTTCTTAGACGGTGACAGGGGAGGGGATATTATATTGAAAGAGCTTCTTCAAAAAGCGGATATTGACTATGTTGCAAGAGCACCAAGAGGAAGAGAGGTTGAGGACTTAGGAAAGAAAGAAATAATAATGGCATTAAGAAAGAAAATTCCTGCAGCACAATTAAGACAGGAAGAAACAAACCGGACCGAAACAGGAACCGGACAACGGGTAAGAGAACATTCATTTCCGTTACCTGTAAAACCACAGGAAAGACCACCTGTGGAAGAACCAAAGGAAGATCCCGAGATAAAAATAAAAAATATTCTGCTGGAACAATTACAGAAAACCAAAGGCAGTTTAATGGCAAAATTATTTGATAAGGAAATAAAAATGATAACGGAAATTGAAATTAAGGATATGCTGACAACAATTCAGTCCATAAAACCACATGCTATTGTTTTTGACGGGATAATAACCCAGCGACTAATAGACGGGGCTGCTGAAAACGGAGTAAAATATATTGCGGGAATTAATCAGGCAATGATATCAAACGCAAAGGAGATAAGTATAATACTTGAGAAAAGGCAATAAGGAAATTTAATATTTAAGGACTAATTAATAAATTTAATATATAAAAATAAATTTAATAATAAGGAAATTTAATATTTAATATATAAGGACTAATTAATTAAAAAAAATATTAATTAAAAAATTTAAAAAATATGTAAAATGGGAGAACTAACAGAGTCGGAAAGGGTAGAGATTGAATCAAAAAGGGAAATTATAGATAGTGTACCAAAGGTTATTGTCTATGGGGGAATATCAGTAATGGTTTGGATTTTTACAATGCTTGTATATATACCATTAGGCGGAAGTTTGATGCTTGCAGAGGGTTTAAGCGTGGCGAATATTATTATGATTGTTGGATTTGTGGCATTAGTATTTTTTACATACAAGATTTTAAGAGAAATAAGAGATATTGCCAATGCTATCGGAGGATTGATTGCGGTGAAAAGTGGCGCATCCGGAGCAAGTAAAGAAGAAGTTGAACATATGCAAACTGCTGTGAGAGGAGTTGTATATGCAATTGTTGGTACGATAATGTTTGTGTTCCTGACAAGTGTTCTTAGGGGCTTAAATATAGGTGGATATACAAATTTAGGGCAAATGATTGTAGGAATTGGTTTAGTTGTGATGTTTATATGGGTAATTTTCCTGCTATACAGATCCGGAATGGCGGTATCCAAGGAATTAGAGAAATCAGCACACGAAAAAGCGGCAAAGATGCTGGAAGAGGCAGCAAAGGACTGATGAGATTAGGAGATGAGATAAAAACAGGCAATCTGTTTTTTATCTTTTTTCTTTATTTCTTTAAAACATTAAAAGGCAATAACTTTATTTTTATATTTTTTATTTATTATTCGGGCAATTAAAATAATTTAGTTAGCACTCAAATATTTTTAATAAATTTAAAAAATAAGTTAAGTTCGTTTCACCCTCATTTTTAAATCGCAGAGATTTGAAAATCTCCGAACGAAGTGAGGTGAAGATTTAAAAATTTCCGAGCAATATCAAAAATGCTTCAAGCATTTTCAAATCGTAGAGATTTGAAAATCTCCGAACGAAGTGAGGTGATTTTTGAATATCCCAAAAATCCTGTAGATTTTTGCGATAGTAAAAATGCTTCAAGCATTTTTAGTATCCTAAAAACCTTGAAGGTTTTTACGACAGCGAGGTGATTTAAAAATCTTATAAATTTTAAAGATTGAAAACTCATATTTTCAGTATTTAAAAATCCTGTGGATTTTTAAAGATTGAAAATCTTGCAGATTTTCAGTATATTTTTAATAAACTAAAAATGGTAAAAAGTTATAACCAAAGGATTAAAGGAATTTTAGTATATTCTGTCTTACTTGCAATAATCACCTTAATATACTTTTATTTTGGGAAATTTTGGGAATTTATGTCAAAAATTTCATTTTTAAATGTAAATATTGTTATTCCCGTAACAAATTTTGTAAATTTAAACGGCAAGGAAATAATAATTGCAGGACTATTATCCGCAGGACTTATAATAGGAATAATTTTACTTTACTTAATAGGAAATCAAATTTTAAAACTATTAGAGAAACAAAAATAAAAAAAATAAGATGAAAATAACCGTTGAAATTGGCGATAAAAATGCTAAATTAATAGGAAAATTTTTGTTTGCATTAGGGGGATTTTTTGTTTTGATGGCATTAATGTCGGTAGCAACAACATCACTTATATTTCCTTCCCTCATTCTTAGCGTATTGGGAGGAATACTGCTGCTTTCGGGACTTTTTCTGATGATGAAACATTAGAGGGGTTTTGTGAATAATTGGTTCCAGGTTAAATTTTAGCTGTTTTATTTAATTCTTTTAAAATTTCATGATTCAGAGTATAATTTTTAATATATAATTTGGTAAAATTTAGCAAAATGGCAATAGAACAGGCAATAGGTGCAATAGGACTTGGATTGTTCCAGCTTGTAGTTGGATTGATATTAGCAATAGCATGTATATATGTCGGATTTAGTTTGTTTGATAAAATATTAAAAGAAATTGATCTGCAGGAAGAGTTAAAGAGAGGAAATATCGCAATTGGAATTGTAACTGTGGCAATAATGATAACACTTGCAGGAATAATTAGCGGAGGTGTTAGCGGAATTACATCTGGCATATCCAATATATCGGGGATGAATGTTGCGGATATACTTGTTAAAGTCGTTGTCCCCGGAATTGTACAGCTGATCATAGGAGTTGTGCTTGCAGTGGCGGCAATTTATATGGCATTTAAGATTTGGGGCAAGATAACTGCAAAAATAGAAGAAACCGACGAACTAAAAAAGAATAATGTTGCAATTGGTATTGTTATGGCAGGTGTATTAATAGCAGTCGGATTTGTTATTCAGAGAGCAATAGGTGGAATTGGAGCGGCTATTACAACATTGTCGGTTGTTGGGATAGTGCTTGGATTACTTCAACTCGCAATCGGATTAATATTGGCAATGGCATGCATATATCTTGGATTTAGTTTGTTTAATAAAATACTGACAGAAATTGATTTACAGGATGAATTAAACAAAGGAAACACCGCAGTTGGAATTGTATCCGCAGCAATAATGATAACATTGGCAGAAGTGATTGGAAGTGCTGTTAGTGGCATTACATCAGGACTGTTGGGAAAAGAGATGAATTTTATTGGTGCGATAGTCGGAGGTGTTGCTCAGTTAATAGTCGGAATCATATTTGCAGTTATTGCGATATACATAGCATTTAAGATTTGGGATAAGATAACTGCAAAAATAGAAGAAGCGAGTGAATTAAAGAAGAATAATGTTGCAGTTGGCGTCGTTATGGCAGGCGTATTGATATCAGTCGGATTTGTTATTCAGGGAGCAATCGGGGGAATCGGAGCAGGAATTGCAGCAGCATTTTAAAAATCTCCGAACATCTGAGAGTTGATTTTAAAAGAATGCTCACACAAAGCCACAAAGTCACCAAGTTATAGAATATAACTCCTTTGTGTCCCTGTGTCTTGGTGTGAGAGAACAATAAAACGAACTTTCCTGTGCGATAAAAAAGTATATTTTATCCCCCTTATCTTTTTTGTAATTGTTTAGATAATTAAAATGTAATTCCTCACACGGAGACACAAAGAACTATGATATATATACTCTGTCACCTCACTTCGTTCGGAGATTTTCAAATCTCTGCGATTTGAAAATAAATTCGCTTCGCTCTCATTTTTTAAATCTCAAAGATTTAAAAAATCTCCGAGCAACAGCGAGATGATATTTTCAAAACTCTCCGTTTTGAAAATGGCTCTGTGACTTTGTGTGAGGTTTTTTTAAAAGACTGATAAAAACAAAAATTAGACATAAAATTATTGTAACTACTCACAGGTTAACAAAATTTACCTGTAATTTTTTGGGAGGGTGAGTAGTTACAAATTATTTTCTCTGTGCCTCTGTGGTGCTAAACAAATACTCTTTTTTTATTTGTAACTCTCATACAGGTAATTCACAGAAGTAGGTTATATAACCCTGTATGATGAATTTATATATTATTTCTTTTCACATCCCCACCTCTATCTTCACATTCAACCTGTTTTCCAATCTTTCCTTTATTTCAGAAATTTCTATTTGCAGATTTAGAATGCCTTTCTCAAATCGTTCCGCATCTTTTTTATTTTGTTCAGTCCTTATGTTTATATCGGCAATGCATGTTTCGGTCCTTTTTATTTCATCCCTGACATCGTATCTCTTAATATCCTCATTAGTCCTTTTTTCCTTTTCCAAAATTTCTTTATACCTTTTCTTTTCCTCAACAATGACTGAAAAGTCCTTTTCATAAGTCAAAATTTTCTCCTGCTCGTCTTCGTTCAAACCGGCAGGCAGTTTCAGGAAATTTAATAGTTCATTGTCATCCCTTTCAAGGAAAATCTTCGGATTGTCTATATAAAGAGAAATTTCCATTATGTTATTTTTCCTCCTTATCTTTTTCAATATCCTGCCGGCTGAAGAAATTTTTGAATAAATGCTGCTTTCTATTCTGTCCTTCTCTGTTAGAATTTTACTTTGCTCATTCAGTGCATCATTCATTAATTTAAATTTTTCCGATTCTTCCAGTTCTTTCTGTCTTTCCTGATGCTCTTGCAGTTCTCTCTCAAAGTCAATTAATGAATTTTTTATTTCCGCAGTCGCTTTCTTCTCGCTGATGAATGTATTAAATTTGTCATCAAGAATTTTGTGTTCTTCATATTGTTCAATATTCATTTTATTTAAATCCATCGCATTATTAGCAAGTATTTTTAAATTTCTCCTGAAATTTTCCATCTGGGAATGTGCAGCAGCAACATATCTGCCGTATTGTATATCCGTCTCTCCGCAGGTATGTGCAATTTTAAAAATTAACGACTTTATTTCGGAAATATTTGCATCTTTGTCTATCTCCGTATTCAGCACATTTTCCATAATTTTGATGAACATATTCTTATTGCTCTGCACAATTCTTTCTGCTCTTTTATTTGGCATATTACTAATTTTTTCTATTCTAATTTCTTCAACAATGTTTTTCATATTTTTCATAGACCTCATACATTCGTCAATTAATGGCATTGCTTTCTCTTTTGTTGCATTTTCATCTTTTTCCTGCTTTTTCTTTATAAAAGCATCCAAATTTTTATACAAAATTTTCTCCCTGTCTGATTTTTCTAAATTTTCATTGTTTTTATTTGTTTGTTCTGCCTGTTGTTTTCCTGCGTGCCTTTCTTCCGTTTCTTTTCCTTTTCCAAAAATTTTACCCAAATCTCCCAAAATCTGTGTGAATTTACCGCTCATGTTTGTTGCGTTTAATTTTAGTATTGTTAGATGCAATTTATGTTGAATTATATAATTGGCAAAACCTACTTTGAGTGATTTCGCTTTCTTTTCAGAATGCGAATTTGTCAGATTTTCAATATACCTCCAATCTAACCGGATGACACCCTGCACCCTGTATTCCATTTGCGAACGCATTTGGAAATGCTTTCTTTATTATGTTGTAAGCACCATTTAAAAATCCTTTGAGGATTTTTAAATCTCCGAACGAAGTGAGGTGATTTACATCAGCATTTATGATTTTGCCCGATAATGTTTTAAACAATCCTCTGCAAATTCTC
>JAGWDQ010000027.1 GCA_018260615.1 Candidatus Altarchaeum sp.
TCATATTGCATAAAGGTAATATTTAAAGTTGCGCTTAATTCGGGATTTCCGTTAATGTTATCTGGGAACTTGTTGTCATCTCTATAGCCAAAGCAATAACCCAGGGATCCGCATTATATTTTCTGTCTGTTTTTATTAATGCCGGAAACTCCTTCAAAATATCCCGGACAATTTCTATCTGCTTTTCAGTTGGTTCTACAAACATCTTATTTTGCTTTTTAGCCCATTCAGCCAACTGGTCGTCTCCTTCTATTATTTCATCAAGCACTTCTCTTGGGGCAAGCATTACGCCCCTGTTTATTAATGATTCTATCTTTCCCCAGATACTGGGAAAGACATCAATGGGATTATGTCTGTTTAACTCCATGAGTGAGGACGAATCAATGAGGTAATAATTTGAATTCATTTTCCTGCTTTTGTAAGCACTTTATCAAAGCTTTTTGATTTAACCGAAAGATAATTCAGGGCATCGCTGTAAGTTATGAAACGTTTGTCAAAGTTATCTGCAACCAGAGACACGAATTTACTGCCAACTTCAGAAATACACCTCTTTTCAGAAGGTATTCCTCCTCCTTTCTGTTTTCCTTTTTTTGTTGCCCTGACTTGCGATGGTTTATATCTTTTAAGAACTTCATTGTATTCTGTCTTTGACAAATAATCTAACTTGTACATATTGTACAGAAGCATTGACTTGCTTAACTTGTACTTTCCTGATAAAGCGTTAATGGTTTCTGTCCAGGTAAGTTTTGTTTTATCTGTTTCAAACAATTTTTTTGCCGTTTCCTTTGGCAACAAAAATGACGAAGCAAATTCGTCGCACCACTTTTCAGTGTTCTCTTTATCTGTTATTGATAATTCCGGAAGGTCTATTACTGTCTCCCTCCGAAGTATATGTGCAAATTCGTGCATTAGAGAAAATAATCTGGCTTCTATACTGTCTTTTGTATTGACTACCAGGATGGCAGGCGAATCGTCTGACAAGGAGAATCCTCTTGCATCTTCTACTGGCATGGAAATCTGAAATATCAGTATGTTCATATCTTCAAGAAGAGCTCTTAAGTAATTAAAAAACTGATAGGTATCTCTGAATTTTCTTTGCTTTTCTTCAGTCAGTTTGAATATTTCCCGGTATTTTCCTGAAATATCCTCAGGATTATCCGTAGTTATAACCCTTTCTATTTTTGGTTTGGTTTCGCATTGGATATTATCTGAAAGCTCTTTGCTTATGCTCTGTAAGCTCCTTGCTTTTCTTATAGCAAGCATCGTCTTTTTGTCAAAAATCCCTTTTTTGTTCGGCAGCATTCTATAATCCAATGGCAATGGTTTTTCTTCGGGACGCTTTGGCAGGAGAAATGCAGCTAAAGGCATGTTAAATGCCAGAGAAAGCTCTTTCAACTGTCTTAATGTAGGGCTTTTAGTTCCCAATTCAAAGTCCTTAAATGTCTCAACCTTTGTTTTTAGACGTATGCTAACATCATCACAAGTCCAGCCGGAACTCTCCCTAAGCCACTTCAACACTTCAGGATTTACTTTGACTATGATTGATTTTTTTGCCATTTTTAATTTACTAAAAATATTTGAGCGTAAGCGAAATTATTTTGTTTAACTTGATAATGTCATTTTAAACTTTGTTTAAAATATACTAAAAATTATAAATTTTTACTGAAAAACTTTGAGTTTTTCAATCTTTAAAAATCTGTAAGATTTTTAAATGAGAGCGAAGCGATTTCAAACTTGTTTGAAATACACGAACGAAGTGAGCGTAACTTATTTTAAAATTTATTTTAAAATCTCCGAACGATTTTCGGGCTTGCTCCGATTTTCAAACTTGTTTTGAAAATGCATGAACGGAGTGAGCGCAAGTGAAATCATTTTAAAATTTAATAAGCAATTATGATTAAATACAAATATGTTTTTTAGAAATACTATGGCAAACATACCTGATAATTTTCCGTTTTTACTTTTATCCTGACATAATTTGGACATAAAATTTTTAAATTTCTGCCTGATTTTGCATAATCCCTTGATGTTACAAATATTTTCTTTGCTCTTTGAAGGATAAATTTAAAAATAATGTTATAAAATTTCAAAATCAGAGATGCGGGAAATTTCTCCAATTCCTCTTTTTCAATATCAGCGTGATATGTTATAATTAATGGTTTGTTTTTAATAACAGATGCAAGAAATGCAAATATGGAATTTACCGGGTCAGGCAAATCAACATGAACCAAATCATAATCTAATCTGAAAATATCCTTTATAATGCCCGGATAAAAAACATCATTAAACGCTTTAAACAAAATTTTATGCCGCCTTATATTTATTCCTTCATAAATTTCAAAGTCGTTTAAATTTTTTTCGTGTTTTGATGTGGAAACATAAATTTCAAAGCCATTTTTTGCTAAATATCTGCTGACCTCAAAATTTCTGGTTTCAATTCCTCCATACTTCGGATAAAAGTATTTTGTAATTTTCAAAACCGTAGAGGTTTTGAAAATATGAGAGCGAAGCGAACTTATATTTAAAATTTCCATTCCTGCATTTATCTTTTTGTCCATATTTTATTTATAATTTTTACTGCTTCTGTTAAATCATTTACAATAAAATCCGGCTTTATCTCATAATTATTATTTTTACCTTATAACTGGTTTTTACAATGATTGTTTTACAATTGACATCATCTTTATATATTAACTCCTTTTTTATCGTACAGGAAAGTTCGTTTTATTATTTTCACACGGAGACACCGGGACACAAAGGGGAAATACACTGAAAATCTGTGAGATTTGAAAATACCCTGTGACTTTGTGACTTTGTGTGAGCATTTTTTATTTTTTATACATCCCGATAATCGTGCATTAATCGTGCAAATTGTGCCTTAATCGTGCAAAGTATATTTGATGCCTTTACCTTGCTATTTCGGGCGAAAACTTTCTTTATGGCGTACCTGTCCGATATCTAAACCCATATCGGGCTTTCCCGTGACATAGATATTTCGTCCCATATCGCCACTTTAATGCCCGTTTTGCCACATTGTTACTCAATAACTAATCGCCACAATCGCCAACTAATCGCCACAATCGCCAACTAATCGCCACGCAATCGCCACAATCGCCAACTAATCGCCACGCAATCGCCAATGTGTAACTTATATTATATAGCTCAAGCTCCTGCCCCCGCCTTGATTCTTAAATATCTTCTTCTTTAAAAGAATATCAAGGTCGCGCCTGGCACCTTCATCCGAAATATTATTCAGCTGCCGGTATTCGCGGTTTGTAATCCTGCCTTTCTCCTTAACATACTTTACAGCTTTAATCTGGCGCTCATTCAAACCTATCTTAGTTAAGGCCTCCTTAGTAAAAACATCCCTCGGTAAAATAACTCTAAACTCGTCATTCCTTATTGAGACAAAGTCCGGCTCCGGCAGCCCCTGGGCTTTGCACTGCTTGACCATTTCCAGGGTACCTGAACCGGCCCTCTGGATATAGTTTGCTAAATAAAGTGTGCTGGCGATTAGCGGATTATTGGGATACGACGCGTGTGGCTGTTTAAGGTCCGATATCTTAAGATTTGGGGGCAATGATCCCGAATTCCATATCTCAACACGATCAAGAAAAACCATCACCTGAACGCCTGCAGTGGTTTCATAGTCCCTGTGAGCGACCGCATTAACTATTGCTTCCTGAACTGCAAAAGCTGGAATTTCATGCGGACGTTTCGCTTGAGCGGTATGTTCTTGCTGGATAACAGGTAACCGAATGGCACCTAAAACAAAAGATACGGCCAAGTCTACCTGCTCGAAGAGATTTCCATCATAGATATGATATGACATAAATGGTTTCTCAACCTCAGTGCCGGGGAACTGAATACATTTGACTTCTGCCTGCAGGAAAAACTTGTGCGGATCTCTGCCAAAGAGCAGAATCGCCGCATTCGTTAACCCCCCTTCGCGCAGAAGATTCAGATGCGTCAGAACATCTTTAACGGACGCCGTCAAACTCAGTGGGAAATTTCTCTTCTCGCGCGAGACCCTCAAAAACCACCTGATTTTCTTCTCATCTATATGTGATAACTTTACCTTGCTGCAAATTCTCTGATCGAATGCATCCCGGCCGATAATGCCCTTTTCCCGCAGGAAAGCAATTAGACCTTCATATACGACATTTTTAAGTTCTTGTAAATCATTAAAACGTTTGTAGATGTACCCTTTTTCAGGACCTCTGATTTCTGTAATTAATTTCCTTACATGTGCATCTCTTATTTTGTCATTATTTTCTTTTATAAAAATTAAAATTTCTTTATTTCCTTTTTGAGCTTCGCGGAACTCTCTTTCAGTAGCTGAAATCATGTCATCTCCAATGTTTCCGTATTTATTTCCAAAAATACCAATATAAACATTACTTTTATGAACTTCGTCGGTATACGTTTTTTTAGATGACTTACCTTTTGCAGGCAAATCTTCAAAAAGGAATACATTAAAATAATCTTTCAGCAAAGGATTTTCAATAATTAAGTTTTTGACTGCTCTTCTTTCAATTTTTAATTCTTCCTGGACTCCGCTTACAAATAGATTATATTTCATATTATATTTAACCAATAATAATTACAATAATGAATTATTAAATAATGAATTATTGTTTAAATGGAAATAAATTTGAATTTCCATGAGTGTTAAAAATTTCATTTACATAAGATTGAAATGTTCATCACGAGAATGTTGAAAAACCTCCTGATTAAAGGTGAATTTAATATAATACTCTTTGAAGGTAAATTCGGGACTTTTTCAACGCTCTCAATTATAAATTTATATAGACGGAGGATTTTCACACCATCATTTTTTGTCTTTTAAAAATCGTTTTATCTCGCGGTCAAAGTCGGACTCTATTGGCTGTATTCTATTAAATGTTTCATACTCGGACATTGCTTTTTTGTCCGCCTGTTCTTTGGATATTGCTCCCTTTCCATCAAGTATTTTATACTCGTTAAAACTCAAAAATCTGTTCACACTTTCCGCAAAATCCGCCATAGTAAAGGTCTGTCTGTTTTCAATATGTCTTTCAATATAATCAAAAAATCCGGATATTGTCCGCTCTAATTTTTTAATTTCTTTTTCCTGCAGATAATTTTTTGCGATAACAACATCCGATGGCAGAATTCTGCCTTTGGGAGAATTTTTCCAGGTAGTGAGACCCATAAACGGCTTATTTTTATCTGATTTGGTATTAATGAGCTCTGCTGCCGTCTGACCTGTAATTGCGTAATGAAATTTATTTTGCACGGTTGCAAAAAAATCCCTGGTTGTCAGGGAATTCGGGTCGTAGTCAATACAGCATTCGGCGAAAATATCCGTAATCTGCAGATAAATCCTCCTTTCGCTGGTTCTGATTGAGCGTACTCTTTCAAGCAATTCCAGGAAATAATCTTTCCCGAAGACATGCTTTCCCTGCCTGAGCAGTTCGTCGTTGAGTGCAAAGCCCTTTATAATATAATCTTTTAAAACCTGTGTTGCCCAAATACGAAACTGTGTGGCTCGCCTGGAATTAACACGGTAGCCAACAGCAATAATGGCATCAAGGTTGTAAAAAGCAACATCCCGGGTAACTTCTCGTCCACCTTCATTTTGAACTATTAAGAATTCCTTAACAGTTGAAGATTTATTAAGCTCCTCTTCATCAAATATATTCTTGATGTGCATACTCACATTCGGTACTGTTACTTCAAACAGTTCTGCCATCATCTTTTGGGTCAGCCAAAGCGTTTCATCCTGTAAAAAGACCTCTAATTTAACATCGCCGCCGGGTGCTGTGTAAAGTATTATCTGGTTTTTTTCCATTTTAAATTGTTAACTGTATTTGTGTACAAAATTAGGTTTTGAGTATTAATTTGTTAATTTCCATTTCAAATTTTTCCAAAACAATCTTATCTGTAAAATTTTCCATAACTCTTTTTCTGGCTTTATTTCCAATTTCCTTTCTTAAATTTTCATCACCAATTAAATTTTCAATTGCATTTTTCAGTTCTTCAACATTTTTTTCCTTAACCAAAACCCCGGCATTTCCATAATCAACAACATACTTCATTCCCGACTCAATATTTGTTGTAATATAAGGTTTTCCGAATTACCTTGCCCTATTCAAAACAATTCCAAATGCCTCCTGTCTTGTTATTGAGGGCAAAACAAAAATATAGCATAAAGCACAATAATATTTTAACTCCTTAACATTTCCGGAAATTGCTCAAAATCTTCCCATATAATTTTATCAGGAATGAAATTGTTTTTTTCAAGAATATATTTTAGACCTTTTCTTTTTATTTTATTGTTTGTGAATAGATCAAAGTCAATTGACCTTCGGTGTCCGATTATTAACGCAATTGCTGTTCCCCCAACAAGATAATAATCCTTTGAAAACAACTTTATCATGGGAAGTAAGTCCTTCTGTTCTTTAGTTAGAACTTCCGTGTGCATTTCTCTTAAAATACAAATTAAAAAAATTAATGGTTCTTGGTCTGTAATTAACCCTCATCCTTTCAGGTGATGTTTGTTCATAAAAAATATCTGCAACTTTATCTATTCCTACAAGTTCAAATAATCTTTTAACGCTTTTTTCATCGCCGTAATTCAATATCTGCTCAACTAAAAATTTTATATCAATATTCTCTTTTTCTTCTTCCTTAATCCACCAGAACAGCGAGCTGTTTTAGCGAATAAATTTTTTTATTTCAGGAGTGTTTGTCATTTTTGAGTTACGCAGGTGAAATCGTTTTAAATTTCCCTATTTAAATTTCCATTCACCAGGTTATTCGTTTTCTTCTTGTCTTCCTTCATCGTCTCATAACTCAAAAATGCAATCAAAAGTCCCGCAGTTACCGATAAAAGCAAAAGCAGATAAACAGGAAGTAGTTTATAATTCAAAAACAACGCATAATAAACAAGTCCCATTCCCAGAATAGACATTGCTGCAACATACAAAATTTCTTTTTTTGTCAATGAAATTTTTTCATCCTCTTTTGTTCCCGTTCCTTCATCGTTATCCTCAATTTCATCCTCTGCGTATGCCTTGTATCTTTCGGGCATAAATTTCTTTTCCAGTAAAATGGCTGCAATTAAAATTACAATTGTAATTATGAAAAATAAATTTATATCTATGTATCTTTCAACCTGCGGAAAGTAAATTTTTATAAACAAAAATCCGATAAATAAAATCAACAGATACCTTGCACTATCTCCTATTACTTCAGTAATATTTTTTGATATTGGCATTTTAATGCGGTTAAATTTAAATTACATTCTATCTTCCCGTTCTTTTTCAATATCTTCCCATTCAACACCTCTTAAACCATCTTTTAATATTCTTTCTATCAGGATATTATCTTTTGGGTTTAAATTTAAAGTTCTTGTTATAACATCGGGAATTACTATATCTCCCTGCTCACTTACCTTTATAAACTTTGTTTTCATTGTCGGGATTATAATTATGAAAGTTTGTATAAAATTACTTTTCAAATTAAATTAACTTCACATATAAATTTTTCTACCGATAATTAAACTTGTATCATGCCTATTTTTACCCCGAAAGTAGGAAACTCATGATTTATCCTGATTTTTCTTATCCTCTAATTTCTTAACTTTGCCTGTAATTTCTAAATAATTTTCACCGCTTACAACTTTCTTTCCGGATTCGTATTCTAATTTTTGTCTTGCGTCTCCTGCAATATCCTTTTTTCAAGTGCTTTTTTAATTTCTTCCTTTTCTTCTTTTAAGGAGATATCCGGTTCGCTGCCAACCAGTTCCAATAGTTCCGGATCAGGGTTTGCACAAGGATATTCTGCTCTTAGCTCGTGAGTTAGTAATTCCATTCTAACCTCTTTTATTGATTTTTCCAGATTTTTAATTTTGCTCTGCTTAATCAACAACGGCTGATGCTTCAACTCTTTTAACACCACCTTAAATTTTTGGGATGTGTAATTGAATTCATCAAATAGCGGTATTTTATTCATTGTCTTTTAAATTTATACAATATATTAAATTTACTATATTATTAATTTCTATTTTCATAGTAATTATTTAGATTTTCCTGTTCTAAATTTTTCATTCAAACTCAATCGTCGCAGGCGGTTTGCTAGTTAAATCATACAAAACCCTTGTAACAGAAGAAATTTCCGTTGTTATCCTGCTCGTTATTCTCTGCAAAATTTCCCATTTGACATTCATCGCGTTTGCTGTCATCGCATCCGCTGATTCCACTATTCTTACTGCAATCATGTATCCGTAATCCCGTTTGTCTCCTTTCACTCCCGTTGCCTTTCCTTCAGGTAAAACTGCAAATGCCTGCCAGACCTTTAAATTTGCTGTAATAATTTCTTCCCTGACAATAGCATCCGCTTCTTTGACAATTTCTACCTTCTCCTTTGTTACTTCTCCCAAAACTCTTATTGCCAGTCCCGGTCCGGGAAACGGCATTCTTTCGGAAATTTCTTCTGAAAGTCCAATGGCTCTCGCAACCTCCCGAACATCATTTTTATACAAATCCTTCAGCGGTTCGTAAATTTCAAGCATCATTCCGGAAGGTAATGCAACATTGTGATGGCTTTTTATATTTCCCTTTGTTTCAATCCAGTCCGGTGCTATAGTTCCCTGAACCAGAAATTTTGCGTTGTATTTTTCTGCGTATTCGTCAAAAATTTCAATATAGACCTTTGCAATAATTTTTCTCTTTTCTTCGGGGTCCGTAATTCCTTTTAATGCATTGAAAAATCTTTCCCGTGCATCGGCAAATTCAAATTTTACTTTTGTTTCAAAAATTTCTCTTATTCTTTCCGGTTCGTTTTTACGCATAAATCCGGTATCTACAAACACACAGACCAGATTTTCTCCTATTGCCTTTCCAACGAGCATTGCGCAGGTTGACGAATCAACACCTCCTGATAATGCAATTATTGTTTTTTTTTCTTTGAGTGTTTCTTTTGCTTCTTCAACGGCATTTTTAATGAACTTTTCCGCATCAAACATTTTAAATTTAATTTTAGATTTTTAAATTTATACTTCTATAATAACCTCACATATTCCGGTTTCTTCTTTGTTAGCCGGATGAAATCATTGAAAGTGAACAAAGGAAAGACATTCAAGTCAGCCAAAAGTTTAATTTTATCCATTTTGTTGTGGTATTTGGTTATTGCCGTATTTTGTGAGCGTAATATTATTTTGTTCGCACATAATGAGCAAATTTGATTATTATAATCAAATGAAATATGTTTAATAATTAATGTTTTTCCAAAAAAGACATTAAAATTTTTTATCGTACAGGAAAGTTCGTTTTATTATCCTCACACGGAGATACAGAGACACAAAGGGGTTATATTCTGTAACTTGGTGACTTTGTGGCTTTGTGTGAGTATTCTTCTGATTTTTTTAAAAGTAAAAAGGTAAAACTCAAGACATCAGTTATTTAAATTTAAATACATAAGATATAAATTTATAATTAGGTTTTCTTAACATAAAATTTTTAGAAAAAGTTCAAAAACTTAAAAATAAAATGATATGTGAATTATGCGGAGCACAAATAAAACAGGGAAAGAAAATTATGTTTGCAGGAGCAATGACTGTTGTTTGCAGTGATTGTGCGGTTAACGGAAGGATTATTTGCGATGTCAGAGAACAGATTGCGGAAAAGAAAGAGCAGGATAAGGCAGATAAAGAAATTTCTCCTGCAACAGTCCTTGGAGAGCCGGAATATGAAGTTGTTGAAAATTTTAGCAATAAAATAAAGAATACCAGAGAAAAGAAGGGCTTAAAACAGGAGGATTTTGCAAAGCACATAAATGAGCCGCTTGCATACATCAAAAGAATAGAATCCGGTTTTGTTCCTTCAATAATGGTTATAGAAAAGATTGAGAAATTTTTAGGTATAAATTTAACAAAAAAGAGGGAAAATATTGCTCTTCCGAAAATTGACAAATCAAAAGATGTACTGACCTTGGGAGATGTTGTTGTTATAAAAAAGAAATAATAAAGAAAAAATAATAAAGAAAAAATAATAAATTTTTGAGATGGAAACATTTTTAAAAAGCGGAAAGGTCAAGGACATTTACGAAATTGCTCATAATTTGCTGAAATTTAAATTTTCAAACAGAATCTCTGTGTTTGATCAGATAATTCCGAGCGAGATCATGACCAAAGGAGAAGTGCTGTGCAGAATCGCAAAATTCTGGTTTGACCTCGTTGAGAAAGAGGGCATCTGCAAAACACAATATGTTCCCGACAACAATACCAGGCCCGATGAAATGACTGCTAAAAAAACAGAGGTAATTCCTCTTGAATTTATAGTCAGACATTATAATGCCGGCTCTTATTATAAAAAGCATGGAGGAAAATACGGGGAAAAATTTAGCGAGCCGCTCTTTGAAATAACTACAAAATTTGAGAAGTACGATCGCCTGATTAATGAAGAAGAGGCATTGGAAATTTCAAAGTTAAAGAAGGCCGACCTGGAAAATATTAAAGAAACCATATTAAAAATAGATGCTGTAATTGAAAAGCAGGTGGAAAAGAGAAATTTAATCCATGTTGACGGGAAGAAGGAATTCGGAATTCTGAACGGAGAAATTTTACTCATTGATACATTCGGAACTCCCGATGAGGACAGGTTTTGGGATGCGGAAGAATACGGGAAGGGAAATTTTGTTGAGTTAAGCAAGGAATTTGTCAGGCAGTATTATGAAAATTTATTATATGTTTGTCCGAAATGCAATGAAAAATTTAGTTACAGGGACTTTCTTTATGCACAAAGAGAGAAAAATTTAAGCGAGCCGTTAATTCCGCCTTTATCTGATGATATGCTCAAAAAGGTTGGGGATTTATATGCCGGAATGTATGAAAGAATTACCGGGGAGAAATTTTAAATTTATTTGGACATTTGGTAAAGGTCTTATTAAAGCATATTTATTTAAAAACATATTTATTTAAAAACATATTTATTTAATGTCCAAAATTTAATTATTTATTTAATATAAAATTTATTTATTTAATATCAAAATTTAATTATTTAATACAAATATATTACTATAATATTTTAAAAAAATTTACAAATTTAAACATAAAACATAATAAAATGAGCCAAAATTCTCAAAACGAGGGAACAAATAAAGCAGACACGGGAAATAAAAATAACCTGAATAAGTATTTTGCATTTATTTTGACTGCTGTAATTATCGGAGCTTTGTTAGTTAATCCATTTTTTAGTGATGTTACCATATTTTTAACCCATCTTGGGGGCACACCATCCGGAAGTGGATACAATTATAGCGAGTGTACTGATAATATTACTATTAATGCTGTTGTTAATATAACAACTGATCGTGTAACTAATGTTAGTTTAAAAATTTCGAATTCTTCTTGGAATATGAGTTGTGCTTTGCCTTTGGATAATAATTTATCTACAACTGGTAATTATTTCAATCCCAATTATCCTTGTGGTGAAAAAAATATTTCTGTAAATGTAACTCGTACAAATTTCTGTGATAATTATGGTTATGGATATGGTTATGGATATAACTCCCAATATGGTTATGGTCTTTATGGTTATGGATATGGCTATGGATATGACAATAATAATACTATTTGTAATAGTGGTATATTGAATTATACTATAATAATCAGTCCGCGAAGTGTTGAAATGAATGTAGGATTATATACTGATTCTGTTAAGGCCACAACCGTTTCTGGAAGTGTTGCTGAAGGTAAAGGAAATTTCACAGTGAATCCGTGTGTTGCCCAGTTTGGTAACGGTACAACATGGGGCAACGGTACAACTTTTGGCAACGGTACAACATTAGGTGAGAATAACACATTAGGTGAGAATAACACATTAGGTGAGAATAACACCATAGGAAACAACAACACCCTGGGAGACGGCAACGATGTAGGAGACAACAACTCCATTGGAAACGGCAACGATGTAGGAGACAACAACTCCATTGGAAACGGCAACGATGTAGGAGACAACAACTCCATAGGA
>JAGWDQ010000028.1 GCA_018260615.1 Candidatus Altarchaeum sp.
ACACCGATTTTCGCAGGGTTTTTAAGTCCAATAATTTCACCCTAATTAAGATATCCATTTGTAGTTTAAATTCTTGTTTCCAAACCAAGGTATATTCCACGATTTCTTAAACATTTCATTTGATTTTAGGATTGGGGTATGTGCTCTTTTTCTCATATTTATTGTTATGTTGTTGTCTTTAATAACTATGTTCCCTCTATGATTCACAAATTTTGAAAATATAGTATAAGGTGAACAATCTTCGAATCTCTCTAAATCACGGGCAAACATTTTGTATAATGTGTCTGCTATCATTGTCATTACCACATCAAACTGTATGCGTATCATGATTGGGGAGCTTAATGCATTAAGGCTAAAGAATTTTATCAAATCTGCAATTTTATTCTCAATTCGCCACCTTCTGGCGTAGTTTGTTACAAGTTCCTTAATGGCCATATCTCGGTTGTTGGTTAGCAAAAATGTTGGGTTTTCTCTACCATTATCTTTTATAATAAGTTCCTGTAGTTCTAAATCGTGTCCCTTAAGTAGGATTTCATGTTTATAAACTGATGGCGTTGGGTACTTTCTCTTAGGTATGTCAAGAGATACCGATTCCCAGTCGTTCTCAGAAATTTTCATCGCCTCCTCAATCATTTTCTTACCTCTGCTCCGCCTTAGTGTTATAAATTTGATATTATCTGCATCCAACTGCTTGAGGATAGAATAATTTGTTACCTTAGAATCAAATACTAAAGTTTCGTCAATCACACCCTTGATGCTAATCCAGTAATTAACAAATTTTAGTATTTCATTCGACGCATCTTCACGATTGATATCTGCATTTACATAATTTAACATTCGTGAATCACCATCCTGTGCCAGAAGTGTTAAAGCACTTTTCGTGCTTTTGTGTTTGCTTACCACCCAATTATTGTCCAATGGCGGATCTTCTCCACCGTGTGGTATTGTATGAAAGTCGAGATGAATAGTTTTGCCGCCGTAGTATCCACTGTCAAGAGAATTGACCTTGGATACAAAATCCATCATAAATGAATGGATTGTCTCTTTATCAATGTTGTAGGAATATGTTGATATTGAGGTTGGTTTAGGTAGTACATTCAGCCCGGCAAAAAATCCTGTTCCTTTGTCAAAGTTGTAGTTATCTATGTGGGAGAGCCTTTCTTCTCCAATCAACTTCAAGGCTAAAACTGAATACACTGAATTAAAAGCAGATAACTGTTGTGTTTCCGGAAGCGAAGATTTTTTGATTAATTCATTCAATTCCAGACGAAGCATGTAAGGTACAAAAAGGTATATTCCAGGCACATCGCATTCAAACTTTCCTTGTACCAGGGTATTATAATCCAATTGATGTGATTTAAGGGCGACAATAGTGTTTTTTTCCGTAAGCCCTCGCTCATGTAACGTTCTCCGAGGAAGTTTTGAAAAACCATTTTCATCTAAGATATTATCAATTGTACCGATACTTATTTCATGCCCTTCTTCTTTAAGAGTATTTTGTATATCATAAGCGGACAAGTTCTTTTTCCGTAAGTCTATTATTTTGTTAACGATTGTATTTTCTGTAAATCGATCTTTTGGACCTTTTTTC
>JAGWDQ010000029.1 GCA_018260615.1 Candidatus Altarchaeum sp.
TTTTAATTCCTCAACATTTCAGGGTTCAAATAAAAATCCGTTATGTTCTTCTTGTATTATTTCAGGTATTCCTCCAATATTTGAACCAATTACCGGAACACCCACACGAAAACTTTCAATTATTACCCTACCAAAAGTTTCAAAGCATTCAGAAGGCATCACACTAACCTCAGTCATCTTATAAAAATTTTGAAGTGAATTTATGAGTATAATAAATTTAAGTAAAGAGTAGATAAATTTACTATATGTGCTTACCTAATTTTAGTGCTCAGCACCCGAAGTATATAAAGGGATATATTGCGGAATCTGTTTGATATAAACCTGAAGGGCAAATATCCCAATAATTTCATCACCCTATAAAAGCTGATAAGGATAAAATCCATGATAATATGATTCTTCAATTTATGTTTTCTAAAATGGCCCCCAAGTTGAGATTTTATTAAAGAACTTGGGTTGTCACTGATTTGAAGTAAAGGGTTGTCTTTTATGACATCTATTCCTAATTCCGAATTACAGGAAATTATTGCTAACTTTGTATCAGTATCTTTACCCCAATCATCTCCAACAGATACATCTGCATCAATCCCGTAAATTCTTTTACAATTGTAACAACCCTCAGAGTAATAATAATAATCAACAAAGTCTAAGAATTCGGGGTATAAGAATTCATATTTTTCAAAATTGGTTAAAATTTCTATTTTACTTGTTTGACTAAATAATCTTTTTTCTCCCCTTCTACTATGATATTCCAATATTTTTTCGTTTTCTCTCAAACTATGTCCATATTTAAATTTAATCAAGTCAAGAGTTCCTCTTTTCATTCTTCCACAGCCACAACAAAACAAAGCAATTTTAATATAAATATTTTTTAAATCCATTGCTTTTATAACTCTGTTCATGGCAAGAATATGACAAGGCAAACCTACAAACGCTACTGATTTATAATTTTTAATCTTTTTAATGTTAGCAAGCTGTTGAACTGGCAGATAAAATGAACCTGAATGTTTTAAAACATCTTCTTTTCTTGTAATTATATCTCCATAGAAATCAAAATTTTCATTATAAAAAGCAACTATGGCTGCATCAATTTTATTTTTTTCAAACATATCTATTAAAATAGAAGAAACTATACCTCCTGAAGCACCATTATAATAAATCTCATGATTTTTTGAAATACCATTGTAAATTTTCATAGATTTGCTTATATTCTCTCTTTTATTTATATCATTAACCGGACAAACATCTAAACATAAATTACAATTAATACATCCTGACATATCTATTATTGGTTTTAATCCCATTCTTCCAATCTCAACAATATCTATACAATTTTTAGGACATACTCCTTTGCATGCTCCACATCCAATACACTTGAATCCAACATTACCAACATTATTTGTGAGGGTCATTTTTTATTTTTCCTTTAAAGCCATATTCAAAAAGTTTAGCGATTTATTTTTCAAAAAGTTTAATTTAGAATTAACCATATTGTAATCAATTTTATTATTAAATATATTTTCTATACTATCATTATCTGAAATAACTCTATTTTGAAGATTCAATTCAGATAAAAT
>JAGWDQ010000030.1 GCA_018260615.1 Candidatus Altarchaeum sp.
AATTAATTTATATGGAAAATTTCCCTTTTTGGAATCTGATTGCCACAAGACCTATAATCGCTAATCTTTCATCTATTTTAGTTACTGAGTTGTATTTCAACTGATCAGGGAGATATAAGGAATCCATCGATCCGAGATACTTCGCAATATCAAGAGGCGAAACTGGATATTTTGAGTTTTTATAATTCTCAACAACATATTTCCATGAGGAATTGACTGCGATATCAAAAACAATATTGTTTTTTTGATTTCCTTCCGATGATACTAAGTTGTTCAGTTCAGTGGTCCCTTCAGACGATATTTTAACAGATTTTGTTGCCATAAATTCTACTTTCTTTTTTGCCATAAAGAAATTAAGCAATGATCTTTTTAAATTCTTATATTTATCTCTCAAAAGAAGAAAATAAGATAAGAAAGATTACTTTTTAAACTTAATTATATTGTTGTACACAAAAAGAAGGTAGATTATATTTCATTTTCAATATTTGGCTCTAAATCCTTGATAAAAAAATATTGGCATCTATTGAAGTTTGCGGGTAACGAAATTTTGGAATGGACTGATTTTAGTAATATGGGGATTCGTGGACCTTATGCATACACATTAGATATTCAAGCGGTAAAAAAAGCAATCCAAGACAAAGATATGGATTTCTTTGAAGAAAAATTCAAAAAAAGTTATGAAAAACAATATCAAATAATTATAGAATCTGCAAAAACAACACTTATGAGAGACGGTTTGGATCAGGCAATTGCCAACGCAATCGTAGGCGAAGCAAAATCAAGAAACTACAAATCAACCGGCTTCATAGACGAAGAACAATTCATTTGCATGGCAATTGAATGGTACTCAAAAGATATTGGAATTGACTGGAACAAACTTGCAGATAAATGTTTAGGAGAGAGTGATGTGAAAATATTTAATCCAAAAAACACAGAAAAAATTTTAAAAATTTTGGGGCAAATGAAAGAGAAACCAAAAGAAACAGCGAATTACATAAATAAATTGATAGAAGAAAACTTTGGAGGGGAATTCAAAGTTGACGAGAAATGGATGACTCAAATTTTAAATCAAGTAATTGATGTTGTAAAAGAAGCAATAAATAAAAATTTAGAATTAGTAATTTGTCAAACATATGAATGAAAAATTTATAAAAGATGCAAAGGAAATTTTAATTAAGAAAGGGGTTAAGGTTTTGCAGTTTGTGACGCATTATCCAAAATTTGAGTGCGTTAATTTAAATTTATGCTTGGAAAAGAAAGAAACTCAAAAAATATTTAAAAGTTGAAAAGTAATTTGTATTTATAACATAAAATATAATATGGCTAAAAATTTAAAACCACCAGAGGACAAAATTTTTTGGAAAAATTTGTGGAATAAAATGAAAAAAAGAAATGTGAAGGACTTTAGAATTTCGCAAAAGGATATAAATGGATTGTCTGACGGAGATATGATTGCAGCAGTAATACTGCCAATCTGGCCATCCGGTATTGAAGAAGACGAGTTAGATCGTATTTCACAGGGAACGCCAGGGCAGAGAGCATTGTACTGCATTACTCTTTTTATGAGGGAAGTTAATAATGGAGGAATTGAACAATTTTTAAGGAATTCCAGCGGGATGTACATAAACGAGGTTTTGAAGGGGTTGGACCTGGTTGGCGCGAGAAAAGATCTTGAAATAGTAAAAGAGGCATTAAAAATATTTCCTGATGGCGAAGTTCCAATTGATTGGGATGAAAGAGACGAGATGCTTGATGAACAACTTGAAAAACTTGGAATTGCAGAGATTGAATATTTTGATAAATTTAATGAAAAATTGTTTGGAGAGGAAAGATTTTATCCTTTATTCATTGAATATATAAAAAAACACGAGGATGAATTCTTTTATGATGCGGAACAAAAAAAGCGAGGTGAAAAATGAAAGCTGAAAAGCATAATGATTTGGGAGTTTTGTACTACGAATCAGGCAATTTTGAGGGGGTGGAAAAGGAATTCAGAGAGGCAATACGATTAGCTCCAAATTATACCGAAGCACATTGTAATTTAGGAATTTTACTGCAAAATTTAAAACAATACGATGAAGCAGAGAAAGAATACAGAGAAGCAATAAAGCTCAATCCAAATCTTGCAGAAGCACATTATAATTTAGGAAATTTATTGACAAATTTAAAACGCTATGACGAAGCAGAGAAAGAATACAGAGAAGCAATAAATCTCAATCCTGAAGTTTCTGATGTGTGGAGTGGCAGAGGTAATGTACTTGAAGAACTTGGAAGGTATAAAGAAGCATTTGAATGTTATAACAAAGCCACAGATATAAATCCGGACAATGCCAGCGCATGGAATAACAAGGGCGTATTGCTTGAAACATTTGGAAGAAGGTATAATGAGGGAATTAAATGTTTTGATGAAGCAATAAGAGCAGATCCGAATAATGTTATGGCGTGGTGTAATAAAGGTGAGGCACTTAAACAACTTAAAAGATATGAGGAAGCGATAGAATGTATCAACAAAGCTCTGAATATAGATCCAAATCTCGCCGAAGCATGGTATGTTAAAGGTCTCATATTTAAAGCTCTTAAAGGGCTCGATGAAGCAATGCAATATTTTGACGAGGCAATAAAACTAAATCCAAAATTCGGCAAAGGACGGCTTCATCCGAAATTTAACAGATGAGAAAAATGAAATTTAATAAAAATTTTACAATAACAGGAAGCGGGCTTGTTTTGAAAAAGCCGGTTTTTTATAACAACAAATGCGGGATACGATTCGGTCTCGGCGAAAAAGAGAACTCGGACATCAACAGATTCATTGAATGTTTTTCAAACACAAGGAGATTATTTGAGTTGATCTTCCAAAACAGCAATGAAACTTATATTTTGCTTGAAATATTTGACCGTAAAAAAACAAAATCAGCTAATCCAAAAGGACTCATAGAACTGAAGAAAATGGGTTTTGTCCCGGACAAAAATTTTAAAAGAAGGACGATGTATCATAAAGATGAAGATTCCTATACATACCGCTACCTTTTCAAAGAGCAAAAAGAAAGCCCGAACATTGATGTTTTGTTCCGGGCAATACTTGGAAGCGACCTCGGAATAAAGCCAACCGCAGGGGTTGATGCATATTTCATTGACGAAGCGGGAGAATTGCTTTTTCATCCGTATGATGACAGGGGATGTGATATTGTTTCGTCTGATGAAAAAAGGATAATACCCATATACGAAAAATTAAAAAAGGATAAGCAGGATATTCAAAGTATAGGTTACAGGAATAAAGAATATGTCCACGGCTGCGAACTGTGTAAATATCTTGACGTTGATACAGCAAGTGAGATAGAGTATTACTGCCCCCTGATTGATGGGATGATTTGCGAGACGCACTGCGCAGAGATGCCAACTCACGCGGGAAACAAAAACTATTGTAAAGAAACGACAAAAGCTGTAATGGATATGCTTGCTGGAAAGAACAAACCAATAACGATCGAGGAAATTGAAGAAAAATGCAGATGCTGGAAAGTTGAAAAAACAGAAAAGATGAAGAAAAACAATAAACAAGAACTACTGGAAAATATTAAAAACCCCAAAAAAGTAGAATTCAAAATACCTAATGGCTGGGTTAATTCCAATTTCCTGCATGAGATTAATATGTCAGATGTTGTTGAATATATTGACAGAGGATGTGATAAATTGGATTTGACAACATATTTTGGTGAAGATGTTCTTTTTATTGGACTGCCCGAGGGAAGCCATAAGGCGGGGATATCAGTAGATTGGCTTCCTCAATATGATCTAAAGGGTCGTTTTGTTTGTCAGATTGTTGTAGAATCTACCCTTCAGGAGCACGCACAAGCTATCTGGGATTATCCGCTTGAACAAGAGGAGTTCAAAACATGGCAGGAAGTCCGCGATTGGGTCAATGTGTGGATTGAGAAATTAAAAGATATGCCTGAAACTACAGAGTATGGCGAGATAATGACTTATCTGGATTATAAGTTTAAACGAGATTTAAACAGTTCCATATTTCCAATAGAACATGATGTGCGTATCAGATTTGGATTGGGGGGCGATTATAAAAATTGCCGCGATGATAGGTTAAACCAAGCGTATGAAAGGTCAGTCACATTATTTGAAGATGTTTTTACAAACAGCGAAGATGAATTGTGGTTATTCATGAATGAATGGGACACAGACAAACATAATGATTATTTTTATAAGCAAGTTGATAAACAGAATAATGATTTCATTTCGCGAACCGTTTCTCAGGGAGGGTATAGCGCACGTCTTCACACTCAAAAGTTTATAAAATTAAAATTAAGTCAGGTGAACTACAAAAATATTTTAAGGGGAATAGCCAATCTGGAGCAGGGAAGAGAACCAAAGGTTGCACAGAGAATCTGGTTTATAAATTTCAAAAAAGATATGGTGTTTTATATGTGCAATGATGAAGAATGCTTAGTTTATTCGGATGATCCTGAAAAAATAAGGCACATCTATGAAAAAAGGAAGGAGTGGATTGTGGATGATTGGAAAAAGGAAATTGATGAAATATTCGGAGAAAATAATTAGTGAACGAACCAAATGAAAAAAATGAACGAAAAACAACTAAAATATAGGGTCATTGAAAAGTTAACGGGATTCTTGAATTATGATAAACCGTCAAAACAAAACATGATCGGATCGCCAGAAGTGAATAAAGTAATCAGGATGATATTTTCCCCCGTGTTAAGAGAAAATGGATTTTCTAGTTTCCTGACCAGAAATAACTGGGGTTGGCACGAACATTCAATATGGGTGTTGAATATTAACTCGGTTGGAAATTATTTTTCTCAAGTAACCGGATGGCCTCCGATGTCTATCGTCGTTAATCTTGGGGTCTATTATGATTTTATTCCTGAAGAATTCCCGGAGCACATAGAAAATCGCATTAAGAAAAATAAAGTCGGCAGGTTAATTCCAAAAGAATATGAATGTCATGCGCGTGCAAGCTTATTATGTACTTTGGATCAATCAAATTTAAAAAAGAATTTGAGTAATCCCGCCGAGACGAAAAGAAGGGATATATGGTGGGTAAAACCAGACGGCAGTAATGTTGAAGAGGTTGTAACCAACATCAAGGATTCATTTTTGAACGGTAATGTAACTTCGTTCGGTCCTTATAATGAAGATATTTCTTTGAGCGGAGTTGAATGGTTTAGGAAGTTGAGCGATTTAGAGTATGTCTTTAACGCATTTGAAGACAGACAGGATTACTATAAAGCCGCATTTTTTGCAAAACATTTTGGCTGCAAGGATAAACTTAAAGAATACGGCGAGAATTTTCTGGAAGAAGCAAAAAAGATTGGGGGGCATGATTTAAAGATCATACAAAAAGAATTAAACGAGAAGTAGAAAAATGATAATCACAAAATTTGACGATATCCCAGAGGTTCAAAAAGCAAAGATAACCCTTTTTGAAAATCCCGCAGGAGGGATTGAAACACATGCTGAGTTATCTCCCGACGGAAGGGAAGGTAAAGAATGTAGTACTACCGGAAAACTCTTTTGCATAGACAAAGAAGAGAATTTCGCGGAGTTTGAGGACTACGGGTCGGCAGGGTACGATTTTCACAAAACAAATTTAAAATTTCCTGTTGATGCACCAGCCATTAACCTGAAATTTGAACGATACCTTACCGACGAACACGGCGATGAGATACCTTCCGGGGATACAATCCATCTTGACAAAACCAATAAAATACTTATGTACGGCTTTGTCGGAAGTGCGGTTCTCGATTACATCACACAACCACTGAAGTACTATCTTATTGCTAAGAATGTTGCGGTTAGGATAGATGCCAGAGGAATGCTGATTGAGATAATAATGCAATTAGAAGATGAACATATTCGCGAGATTGAAAGAATTATAGGGGATGATATCGTGGGATGGAAAGATGATCCGACAGACTAACGGCTTTGTTATGGAGCAAAATATCAGGACAAATGTGTTAAATTTAATCAACATTAAAAACAATTATGAACATAACCGAAACCCTCTATGTAAAATCAGGAGTTAATGTCTTGCAGTTGGTAATTCATTTTCCGAAATTTGAATGTATAAATTTAAATCAAAACTAATAAAAATATATTATGGAAACAAAAACAAAAAATTTAATCGGAATCGGGATTTTGGCAATAATCTCAATAGTTACGGTCGTTTTTGTACTTTACCATGGGTTTTTTAAAAATGGGGTATTGCCTGCTATGGCATTATTTGTTTTGGTATTATTGTTGCTTATTCTTTTCCCCTTAATACCGTTATTAAAAAAGCGGCAAACGCCCATATCAAAAGAGAAACAAGCAAAAAGTCAATTGGCTGTTGGTATAGCATTTATTGTTTTTGCGATAGTATGGTTGATATCATTATTTATATCAGCTGGCGGATCTCATATCTTCTACAGTCTTATGGCGATTTGTTATGGTATGCTTGGAATATTTTATATTTTTCAGTATCTAAAATATAAAAAACAAAAGAAAGACGAAAACACAAAATAAAAAGGTAAACAATTATGGACATAACCGAAACCCTCTATGTAAAATCAGGAGTGGAATGGCGAAAGTGGCTGGAGAAAAATCACAAAAACAAAAAGGAAATTTTAATTAAGAAAGGGGTTAAGGTTTTGCAGTTTGTGACGCATTATCCAAAATTTGAGTGCGTTAATTTAAATTTATGCTTGGAAAAGAAAGAAACTCAAAAAATATTAAAGATTGAAAAGTAATTTATAGTTATACAACACATAAATAACATAAAATATAATATGGCAAATACAAAAATATCCGGCAAAAAAATAGAAAGACAATATGCGTTAATAGAAGAATACTATGAAAAATATCTGAAAAAATACGGCGTTAAAATGCCCGGATTACATAATAAAGATGGCAATTTTACAATGAACGGATTAGTCCTTGTTTATCTGTCTTTTGGATATCCAAAAACAAAAATTGTATCTAAGACGGAATTAACAAATTTTATAAGAAATTATTATCCCGAAGTTAATGATGTTCAGCAAGCAAGACATTTAGGTGCTCAGGATGGCTGGTGGATTGTAGCAGGTGGAAGAGATAATATAGTGCTAAAAGTGAAAAGAGGATATTATCAGCTTTATACATTAGAGCAACCTTACCCAGGCTTTAAAAAGGGGCATAGAATCACAGATGCGGGAGATTGGGAAGAATTAAAAGCACGATATGGTTACAGATGTGCAACCTGTGGCTCTCGTGAAGGAGAACCTAATTTTCATTGGCCGGGAACAAAAACAAAACTTCAGAAAGCACACATGGATTCGAATAAACCATTGATACCCGGCAATATAATTCCACAATGTCAAAAATGCAACAGGGCAGATAGAAACAGATGGATATATGATGAAAAAGGAAGAGTTATAAAATTAGCAAATGCTTCTTTTGTTAGAAATTTTGATAAAGATGTAAGAATAAAGATATACAGAATACTTTATGAAGAATTTAAGGGAAAAAACCCTAACACGATAAAATGAAAAATAATGACTTTATTAATAAAATAATTACGGGTGATGCTTTAGAAGTGTTAGCAAAAATTGAAGATGATTCAATAGATGTTGTTCTAACGGATCCTCCTTATTTTTTGGATAAACTTGATAATAACTGGAAATATGCGGAAGTTCCTGACAAAAAATATTGTATTGTAGTGAAATCATTACCTCCCGGAATGAAGTTTGACAGGCAACAAGGTATAAATCTTTATAACTGGTTTTTAAATGTGTCTAAGGAATTATATCGGGTCTTAAAAAAAGGCGGATTTTTCTTCTCTTTCTCAAGTCCCAGATTGTACCATAGGATGGCAAGTGCTGTTGATGATGCCGGCTTTATGGTTAGGGATTGTTTCGTATGGATTTACACTCAAAACCAGCCAAAAGCAATGGGTCTGAATCATTTTATAGATAAGTTGGATATTGGCAAATTTGCAAAAGAAGAATTAAAGAAAAAACTTTCCGGCTGGAAAACACCGCAAATTAAGTCATGTTTTGAGCCGATTATTGTGGCTCAAAAGCCCCCGGACAAAACATTCCTGGAAAATATAATGAACAACGAAGTTGGACTTTTTAATACAAATATAAAAGTTGGTGACAATATGTATCCTTCAAACATTCTGACAATTGACCATATCAGCGAAATTATGGATAAAAGTTTTTTAGTGGGAAAACCAACAAAAAAAGAAAGGGGAAATTATAATTTTCATATGACTGTAAAACCCGTAGAGATATGTGAACATCTTATTAAACTTTCCGCTTTTTCAAAAGATGCTGTAATTTTAGATCCGTTTATTGGAAGCGGAACAACTGCTATTGCTGCAAAAGGTCTGGATAAAAATTTCATCGGAATTGAAAGCAACCCCGAATATGTAAAAATTGCTTTAAAACGATTAGATGACATACAAGGTAAATTATAAAATCGGATTTGGTATTGAGGGATATTGCTCTTTTTAAAAAATTTGAAAATTTAAGAGTTGGATTGACAATAAACGGATTTAGTGGAAAATCAAAAGAATTATTTGAACCGAACTCGCCGGGCAACGAGGCGCGACTGCACGCTTTAAAAATTTTGAATGAAAACGGAATTAAGACATACGGATTCATAAGTCCGGTTATTCCAGGTCTGATTGATTTGGAAAATTTAATTGAAAATTCAAGAAATTTCGTAGATTATTACATTGTTGAACTGCTGAATTTAAATGCTGCGGGATATGAATTTAAAAAATTGTTGATGGGAAATTATCCGGAAAGTTATGAAATTATGACAAACAAAGAGCGGTATGAAAAATTTATAAAAGAGGTAAAGGAAATTTTAATTAAGAAAGGGGTTAAGGTTTTGCAGTTAGTTACTCATTTTCCAAAATTTGAGTGCGTTAATTTAAATCAAAACTAAAAAATAATATGGAGGATAAAAAAATATGAATCTAAATATTATAGGTGTAAAGAAGGGCCATGTAATGTCCTCGGCAATTATGGCGATTACGGGTCTTATCATCGGATTATTAACAATGCCCGCTGAGGCAACAGTATTGTTAAAAACATTGGATGGGATGGCTTTTCCTGTTTTAGAAGTTATGAATGTTTTTCTAATAGATTTTCCAATGTCTATACTTGCGGCCGTCCTCTTTACACTTATGAATAAAAATGCGAAAATTAAGGACGGTATAATATGTGGATTCTTATTTCTCATAATCATAATTTTTCTCATATTTTCTGTAGGAGTATTCACAGGAATGGCAGAACCTATAGCAGATACTGCAATAAAATCAAGCCATCTTTTTGGTTTTGCATTTCCGATATTCTGTTTGATATTTTTACTGTTTGACTTTGGAGTTTGTGTATTGGGGGGAATCTTAGGCATTACCATTATGAGAGAGATGAAAAAATGATATAAGATTTAAAATTTTAAACAATTATGGACATAACCGAAACCCTCTATGTAAAATCAGGAGTGGAATGGCGAAAGTGGCTGGAGAAAAATCACAAAAACAAAAAGGAAATTTTAATTAAGAAAGGGGTTAAGGTTTTGCAGTTTGTGACGCATTATCCGAAATTTGAGTGCGTTAATTTAAATCAAAACTAAAAAATATTATGGAAAATAAAAAAATCGGAATCGGAATAATCGTTGTATTTGTATTTAGTGTTTTTGCACTATGTGTTTTTTTTAATAGTTGGGTAGCATCACATTCTAAAGCATTGCTTGTTGTGGCTCTGCTTGTACTTTCCCTTCTTCTTTTATTATTGTTGTTTAAAGGAAAGCGAAAAACTTTATCAAAAGAAGAACAGGCAAAAAGACTCAAATTTAGTGGTATTTTCTGGGTTGGCTTTGGCATAATATACCTAACATTGCCCTTTGTTTTCGGAGAAGAAATTCGTTTATTCAATTATGTAATGGCGGCGGCATCTATTAGTATGGGGGTCGCTCATTTGTGGCAGAGTCACAAATTAAAAAACGAAAATAATAAAACAAGTGAGGAGGTGAAACAAAAATGACAGACCTAAACTCACTCGGACTTTTAATCCCGGTTTTTGCGGGAATTTTAGTATCATTTACCCCGTGCGTAGCCGTGCTTTTCCCGATAACTTTTTATAGGTTTATGTCTGATGCGGGAACGGATTACAAAGCATATTTCTTATATGCCCTCGGCTTCCTTTTCACATTCACAATCGCGGGTTTCTTATTTCAGCAACTCTTTGAATCAAGCATACAAAACGGAATAAAACTTACAATAGCCATTGCGCTTATTATGCTCGGCACGCTGCAATTTTTCAATCGCGTAAATCCATTGAATCTGCCCGTAATAAAAAACACATTTGTTTTCGGTGCGATTTTTGCCGTAGCGATCGGAATAAACCCATGTGCCGTGCCGTTTACGGGTCAGGTATTTGCATTGTCATCGGGCGGCGAAATTTTTATAAATCTATTCCTATTTGGCATCGGAATTTTAATCGCGCCGACACTGCTTTTAATTTTCGGAAACGAATTAATCTCGCACAGCAGAAAAATAACCGAAAAAATGCACTACATTGATAAACCGATCAGCGTCTTACTTGCGGCGTCGGGAATTTATATGGGGCTTCACATTTTAGAACTCACACAACTTGATTTAATATTATCCTCAATTTTAATTTTAATTTTATTGCTTGTTATCCTGAAAATATTTTTTATAGGAAATTCAATTAAAAATTTGTTAACGCTCCCGCGAATCCTGCTCGTCGCATCCGTTTTTGTAATGTGGTTCGTAATTACTTATCACTGCTACGGGATGGTGTCGCCGGGAGGGGATGAGGCGGTGTGTTCAATGACATGTTTCGTGTGTCAGCGATGCTTGGTGTTGTTTGGCGTGTCGGTTATTTTAGGGGTTGCGGGGTCGCTGTTGCTGGGGTGGTATGAAAATAAAAATAATAAAAATAATAATTCAAAGCAAAAACAATTATGAACATAACCGAAACCCTCTATGTAAAATCAGGAGTGGAATGGCGAAAGTGGCTGGAGAAAAACCACAAAAACAAAAAAGAAATTTGGCTGCTATTTTATAAAAAGCACACTGGCAAACCCAGAATCTCCGATGAGGATGCGCTTGAAGAAGCATTATGTTACGGCTGGATAGACGGTATTCAGAAACGGATTGACGATGAGAAATTTACCCGAAGATTCACTCCGAGAAAACCAGCAAGCAAACTGTCGGAAATGAATAAGGAATACATTCGCAAACTCGTCAAAGAAGGCAAAATGACTGCTTTCGGATTCAATGCGGTTTCAAAATTTTTTGACAAATCAAAAGACCAGGATGATAAACTAACTATTGCCCCCGATATACTTAAATTGCTGAAAGCAGATGAGCATGCATGGGAAAATTTCCAAAATTTTTCGGAAAGTTACAAAAGAGTGCGGATTGGCTATATTGAAAATCGCAGGGGTCGTGATGAGATGTTTCAAAAGTCCCTGCTGCATTTTATAAAGATGACTGCAAAAAACAAGAAATTCGGAAGAATACAATAAGCAAAAATTTACGAAAAATTATAATCAAAAAAGAAAAAATATGCAGGTATTTTTAAGTATTTTTAATTATTAATGGAAAAATTTTTCATGTAAAATTTAAAATAATCTTATGACAAACAATAAACAAATCACTATTTTTGAAGGTCAGAAAATTCGCCGGCGTTGACCTTTATCCCATTAGCACGAAAAAAAAATAAAAAAATGAGGGTCACCCCTATTTGTTTGTCC
>JAGWDQ010000031.1 GCA_018260615.1 Candidatus Altarchaeum sp.
AAAAGAAGGGGTTGAAGCGTTCATGCGAGAATCCAACGGAGTTCTGACGCTATAGGAGTAACCCATTCTCCTTTTGAATTCACAAGATATTTATAAAGACAAGTGGCAATAAACTTGTTTTTGTTCCCGCATTTTTCACATTTTAATTTTATCATTTTTTATTTATTAAATTTACTTCTAACAAAATATTTTCTTTTTTATACAATTCTAAATTATTCGTATTAAATTCTGGTTTCATTGAGACCTTTATATCAAATAGGTCAATAAGGCACCAGCCGGTGATAATGAACTCTTTTTCTTTTTGTTCATAAGTATCAAAGCATAAAAGTAAATGATGTCCGTCATTTTCAATCTTTCTCTTTGAGTTTGTTAAAGGAGAAAAGAAAAAATCTCGCGGTGAACCTACATCACGCCGTGTCGTTGTTTTTACTTCAAGATATGTGACCCTGCCATATTTATCAGTAATTTTTTCATCGGGATATCCATTTAAAGATAATCTCTCAAAAGAAGTTATTATTTTAACTATGTTTCTATTTTTATCAAAGAATGACGGAATTATTTTATCGGCAAAAATCCCTACTTCATTACTCCTAAAACTTTTCGGTTTTGGAGGTTTCAACAATGACTTATAAAGATCAAATGTAATTGGAGTTCTATTATATTGTGTGGCAAGGGTGTTCACAATAGTATAAATATCATCTAATAATAATTTATCTTTTTCATCTTCTTTATTTATGGGAATAATTTTCTTGTGGATTGTAGATTCTACAATAATATGAAATTCCAATTTGCTAAATGCTCCTAATATTTCTCCGATAATTCTCTCGTAATTGTTCCTTTTTTTTATATCCTCATTATTTTCTATCTCGTTCATTTTTGAAATATTAAAATATTCTCTTTTTGCATAACATTGTACAATCCATAAATTATCTTATCTATATTCTTTATTAATTTAAATCCTAATTTTTTCGCATATTGTAGGGTAAAATCAACTGTTTTTATTCTCTCGCCCAAATAGGAAGCATCACCTATAATTATAACACAAAATTTCCCGGGTTTTAAGACCCTAAACATTTCATCTATGCTTTTCATTATATCCTGATTGTACAAGACAATTCTGTTTGAATTTGTGCCTCTTACACCGATAAATTCCTCTCTGATTATCTTTGTATCAAAGCCCAATGCTTCAAGGGCGTGTGCATCATTCTTTACATAATCCAGGGCGATAGAATATGGCGGCGAGGTTATGATTCCGTCAATACTGTTATCTTTTAATTTTATATCTCTTGAATCACCCTTTTCTATCCGAACTTTTCCTGGTTTAAGCCCAACCTCTTTTATTGCTTTATCAAAATCCTCAACCGATTTGAGCATCTTTTCCACATTGTTTGAAAACGATTTATGAAAATCCCGCCCCCTCCGGCTTTCATCGCTGTGGGAAATTAATTCTGCGACCAAAAAGAAATTTCTTACTTTCTCATCCTTAATACCTTCAACGGATGCTCTGATACCTTTGTTTTCAGGATTTTCAAAATTTGTTAAATTTGTTTCGTTCTGTTTTAATATTTCATCTTTGATTTCCTTTATTTTGTCCAGAACCGCAACCGATTCTGTTTTAACCTTTGAGACCAAAACACAAACAGGGGATACATCAATTCCAACACTATTTAGTCCTAAAATTTGTGATTCAAGAATCGCTGTTCCGCTGCCCATAAATGGGTCAAGGACTAAATCACCTTCATTAACTTTGATGAAATTTAATAATGCTCTAATCATTTGCGGATGAAATTTTCCTTTATAGGGATACATCCAATGTGTTAAATACTGATTTATTGAAGTTGTCTGATTGAATTGAAATAATTTTTCATAATCAGTTATTTGTCCGTCTATGCTTTTAAAATAAGCAACCCTTTTTCTCAATAATTCCTCATCTCCGGAAACTAATTCAAACTTGCGCATGCTGTTTGTTATTTCAAATTTAGCCGATAATGATTCCAATTCAAGCTTTGCAAGTGCCAGTTCATAAATGAACTGAACCCTGTCCATAAGTTCAATTGTTTTTTTATAGTTCATGCTGTTTGTGTTATATAATTTAAAAATTTACTGTATGTATCTTGTCGCATCACTATTAACTATTTCTGCCGGCTGAACTGTTTGCTCTTTTCCTAACTGAACATGCGGAATTGGAAATGGCGGAGGGAGGTTTATCTCTCTTGAAATAACTGCGGTCTCCATCATACAATTAGAAATTATAGAGTTATGAACTGTTTCTGCCATCTCCTGCGGAAGGTGCTTATTTTCACTTGACTCCCATTCTTTGAGTGCCTTATTTGCTTCTTCGGGATTTGCCGCAACATAAATTTCTCCCTCTATTCTTATAAATCCAATATTCGGCTCATAATTGCTTGTGAAAACAAATCCGACAGACAATCCGTTTTCCGCCTTTGTGAGATGTGTTAAAGTGCTTTTGCTGCTTATCTGGATTGTTTGTCCACTTGTTCCACTTCCGAATTTTCTCGCTTCAATTGCCTTATAACTTGCAGTTATATTCATTTTATTTGTTGTTTTATTGATATAATTGATTAAGGATTAAAATTAAGGATTAAAAGGATTAATAAAAAATTGCTGTTTTGAATTTTCTGAACATTCTTCGCTTTTTACTCTTTTATAAAGTCCCTTCTTTATTATATGGTCTAATTCGTCTATTAATTTTTCTTTTTCTCGGATAAGTGTTCCAACATCAGACGCCAGCTCTAATGTTACATCCATTTTGATTAGTTTATTTTTCATTATTAATTAGAAAGGATTAACAAAAAGAACATAAATTTTATATAAATTTTAAACAATGATAAATTTTACCGAAATTTTGAAAATTCATAATATCGTAAGACCTTATGATTATCAGGAAAAAGCAATAGCAGAAATAGACAAGGGAAAAAATTTAATCGTTTCAACGCCCACGGCAAGCGGAAAAACGCTGCTCGCAGAATACGGAATAATCAGGGTATTGGAAACGCACCTTTTTTTAGATGACTTAAGTAAAAAAAGTAACCTCACTTCGTTCGGATATTTTCAGACAAGTTTGAAAATTGCACCAAAAAAAGCTGCAAAAATCTCCGATTTTTGAAATTTTAAACAATGATAAATTTTACCGAAATTTTGAAAATTCATAATATCGTAAGACCTTATGATTATCAGGAAAAAGCAATAGCAGAAATAGACAAGGGAAAAAATTTAATTGTCTCAACGCCCACAGCAAGCGGAAAAACGCTGCTCGCAGAATACGGAATAATCAGGGCATTAAATAATAACGGAAAAGCCATATATGTCGTGCCGATGCGCGCATTAGCAAGCGAGAAGTTCAGGGAATTTGAAATTTATAAAAATTTCGGATACAAGGTCTTGTTAGAAATGGGGGATCTGGAAAGTTTGGATGTTGAAACGTTGAAATACAAATACAGCCGTTTAAATTTTGATGTTTTATTCGCTACTGCTGAAAAACTTGATGCGATTTTGAGGGCAAATGTTTCCCTGAAGGACTTAAAATTTTTGGTTGTTGATGAAATTCATTTTCTCGGCAGTCCCGACAGGGGCTCGGTCTATGAAATTTTAATTGCCAAATTAAGAAAAAATTTTCCCGATATTCAGATTCTGGGGTTATCCGCCACTATTGGAAATACAGATGAACTGGCAAAATGGTTAGATGCATCATTAATTCAGTCATCATTTCGTCCCGTTCCGCTTACAGAGTTCATTGAAACAAAAAATGACTTAAATACAATAGTTGCTGAAAATTTACCCAAAGGCAACATTCTGATATTCACAAATTCAAAAAAGAGATGTCAGGACTTGTGCGGGGAATTAAGCGAACTTGCTCTATTTAAAAAGAGCAATGAGCAGGAATTAAGCGAAGAAATTTTAAACGCAGTTGAATCGCCGACCGAGCAGTGCAAATTGCTTACAAATTTTGTCAGGCACGGGATTGCCTTTCACCATGCCGGACTGGCAAACAAACAGCGCGAATTAGTTGAGGAAAATTTCAAAAACAGCCGCATAAAGGTAATCATTGCCACTCCGACATTAGCTTACGGAGTAAATTTGCCCGCACATACGGTAATTATTGAACGACTAAACCGATATACTAATAAAGGGATGGTTGAAATTCCTGTGTTAGAGTACAAGCAAATGTCTGGCAGGTCAGGAAGGCCAAAATATGATAAAGAAGGAATCGCAATAATTAAGGCAAATAAAGCCAAAGAAAAACACATCCGTGAAAAATACATAAACGGAAAGCCGGAGGATATTGAGTCATATATTTTAGCAGAACCAAATTTAAGATTTCATACATTGTCATTAATCTCCGAAATTTCCGATGTTGATGAAATTGTCCGATTTTTTGATACGACCTTCGGAATGTTCAGATACGGGAATCCGGAAGCGGTTGAAAGAAACATTATTAATATCATTAACGGATTAAAGGACTGGAAATTTGCCGAAGAAAAAAATACAAAATTAAATTTAACTCCTGTGGGAAACAGGATTAACCAGATGTATATAGACCCGTTAACCGCAGAGCGATATATTGTAAATTTTTTAGAGATGGCCGAACAATTTGGCAGTTATGATGACATCACTATCCTTTTTATTTTATGCACGGCAACGGAAATGCCTTTGCTTTACATAAGCAGGGGTGAAGAAGATGACATTCTCGGTGAATTTTTGTCACAGGAGAATCATAAGGAACTTGAAGAAACAGGCGGGGATACTTATCTGGAAAAATTTAAAACCGCAAACATGTTCAATGCGTGGCTCAATGAGAAATCGGAAAATTACATTTATTCAACATTTAATGCACCGCCGGGACTGCTGCATCAGAAGGTTGAAATTTTGCAGTGGCTTACTTATGCCGCCTGCGAAATAGGAAAAATTTTAAAATTTCCACAAATAAAACAGCTGATGGAGATGCATATAAGAGTTAAGTATGGAATAAGGAAGGAATTAATTGAACTGATAGGTGTAAAAGGAATCGGAAGAGTTAGGGCAAGAGCGTTGTTTAATGCGGGAATTGTAAATAAAGACATGCTCAGAAAGGCCGGTGTTGATGATATTGCGAAGATTTTAAAGAGCAAAAAGATAGCAGAGGATATTAAAAAAGAGGTTGAAATGATATAGTTATAAATTTTAATTCGGATGAAATTTTCTAAATTTTTTCCACGAGCAATGTCCAATCATCTTTTCCTTTGATTTTTACTTTATCACCTTTCAAAATTTTCTCATCCGGTTTTAAATTTTTTGCTTTCCATAATTCGCCTTTGGACATAACAAATCCGGTGTTATTTTCAAAGTCCTCTGTTGATTCCGCTGTTTCTCCGATAATGTTTTCTCCGATTACCGGTTTCTTTTTTCCCGCATTAAATATCTTTGTAACTGCAAAAATTAAAAATACGGCAAATATTACTGACGGAACGAGTATTGAAAACAACAACTGGTTAAAGAAGTCCTGAGATACATAAAAATTTGGAGACGATAATGGCCCGAGAAAAATTATTCCCATAATCAGTGCAACAACTCCTGCTCCTCCGATAATTCCGAAACTATGCGTGCTTAATTCATAAATTATTAAAACGATTCCTAAAATGAGCAGAGCAATTCCGGCCAAATCTGCAGGAAAGCCCAGTCCAATCAATCCCAGCAATATACACAATGCCCCTAAAATTTCCGCTCCCATACCGGGATTTGAAAATCCAAAAATCAATGCATAAATGCCAATCATAAGTAAAAGGGACGCAATTAAAGGATTTGAAAGGACCGACATAAATTTTGTCCTGATACTTGCCTCATAATACACTATTTCAGCATTTCCCGTAATTATTGTTTTTTCTCCCGACGAAACACTTACATTCATCCCGTTAATTTGCTTAATCAAATCATCTTCATTGTCTGCAATTATTTCAACCGCATTAAATTCCTTTGCCTCATATGCATTTAAATTTAAATTTTCAACGATGAATTTTTCGGCAAGTGAGAAATTTCTGTTATACATTTTCATTCTTTCCTTCATTACTGCTATAACCGCATTTAAAATTTTTGTTTCGTTTATCGGAATTGATTTATCCGCTCCGATATAAACCGGCTGACAGGAACCAATAATGCTGTTAGGAGCCATCGCCGCAATGTGTGTTGAAAGTAAAATAAATGTTCCCGCACTCCACGCATGCGCCCCCTTTGGGCCAACATATCCGACAAAAGGAATTTCAGAATTGTCAATGATTTGGATTATTTCCAGTGTGGAGTCCAAATTTCCACCGGGAGTATTCAGTCGTAAAATTATAACATCCGGTTTTTCGTTAACTGCTTCTTTTATTATTTCTGTTGTTGCCGAAGTTATTGCATCGTCAATCTCAATTACATAAATTTTTTTCGCATGAATTTCATCTGCCTGAACGGTCATAAATCCAAACAACAATGCCAATACACATAAAAATCCAATGAGTAAATTTTTTTTCATTTTAAGTTATAAATTTAATTAGTCGTTTATTTAAATTAATTATCTGATGTTTAATTTTAATAAATAATAATATTAATTAAATCCTCAAGATTAAAATGAACTACGAAGAATTTAAAAAGGAGATAGAAGAAGATAGAAAGATACGGAAAGAAAGTGCAAAATGGAATTTCATAAAAAACCAGCCATTAAGAATCAAAAAGGGGTTGGAAGCACTTATAGAATCGGGTGATTTATGGGTAGCAAGCAGGATTGCAGGAATTACCTTGGATGAAATGAATGATATAAGAATTAGGGCAGATATTCCCATGATTGGATAACTTATGGAAAAATGTTAGCCGTAGCTATTAAAAAAGTAAAATGAGTCATGAAGAACATCTGAAATATGCTTCAAAAGAAATTTCAAAGCCAATTAATGTTGCTGTCTTAACAGTCAGCGATACGAGAACAAAAGAAAATGACGAATCCGGAAAAATTTTATGCGAAATGCTGAAAAATAAAGGGCACAATATCGTTCATTACGGGATTGCGAAAGATGATGAAACCGAGATAGCAAATTTTGTAAAGAAATCAATCTCAGATGAAAATGTTGATGTTTTAATAACAAACGGAGGCACCGGAATTTCCAAAAGAGATGTAACAATTGAAACAGTTAAAAAATTTTTTGAAAAAACCTTAGACGGATTCGGGGAAATTTTCAGACATTTAAGTTATGCAGAAATCGGAAGCGGAGCAATTATGTCAAGGGCAACGGCAGGAGTGTGCAAAGGCAGGATAATAATTTCAATTCCCGGCTCGTCAAATGCGGTAAAACTCGCTATGGATAAAATTATAATTCCGGAAATTTCTCATATTGTCTGGGAATTAAAACGACAAAGGTAATTGAATCGTAACTATTCAGAGGGTGTCAAATTTACCCGTGAAATTTTTGAAAAAAATACAAAAATTAAAATTTTACTCGTAATTTTTTGGGGTGGCTGAATAGTTACATTGAATCAAATAATCTGCTCCGCTTTTTTAAATTTTCCATCCTCTATTTCAATTTTACACAAAGAGCCTTTTTTCATTTCAACCTTAAAATTTCAAAAATCGGAGATTTTTGCGACTTTTTTGGTCCAACTTTTTTTACTAAGGATACTCAAAAAAAGGTGGAAGTCCAATTGAATCAAATAATCTGCTCTGCTTTTTTAAATTTTCCACCCTCTATTTCAATTTTACACAAAGAGCCTTTTTTCATTTCAACCTCAAAATTTCCAAAATTATTTATAAAATTTCCAAGAAACGGCTGATGCCCCACAAGCAAAATTTTATCTTTGTTCATAATCCTAAGATGATTTAAAATTTCATCGGGATTTGACGATGGATTCAGCAATTCGGTTATCTTTATTTCGCCATTAAAATTTATTTCTTTTGCAATTATTTCTGCGGTCTGGATTGCCCTTGTTAGAGGGCTTGAAAATATTTCTGAAATTTCCGCATCTAAATTTTTCAGTATTTTTCCCACTTTCTTTGCCTGCTTTTTACCTTTTTCAGATAACTCCCTCAATTCATCCGGCTCTCCTTCTAATGCATCCCCGTGTCTTACAATATAAATTTCCATTTTATAAAATTTTTAAAATTTTTCCTGCTACATCAATGGCATCTCTTCCGAAAACCCTGAGCATTGCTTCCTTTCCAAAGCCACCTTTATCATAAATGAGCTCCGCTTTTGGATTTTTAATTAATGCAGCCATAATTCCAAATTCCATTGTTTTTCCTTCCATCAGCTTATTTTCCTCTGGCTCTGCATTTCTGTCAAAGTCCGAAATTTCAAATCCGAAATTTTTAAATTTTTCAATATTTTCCTCGCTGAATTTCACATTTATTACTGTCCGGCAGTTGGTTTTTGAATATTTCATATAAGTAGATAATGCTCTTGCCAAATGATGCTCGCCCCCAAATTCAACATCTCCTATTGCTTTCAGTTTTTTATCAAATTGATCATAAAAAATCCTTCCGGAAAATTCCGCAATTTCCAAAATCGGAGAGATTTTGGAAATATGAGTGCGAAGCGAACTTATTTCACCGCGAGAAAAATTTGTTATCTGTGCAATATTCATCCCTACCTCCGGACAAATATTTGCCAAATTTGGACATTCATTCAAAATTTTCAGACCTGCTCTTATATTTTCCTTAACAACATCTTTTTCAACTTCAAAGAACGGATTTAAAATTGATAGATTTAGATATTGACTTTTTATTGCATGCTTTATTGCTTCATAAGTAAAAATTTTCGCCTTCTTTATTGCCTCAAACATTTCATAGTCCTGTGCCAGATAGCAGGCAATTGCAGATGAAAATGTGCATCCCGAGCCGTGTGTTTTGAAGAAAATTTTGTCAAATTTCAAAATTTCAAATTTGTTGTTGTAATAAATTAAGTCCTCTCCTTCATCCTTGAGCACACAATTCCCTATAATTTCTGCCGCTTTCTTTTTATCATCAATATTCTTAATTTCAATTCCGCTCAAAATTTCCGCCTCTTTTAGATTGGGCGTTGTTAATTTTGAAATTTTTGAAAGTTGTTTTAAGGAGTTGAGCAAGTCATCATCATAAAATTTAAAACAGGTTGTTGAAATTAAAACAGTATCTAAAATAGGGGAACATTTGTATTCTTTCATTTTTTTATAGATTGCATTGCAAATTTCTCCGTTGCCGATTAATCCGATTTTTACTTCATCCGGCTTTAATTCCATTGCCGCATCAATCTGCTGCTCAATAAATTTTGCATCTAAAAATTTTATACCGTAAATTTTTGAGGTATTTTGGGCCGTAACTGCTGTTATTACATTTGTTCCGTAAATTCCCAATGCATTAAATACCTTTAAGTCCTGCTGAATTCCGGCGCCGCTTATGCTGTCGCTTCCGGCAATCGTCAGGCAAATTTTCACTCTTTTAAATTTTTAAATTTTTAGGTTAATTTTAAATTATTAATTAAATTTATTAATTAAATTTCAATCAAATTTTTTAAAATGTCAAAAATAAAAGTCGGCGTTATAGGAACCGGAACTATTGGACACAGAGTTATTGCTTATGGTGCAAGACAAAAAGATATGGAAATTTGCGGTGTTTCCAAAACAACTCCCGATGATGTATACAATACAACTGCAATGTTGTGGAAATCCGGAATTCCGGTTTATGCTTCATCAAGAATAGGAAAGGATGGTTTAAGCAAGTCACTTGAGGACTTCAGGACATATTTTAACAAGGTAAAAGATAAGGAAAAAATTTACGGCGATGTCAATGAATTGGTTCCAGGAACTATCGCTGATTTGATTGATGAAAGTGATGTCATTGTTGATTCATCGGCGGGAACTATAAATAAGATGAGTGTTCCGGAATATAACAAGAAAGAATTTTATGTTCCGCATAATGAAAGAGCAGGCAGGAAAGTTAAGGTGATTTTTCAGGGTGGCGAGGAATCGGACATAGGGAAAATTTCATTCAACGCTGCTGTAAATTATGATGAAGCGACAGAGATTGGAAAAAGTGACGAACCATACATCCGACAGGTTTCATGCAATACAACCGCTCTTTCAAGAATTCTGTACGCATTCCTTGAAAATTATGTAATAAACAGGGTCTATGTTGTAATTGTCAGACGTTCAACCGACCCGGGAGAAGAAAGCAAGAACATACTTAATGATATTTATCTCGGGGAACATTTGCCTTCACATCACGGGCCTGATGTTGAAGAGGTATTTAAAAATTACAAAAATTTTAAAAATTTACTTGACAAACAAATTTTGACAAGTGCAATCAAGGTAACAACCGACCAGATGCACGCTCATGATATAACACTTACATTTCCGGTATCCGCTCCTTATGGTGAAGAAAATTGTCCCACAAAAGAAAAATTTATTGAAATCTGCAAAAATTCGGTCTTAAAGAATCGTATAGCTCTTGATGACAGTGTAATGCACACATCCCGACTGAGAGAATTTGCGAGGAGAAAGGAAAGAATGCTTTATATGAAAGCTCAAATTTTCCCGAATTGCGGCGATATGTTTGCAGTTACTGCAGGATTAAATTCGTTTGCATTCATAAGAAGAACAACCGTGTATGGAGATAAGTGGATTCATTTAAAACTTCAGACGGCAGTTCATCAGGAGGCAATTGTAATTCCGGATACAATTGATGCTATAAGAGCATTATGCTATGATAAATTGCAGGTTTCAAGGGATGAATCAATAAAAATGACAGATGAAAGTTTGGGGATGAACGAAGAATAAATTTAACCTATAAATAAAATTTAATTGGATGCAGAAACTGGCTTGGGTATCGTGATGTTGTTTTTTTAGCTTTTTATAACAATACCCTCTATTATTGCAATCGGAGTAATTTTGTACATTGTGCTAAAAAATAAAAACAAAAGTAACGGAGACAATAAATTTAATTTTACTGCAAAAGATATATTCACATGGATTCTCGTTTTGTTCATGATTTTTGCTCTTGTTGTCGGTGCTTTTATGGTCGGCGGCAAGGTTGCCGAAATGAAATACGGAAAAGAGGACACATATAAAATTTGTGAAAAAGAAAATCCTTGTGACAACATTCATTATGATTACGATTTTAACAACAGGGATTGTGCTGAAAAATATTGTGAAAATTTAAGTTATGACCAATACGGCAATCCTATTATGAATAAATACTGCAATAAAACCGGCTTTGACAAATGTATGAACGACATTCAGGAAAAACAAACAGAATGTTATGATAAACAGGAGGAATGCAGGAAAAAATTAGATGCGGAGAGAAATTTCATAATTGCAGGAGTTGCAGTAATAGTTGGAATAATATTCGGTGTTATCGGATTAATAGTGCGAAAAGATAAATCGCTGTTCATAGGGTTTTTGGCCTCATCACTTTTAGTTTTGGCAATATCGGGAATAATTTTGGGAACCGATGGATTTCCGTTGCTCTTAATTAGCGGAGTTATCGTAGCGGCAGTTATTTATTTCAGAGATAAGGTGTTTGGCTGAATGAGCAAATTAAAATTTAATCTTTCAATTGTAATTTTTGTAACTTCTCAATAAGTTGTGGTAAATAAATTTTGTAACTGCTCATTTTATA
>JAGWDQ010000032.1 GCA_018260615.1 Candidatus Altarchaeum sp.
TTCTTTTGTTTTCCTAATTTTTTTATATTTTTTTCAAACCTAATATATAATTTTCATTCTTTGTTTCCAATATTAAAAATTTTAAATTTTTACCAGATTTTCCCCGCCAATTTTCCTAAATTTCCCTCCCCGACACATCACACATATTCCCTGAAAGTCAATACATTCTTCGCAACACCTCCTCCCGCACAACTTACAGGTATGCAAATTTCCTGCAAATTTCCCGCAAATATCACAAATTCCCGCAAACATCATACTATAAATTAAAATTTATTCTTTCCGTTTCAAAATTTCCATCCTCAAATTTCAATATCGCACATCCCCTTTTTAATTCCCCGACATTCACAATTCTCGTCTTTCCTATAAAGTCCTCTTTTCCGTAACACTGATGAACATGCGAGCAGAAATTTATTTCCGGCTGAAATTCCTCTATTACCCTTCTTATTGCAGTGCTTCCGGCATGTCTTCCGATGGCAAAATCGCAGTTCGTATTATAGGGCGGGCAATGTGTCAGTAAAATTTTTCTCTCTGATTTTGCTCCCTCAAACAATTTCTTTAAATTTTCATAAATTTCATCCTCGCTATATTCAAAAATTGAGTTAAACGGAGTTATATTTGAGCCGCCGAAAAAGATGAAATCTGTGTTTGTTATTTCATCAACCCTTCCGACTTTGTTATGCTCATTTCCATTAAATTTTTCAAAAATCCTTAAAATTTCCCTTCCGTCACAATTTCCCGGAATTGCATAAATTTTCCTGTGAAGTGCGAGCGTATTTAAAAAATTTTCAACGTTTTCCAGACATCCAATACATCCGTGCTTTGCAAAATCACCCAATATAAAAATTTCCGAAATTTCTCGTTCTTCTAAAATCCTCTGGATTTTTTCACCTGCAAAATTTCCGTGAATATCCGCAATCACTAAAATTTTTTGTACATATCCTGCACATTGCCTTGACATAAATTTTAAAATTTAAGTTCCTTCTTCCCATGAATTTAAATATTTAATCTGCTCATCCGTAAGTTCATCAATTTCAATATTCAGGGTTTTTAACTTCAGCATAGCAACTCTTTTATCAATTTCCTGCGGCATATCATGAACCTTTACATCAAGTTTATGCTCCGCAATATACTTTACAGCCAGTGCCTGATTTGCAAACGACATATCCATAACCTCACTCGGATGTCCTTCTGCAGCAGATAAATTTACTAATCGTCCTTCTGCAAGCAGATAAATTTTTTTGTCATTCTTTAATGTATATCTGACAGTATTCTCCCGTATTTCTTTCTTGCTCTCTGATAATGACTCAATTGCTTTTATATCTATTTCGCAGTTAAAGTGTCCGGAATTTGACAGTATTGCTCCGTCTTTCATATCTGCAATATGCTCTTTTCTGATAACATTAAGATTTCCCGTAGCGGTTATAAATATATCTCCGAGCTTTGCCGCTTCGTCCATTTTCATAACTCTGTATCCGTCCATTACAGCTTCCAGCGATTTTATCGCATCTACTTCTGTAATTATAACATTCGCTCCCATTCCGTCTGCTCTTGTTGCTATACCTCTTCCGCACCATCCATAACCGCAAACAACAACATTCTTGCCGGCAATCAAAACGGATGTCGCTCTTAAAATCCCGTCTATTGTGGATTGTCCAGTTCCATACCTGTTATCAAAAAAGTGTTTTGTCATCGCATTATTTACTGCGAGCATAGGATATTTTAATGCATGAGATTTTTCCATTGCATTTAGTCGTATTATTCCGGTTGTTGTTTCCTCGCATCCTCCTTTAATCTTTTTGATTAATTCGGGTCTTTCTTTATGAATTACTGTTACAAGGTCGCATCCGTCATCAACAGTAATGTCCGGTTTATGGTCAAGGACATTGCCGATACATTCATAATATTCCTCTGTTGATAAGCCCCTCCACGCATAAACATTAACTCCTTCACTTGCTAATGCCGCTGCAACATCATCGTGTGTTGACAAAGGATTACAGCCGGCAATGGAGACATTTGCACCGCCAGCAATTAATGTTTTAACAAGAACTGCTGTTTCCTTTGTCACATGCAAAGCAAATCCGACAGTTAAATTTTTTAACGGCTTTGTTTTTTCAAATTCCTTTTTTATTTCCATCAGGACAGGCATGTGCTCTTCCGCCCATTCAATCTTGTTCTTTCCGCTTTCGGCAAGATTTATATCCTTTACTTTATAGTCGTTCGACATTTTTTGAAATTTTATTAAATTTTTATTGTATGAAATTTTATTAATTCAGCTCAAATTTTATTAAATTTTTAAATTTGTCCCTCTACCGCGAGCGTCTGTTATCATTTTTTTATCTAACAGCGGTTATAGTGAGGGTTTTATTTTTGTTTTTATTTTTGTTCCCTTGATTTAACACCTGCTGTCATTTGAGACATTTTTTTGTTTCTATCCGCATGTTGACCTAATCAAGGGCTGTATAAAATTAAAATTTAAGATAATTAAAGTTTTTAGATAATTAAAATTTCAAATTTATATTTTAAACATTTATGTTAGCAATCTAATTTATATACGGAAATGTCAGCTCGTGTAATCTCTTCGGCGAGCAGGTATGCGAAAGATGCAAAGATGAACATATCTCCAAAACAAGAGGTACACTGCACCTGGATGGCCTGTAGGAGCAAGGGACTTAACTTAATGAATAATTGCTAGGACTACCTGGTGGCAGGTCGCAGGACAAAATTTAAGATATTAATAAATTTAATATTGTAATTTAAATTAATTATCAAAAATTTGTTGATAAAACTAAATAAATTTAATATAGAAAATGGAATATATGTATGGGGCATTATTGCTGCATAGTGCGGGACAAGCAATAAATGAAGAAAATCTGACAAAGGTATTGACCGGGGCAAATGTAAAAGTAAATGATGCTATGGTTAAAGCAGTTGTGACATCACTTGAAGGCGTGAATATAGAAGATGTACTTAAAAATGCATCTGCACAGGCAGTAGCACAACCTGCACAGGCACAACACGCTGGAAAGAAGGAAGAGAAGAAAGAAGAAGAAAAGGAGGAAAACGCAGCAGAAGAGGATGCAGCAGCGGGATTATCATCATTGTTCGGTTAAAATTAAAGGCAAAGGCGAGTAATTTACAGGATTATTTTTTATTTTGACCTTTATTTTTTATTCTTATTTTTTTATTATTCTTATTTTTTTATTATTTTTATTTCTTTATTATTTTTTCCGTTTTTATTACTTCACTTGGAAATGAAAAAAATTTCAGACAGGGTTTGTAAAATAGGCGCATCAGGAATCAGGAAATTTTTTGACCTCGCCCAAAAAGAGAAAGATATAATTACACTCGGAATCGGTGAGCCTGATTTTGATGTTCCCGAGAAAATCAAGGACAGGGCAATAAGGGCGATAGAAAATTCCCGTAATCATTATACATCTAATTATGGAATCATAGAATTAAGGGAAAAAATTTCCAAAAAGTTAAGAAACCGTAATAAAATTTTTGCCGCTCCCGAAAAGGAAATTTTAATTACCGCCGGAAGTTCAGAGGGCCTGGATTTGGCATTCAGAACAATTGTAAATCCAGACGATGAAATTTTAATTCCTTCTCCGAGTTATGTTTCATACATTCCGACCACATTACTTTCCGATGGTATTCCTGTTGTAGTTCCCGCTTATGAAAAAGATGAATTCAGGTTGCTGCCGGAAGAAATTGAAAAACGAATAACCAAAAGGACAAAGTGCATCGTGCTTGCATCTCCGAATAATCCGACGGGAGCGATATTAAGAAGGAAAGATATTGAAGAGATTGCAGACATTGCCATAAAGAATGATTTGTTCGTTATAAGTGATGAACTGTATGAATATCTGATTTATGACAATGAGGAACAGTTTAGTATTGCATCAATTCCCGAAATGCGTGAAAGAACAATTACAGTTAATGGTTTTTCAAAAAGTTATGCAATGACCGGCTTGCGGCTTGGTTATGTTGCGGCAAGTGAGGAAATTATAGAAGGTATGATGAAAATCCACCAGTACGGAATGCTTTGCGCCCCTTCGGTTTCACAGTATGCGGCCTTGGAATTTGAGAACTGCGAGAATGATGTAAAAGCAATGGCTGAAATTTACGAACTGCGGAGAAATTTACTTTACAAGCGGCTGAATGAAATTGAGAATATAAGTGCGGTTAAGCCAAAAGGTGCCTTTTATATATTTCCGAATATAAAGCAAAGCAGGTTGTCTTCGGAAAATTTTGCAGAACGACTGTTGAAGGAGGCAAAGGTCGTTGTAATTCCCGGAAATATATTCGGAAAGGATGGTGAGGGATATGTCAGAATTTCTTATTCCACATCAACAGAAAATATTGAGAAGGCATTAGAACGGATTGAAAAATTTATGGGAAATTTAAGAAAGTAAAAATTTAAACTTAAAATTTAAGATGCTCAAAAGATTAGAAGTCAGGAACTTTAAGAGTTTTAAGAAATTAGAACTGAACTTAGATAAATTTAATGTGGTAATTGGAAGTAATGCATCGGGTAAGTCAAATTTTGTTGAAATTTTTAAATTTATAAGAAATATAGTGATATTCGGATTAGAAAATGCTATATCTATGGAAGGAGGTATTGAGTATCTTAGAAATATGAAAATTGATACATCCGATAATTTCTACTTAAAGATTGTTTCTGACCAGGAAGTTAAAAGAGCTGTAAGAAAGGAAGGAACAGGCCTGATAGGGATAAAGGTCTATGAAACAACTTATGAGTTTGAGTTGAAGTTCAAAAAAGAAGGTTCGGGATTTAAAATTGTCAAAGATAATTTAATTCAGAAATGTAAGTTTGTCAAACTTGTCGGCCAAAGAGAAAAAGAAGAGATTGGAGAAGGAGAAATTATTCTGTCTCGTGGCACTGACGGAAAGATAAAAAGTGATATATCCTCCAAAGAACAAATTCCGGTAAAAGAAGATGATATTTATCCGCAGTTTTTAAGGGAAGAAAAATTACATTACACGGATGCCCTTATCCATATTCTCCAGCCCTTTTTTATTCCTTTAGGGAATAATCTCACAGGCATTTCAGCATACAATTTTGATCCGAGAGCACCTAAAAAACTTATTCCTATTGCAGGAAAACTTGAATTAGAAGAAGACGGAAGTAATTTACCCCTATGTCTTAAAAATATCATTAAAAACGAAGAGAAAAGAAAAAAAATTTTAAATTTATTATCTCATTGTTTGCCTTTTATAGAGAAGATTGATGTAGAAGAAAGAGAAGGAAAGTTGCTTCTTAAATTCAAAGAAGAATATTTTGCTCAGGATTTGCCTGCATTTCTGACATCTGACGGAACGATAAACATTACTGCGATAATCGTTGCTTTATATTTTAATGATATCCGAAATATTATTGAAGAACCCGAACAGGAACTGCCGTTAACCATTATTGAGGAACCCGAGCGAAATATTCATCCTTATCTTATCTCTAAGGTAGTGGATATGATGAAGGATGCTTCACAACATAAACAAATTATCATTACTACTCATAATCCGGAAATATTAAAATATGCGGACTTGAATAATATTTTACTTATTTCCAGAGATAAAGATGGTTTTTCTACGATTTCCAAACCCGCAGACAAAGAACGGGTAAAAATATTTTTAAAAAATGACATAGGAATAGACGAACTTTATGTCCAAAATTTACTATAATAATACGATGGATGACAAAAAAATGTTAGTTATCTTTGTTGAGGGCGAGGATGATAAAAATTTCTTTGAGAAAATAGTAACTCCCAAATTAGAATATAAATATGAGGTAAGAATATTTGAATATGCCCGCAGGAAAAAAGAGAAAATTTCTGACTTTATTAGAAGTATTAAATCAATGAACGGGGACTATATATATGTATCGGATTTTGATAGTGGTGTATAAGTGCAAAAAAAGAGAAAAAATGCGGTGAATATAAAAATATTGAAAAAGATAAAATAATCATAGTAAAACAGGAGATAGAAAGCTGGTATCTTGCGGGATTAAATGATGCAAATTCCAAAAAATTTAAAATCAAAAAAGTACCTGATGTAACTGATACTGTTACAAAAGAGAAATTTTACGAACTAACTATAAAAGAAAGAGATTTAAATTTTATGTTAAAAATTTTAAACAACTTTGATATTGAAACCGCCAAACAAAAAAATCAATCGTTCAAATATTTTGTAACAAAATATAAAATTAACGCATAAACAAAAATAATAAAAAATAAAATGTCTCTGTTTAATATTATAGCGGAAATTTCAAATCCGTTTTTGGACGGGGTTTTTAATTTAATAACATCTTCGTATTTTTTGATTCCCGTAATAGTAGCGATAATATTAATTCTTGGCGGGAAAGAAACCAACACAAAATTTAACCTTAAATCCATAATTTTGCTCGTCCTGCCTGTTTTTCTGGCGGTTATCCTGACCGGAATAGCAACAACAGCAATAAAAGAAGTAGTGCATGAAGACAGGCCATGCCAAGTAATGCAGGATATAAATTTTCCTTTCTGTAAGGATTCAAATTCATTTCCAAGCAGACATACGGCAATTGCATTTGCAGCTTTGCCGTTTTTGGTGTATTTAAGAAAATATTTTGTAGTCATGCTTATTTATGCAACGATGGTTGGTATCGGGATGATTTATCTGGGGCAGCATTATCCTCATGATGTGCTCGCGGGATTCGTGATTGGTTTTGGAATTGGATATTTGTTTTTGCTGAAAAGTAGGTGGATTGCTGAAAAATGCGGTAAAATTTTAAAATTTTAACTTTTTAACCGAATTTCACATAAGATAAAATGGAACCTAATAAAATTGTTGAGGAAATTGTTAACAGAAATAACAATTATGTAAAAAAACACAATGAGCATTATTTTGCCCAGCATATTGCCTCCCAGCATCCGGTTATAACACTTGTTTCGTGTTCGGATTCACGAGTTCAGCCAAATGTGCTGATAGAAAATCCCATAGATAATATGTTTGAAATTGAAAATATAGGCAATCAGATTTCAACATGTGAGGGGTCTGTCAGTTATGGTGTGCTTTATCTTAAAACACCAGTACTTCTTATATTGGGACATTCGGATTGCGGTGCCTTAAAGACATTTATGAAGGGCTATGAAAACATAGAGGACTCAGTTAAAAAAGAAATAGATAATTTAAAACCGGTCGGACTTTCCAAAGAATATACTGCTGAAAATTTTGAAGAAATTTTACTCCTAAATGCACAGAAAAATATTGATTACCAGGTAAATTTTGCAGTTAAAACATTTAAAGACATAATTCAGAACGAGAAACTTACAGTTATAGGGGCATATTATGATTTCAAAAACGAATTTGGCAAAGGACACGGCAGGATGGTGATAGTTAATGTGAATGGCGAAACAAACAAAAACAAAATTAAAGGTCTGCCTGTTTTTGAACACATAAGCACGGAATTTAAAGATGTTGTAATAGACAGATATTCAACAAAAAAAATAAAATTTAAATAAAATTTAAATAAAATTTAGAATGGAAATTATCCAATACCTTTCAATTTATCTGACCTCAGCACAAATTTATGGTTTGTTTTTCTTGCTCGGAACATTTACTGTTGCTGCATTGAGTGATATTAAACGGCTTTCCGCCCAGAGGGAATTCTTTGAGGTATGGCTCGGGTTTATACTGGTAATGTTTGTATATGATGTATTTGTGTACTTTCAAAGCAATCCGGATGTATCTGTAAATACATACCTGCTGATATTAAAATGGGTTTTGATTGCAGTATTTGCTGTTCTTTCATACAGGAAAGCAGGTAAATTATTTTCACTTGCGAGAGCAGATGTTGCCGCTGTTTCTGCGACTGCCGCCTTGCTGAATCCTTTTTACATTGTGGTTTATTATATTATTTTGTGGCTGACGGATAAAATTGTTGCCCCTGTACTTTTCAGGATATGCGGATGGAAAAATGCTTATCCGTTTTTGCCGGTTGTGCTTGCCGCAACGATAATTGTTCTTTTAATAGGGATGTCGGGGATATTTGAGACATTTAAATTTTTATAAAATTGTTAATTGTTTCCAAAAATTTAACTATTATGCCATCTGAAACTGAACATTAAATAAATTTGAGAAATGAAAACTGAAAATGTTTTGTGCCCAAAATGCGGAAAAGGAAATGTGATTAAAAAAGGAAGACGAAAGACAAAATTTGGATTCAGGCAGTTTTATTATTGTAAGGACTGTGAGAGTGGCTTTACTGACAGCAAACTTCCAAACAAGACATACGGGCCGGGGGTTATTGTGAATGCAATAAATTTTTACAATCTTGGAAATACATTAGAGGAGTCCGCAAAACACATCAACAGGAGATTCAAAGTCAAAGTATCTAAGAGTTCGGTGCATTCATGGTTGAATGAATTTATGGATATATGCACATATCACATTATCAGAGATGAAGTTCTCACAACATACAGCAAAGATGTTTTAGTCAGTAAGACATACGAACACAACGGCCTAAACTACAACTTTAAATATCACAGGGGAAAAACAGATATATTGTGCAAGTATCCTTCTCTTGCAGAGTATGTAAAAGGTCTTGAGCGCGGATGTCCGGAATTCTTTGAAAATGATAATAGATGCTCCCAACGTAAGATTACTATCTCTTTCAAAAAATCAGACAGGTATAATCTTGCATGTATGCTGGCTGGTTTTGCACTTAAATCAGCAAGAAGCAACAAAGAAAGACATTCTGTGGTTGAGACATTCATGCTCATAAACGATTCATCTACTATTGCATGCGAGGTTCCCGTGTGGTTTTGGGAGAAAAATTTGGATGTTGGAATATGCGGACACATTGATATTCTGCAGATCAGAAACGGTAAGATATATATTTTGGATTTTAAGCCGGATGCTATCAGGGAGAACGAAAACAAAGTTGCATCTCAGTTATACCTGTATGCGTCCGGGTTGTCATTCAGGACAGGAATCCCTTTAATTAACTTTAGATGTGCATGGTTTGACGAATATAATTACTTTGAATTCAGCCCGATTGATGCAAAAGTCAGTTATTCGTTAGAAAAAGCAGCAAAAAGCAGCGAATCCTGTGTCCAGACCAGGCAACGGATTCCGGAAGAAAATCAGGGATTGACTGGAAAGGTCTAAAGCAAAAACAGGCAACGAATGATGGAAAAATATATTATGGCATTTATGAATGCGAATAAACGAGGGACAAAAAATAAATCGGGCAACGAATTTTGGAAGGGTCTTGGCTTTGCGGGGTTTTGTTGTTCCGTTGTTGTGTTTTATTCCATTTATTTTGAAATTGGAATCGTCATTCAAAAAGTTTAGAAAATATCGAGGAAAAACTTAAAAGAGAAAGTTTATAAAAAGTTTCATCAAAAGTAATTTATTATTTATTTAAAACGAAGTTTAATTTATAATAATTTGCTAATTTATAATACTTTAAAATTTTGTAAAATGACCAAGGAAAATTTTGCCAGTGAAAAGCGAACGGGAAATGAAAGCGGGGGAAAAAAACTTTTTTGGAAAAAGTTTTATCAAAAACCAATCTATTTGGGAATAATTGCAGTATTTTTGATTTTTTTGATTGTAGGAAATGTTAATGCTGCTGTATGCACTTGTAGTGATTGTATAACCTGTAACAATGCTTTAAACAACACTAACTGTGATACAGTGAATCTGATTGCAGAGATAAACAACCACGTAGGAACATGCATCAATGATCCGACAAATTTCAACAATAAAATTTTTGACTGTCAAGAACATGGTATTGATGGCGATGATTCAGGAAATTGGAGTAATCCAACTTACGGAATTTATTTAAACGGAAAAACTGACAACACAATTAAAAATTGTATAGTTACAGATTTTGATTATGGAATTTTTTTTATGTCCTCCTCAAATAACACCCTAACCAACAACACAGCGAATGATAATGGTGAGGAGGGAATTGATTTATATTCTTCCTCACACAACACCCTAACAAACAACACAGCGAATAATAATGTTGCGAAAGGAATTATTTTATCTGCTTCAAACTACAATATTCTAACAAACAACACAGCGAATTCAAATAGTTATTATGGGATTGGAATTTATTTATCTACCTCCAACAACAACACCCTAACCAACAACACAGCGAATAATAATACTGATTATGGAATTTATTTATCTTCTTCCTCAAACAACACCCTAACCAACAACACAGCAGATTATAATGATGTAGGAATTTATTTACCTTGGTCCGACAACAACAACTTAACCTCCAACACAGCGAATAATAATTCCTGGGCGGGAATTTATTTAGTTTCTTTCTCAAACTACAACACCCTAACTTCCAACACAGTAAATAATAATAAGTATGGGATTCATATACATTCTTCCTCAACCAACACCCTAAACACAAACGAAGTATGTAGCAACACAGATACAGATATATATGTATCATCATCAACAGGAAACACTGGCGACAACAACACCTGCAACACAACTTATAACTACAACGACATAGGAACAACAACAGGATGCACTTATTCCTGCTCATCTGTACTTGTTGAAAAAGCAACCGACATCTTTGATGCTGTTGAAATGCTTGAATACTTAAGCGGACAGAAAAACTTCAATCAGTTGAGCCATTATAATATAACAGGATATTATAAATTTACTGGAAGCGGAGATATAAATTTACCTGATGTATTCGCTTTAATTGCTCAAATTGTTACCGGAGGATAAAGGAAGGATATTGAAGGATAAATTTATAATTTTAATTGCAAAGTAAATAATAATAAAGAAAATGAAACTAATTCAAACAGTAGAAGAAATCAGGAAAAAGTTTAAGAACGAATGGGTATTAATGGATGTTGTTGAAAAAGGTGAGTTGGGGCAGGTAAAATGTGGATGTGTAATTGCACATAGCAAAAATAGAGATGAGACATACTCCGCTTTGAAAAAGACGATGGGAAAGCATACATTTCATTTCTATACCGGAGAAATTCCAAGGGAAGGATATGCCACTGCTTTTTAATTAATTTAGAATGTACCAATTAAAGAAAAATATAAATGTAATTACATTGGAAGCAGAAATAAGTGGCAGATTGGGAATTAGGACAATAAAGATGGCCTTGGATACGGGTGCAACTTATGTCATGATTCCATGGGAATATGCCGAGATACTTGGTTATGAACCAAATCTTTCAACAAAAAAAATATCTATAATTACGGCGAGCGGTATTGAAAGAGCGCCTCTTATAACTTTAAATTCAATAACCGTGCTCGGCAAAAAAGCGGAAAATGTCTCCGCTGTCATTCATGATTTGCCACAGGAAAGCTATGTAAATGGACTTTTGGGCTTGAGTTATCTTAAAAATTTTGATACGTGTCTGTACTTTAAACACCGATTTTCGCAGGGTTTTTAAGTCCAATAATTTCACCCTAATTAAGATATC
>JAGWDQ010000033.1 GCA_018260615.1 Candidatus Altarchaeum sp.
TAATAAAGAAAGTTTTGGAATTGCATTAATGAAAGCAAAACAAAATTTTGTTGTTGAAAGTTCAAAGAAAGGTTATTTGGATGCAACAGAAAAGAAAACATTGATTGAATTTGTTTTGTATGGAGAACCAGATTTAAAAATTTAATAAATTTATGCTTAAAATTTAAGATGGATAAAGATGATATAATAAAAAAGATAAAGGAAAAAGTTGTGAAGGAAAATCCTGAATTTAAAGATGTTGAACCAATAGTAAAGGAAGAAGTTTTAGAAATTCCCGGAGAAATAAAGGAAAAGATGAAAAAGATGGGAAAAGAAATTAAAGAAACAAGTCAAGCAAATCAGGGATTTGAAAAAAAGAAAATTAAAACAATAACATTTAAAAGATTTGCGGTTGCAGAAGACGGTGCAAAGATTCCAATTGTTTTACGAATTACTGTTGATGAAAAAGGAAATATATTAAAAGAGAGTGGAAATTAAAATTTAGAAAAATTAGTAAAAATGTTTAGCAAAATACTTAAATGGGTATGGAACAAATTGTCTGAAGAGAAGCATAAAAGAATAATGAAATTTCTTGAAAATCCAATAATTGCCCCGATTTTTCGCAATTTTGTATCAATTTTGAGACCAAATATTGTGGAAGTTAGAGGTAGTAAGATGTACATAGACCCAAAGAGAAATCCTGCAATTGCACTCTACGAGATTGGAGGATATGAAAATGCAGAGACAGAACTATTTGAAAGTCAGATAAATGAAGGAGATGTTGTTATAGATATAGGAGCAAATGTGGGATATTACACTTTAATTGCAACAAAACTTGTTGGAAAAAACGGGAAAGTATATGCTTTTGAACCAGATCCAACAAATTTCTCTTTTCTTAAAAGAAGTGTAGAAATAAACAATTATGGGAATGTTATTTGTGAGCAAAAGGCGGTTTCAAATGAAAATGGAAAATTAAAATTGTTCTTACATAAATTTCAAACAGGCGCTTATACAATTGTGGGGGGGGGCAATAACTATGTTGAAGTTGAGACAGTTAAATTGGATGATTATTTTGAGAATAAAAACTTTAAAGTGGATTTGATAAAAATGGATATAGAAGGTGCGGAAGGATTGGCGTTAGAAGGGATTAAAAAAATTCTGGATGAGGACAAAGATATAAAAATTTTTTCAGAATTTGTGCCAAAAGCATTAGAGAAATCAGAAATTAACGGAGAAAATTACCTAAATATGCTTACAAATTCAGGTTTTAGTATATATGAGATTATTGAAGGAAAAGATAAAAACAAACCAAATTTGAAATTAATTAATCCTTCACAATTTAGAGAATTTATAAAGGAAACTAATTCTACAAATATATTCTGTATAAGAGAGGATAAAAATGCTGCTTGAAATTTTATACATTATTTTTGGAATAGGTGTATTTGGATTATTCTGGACTTATGCCGGCTATCCAATATTTATTTGGTTTTTATCAAA
>JAGWDQ010000034.1 GCA_018260615.1 Candidatus Altarchaeum sp.
GATATCTTAATTAGGGTGAAATTATTGGACTTAAAAACCCTGCGAAAATCGGTGTTTAATATTCCTTTTAGATACAAAATATACAACAGACCGGTTCCGATTGCCAGTCCGATAATTACTGCTGCAATTGAATAAATTAAATTTTCATCCATGTTGTCTTTTTAATCGTAACCTGCTTTAAATTTTGCTGATTTTCTATAGTGAAAATCGGAGAAATTCTAAAATATCCATCATTTTTATTACTTCTGCATTACGGGGGTCTATTTTCAGGCATGCTTTTAAAGTGTGTTTCGCATCTGTGATTCTCTTTGTAAAAACATACAGCTTTGCAAGCGCTATATAATCCCTTACCACCATGGGTGTATCCCAGTCCCTGATACTTGTTGCCTTCTTTAAATAAATTTCCGCTTTACCATAATCTCCGCCATCCATGTAAATCATTCCTAAATTGCTTATACAAGGTCTAAATGAGCTGTCATATTCCTCTGCTTTTTTGTAATAGTCCGTTGCTTTATCCATTTCTCTCTTAAACCCGTAAGAATTTCCGATTTCAAAACACGCAATTGCTAATTCTCTTTTTGAACCGTTCGCCTTTATTTTATCATTAAGCTTTTTTAGTCCTATTCTTATATACATATCACTCCATTTCAGTCGCTCTTCATAACTGCGAACAACTCTTCCAAAATGATGGATGGGCATGTCTGCAAGACAAATTTTACCTGTTCCTTTCTTTTTCATAATCGCACTCGCTACATCTTCATGGACATAGTCCTCGTAAAAAATTTCCGGAAGATTTTTGAATAATCGTGTTACTGTACTTTCCACCCATCCGGGATAATTTTTGCTTTCTGCATAAGTATCGTTATCAGAATGTATGAATCCGGATACGTTTTCAATATTTGTATAATTACGCTGAATAAACGCATAAGCCATATATCTTTTATCCTTCATCAGTTCTTTTATTGTGCTTAAATCCTCCTTTGCTATTGTTTCGTCTGCATCTATAACCAAAATCCAGTCACTTTTTGCATTTCTTATAGATACATTTCTTGCTTCTCCAAAATTGTCGTTCCATTCAAGGGGTATAACTTTTGCACCATAACTTTTTGCTATGTCTTTTGTATTATCTGTTGAGCCCGTATCAACAACGACAATTTCATCAACGATAGATTTAACACTTTCTATTGCCTTTGGCAGCATCTTTTCCTCATTTTTTACAATCATGCACAACGCAAGAGCCATAATTTATTTTGTCATTAAATTTATAAATTTAGATGTTGTTTAAATAAAGTTTGAGGAAAGTGTAAAGGAACCTGTTGAAATTTTAACCCGCTTTTTTAAATTTTATTAATTTTCCATGCCAATTTTTTCAGTCAATGCAAATATATCTGTTAAGTCAATTTTCTCATCTTTATTGGTCTTGTGGCAATCAGATTCCAAAAAGGGAAATTTTCCATATAAATTAATTTGA
>JAGWDQ010000035.1 GCA_018260615.1 Candidatus Altarchaeum sp.
CAGAGAAGCAATACGAATAAATCCAAATTATGCTGAAGCACATAATAATTTAGGACTTTTATTGAAAGATTTAAACCGCTATGAAGAAGCAGAGAAGGAATACAGAGAAGCAATACGGCTAAATCCAAATCTTGCTGAAGCACATTATAATTTAGGAAATTTATTGCAAAATTTAAACCACTATGAAGAAGCAGAGAAAGAATACAGAGAAGCAATACGAATAAATCCAAATCTTGCTGAAGCACATTATAATTTAGGAAATTTATTGCAAAATTTAAACCACTATGAAGAAGCAGAGAAAGAATACAGAGAAGCAATACGAATAAATCCAAACGATGCTGGAGCACATAATAATTTAGGAGCTTTATTGGCAAATTTAAACCACTATGAAGAAGCAGAGAAAGAATTCAGAGAAGCAATACGGATAAATCCAAATTATGCTGAAGCACATTATAATTTAGGAGTTTTATTGCAAAATTTAAAACGCTATGAAGAAGTAGAGAAGGAATACAGAGAAGCAATACGAATAAATCCAAATTATGCTGAAGCACATAATAATTTAGGAATTTTATTGAAAAATTTAAAACGCTATGAAGAAGCAGAAAAGGAATATAAAGAAGCAATACGGATAAATCCAAATCTTGCTGAAGCACACGCAAATTTAGGGATTTTATATTTGCAGCAAGGAAAAATAAATGATGCACAAAAGGAACTGGAAATTGCCCACGAATTATTTTTAGATCAATGCAGATTTAATGATGCGAATAATGTGCTGAAAATTTTACAAACGATTTAAATTTTAAATTTGCACATGCTTATAACCTGATAAATGACAAAGATAAAGCAAAGCGGGAAATTTTAAAAGCAAAGGACTTATTTCAAAAATCGGGAAATGTGAAAATGGTTGAAATATGTACTCAAATTTTGGAAGGATTGAAAAATTTAAAACAAAATGAAAAAATATAAAGAAATAGCAGACGAATGGAGGAAACAAATAAGAATAAATCCTGAAAATATAGGAGCACATTATAATTTAGGGCTCTTGTATAAAGAAATAGAAAAAATTGAGGAAGCAAAGAAAGAAATTTTGAAAGCGAGAGAATTATTTGAACAGGAGGGAATAACTGATAAGGTTAAATTTTGTGATGAAATTTTGAAGAATTTATAGATAATTAATGTATAAAATTTAATTAGTATACTCACGATTAGATTAATCATAAACCGACTAAAATATGAAATCCACAAAATTTGTAAACAGAGTTAGCGAACTTGATGCACTTGAAAAAAGATACAAAACGGAAAATGCCGAATTCATGGTTATATATGGAAAAAGAAGAGCGGGAAAGACCGAATTAATCAAAAAATTCTTTGAAAATAAGCCCCACATATATTTTCTTGCGGATAAAAGATCCGATATTGACCAGTTAAAAGAACTTGCAGGAAAAATGGGAGAGTGTTTTCAGGATTCATTTGTCTCAAGAAACGGGTTTTCCGACTGGATTTCTATATTTGAATATCTCAGGGAGAAATTAAAAGATGAAAAGCATAGAAACGAAAAATTAATATTTGTAATTGATGAATTTCCCTATCTCGTCCATTCAAATAAGGCGATGGCGTCATTATTCCAGAAGGGCTGGGACGAATACCTGAAGGAACTGAATATATTTTTAATTCTCTGTGGTTCAAGCATCAGCATGATGGAGAAAGAAATACTTTCTTATGAAAGTCCTCTTTACGGCAGGAGAACTGGACAAATGATGCTCCAGCCCATGAAATTTGCGGAAATGATGCAGTTTTTTCCGGAACTTGATATGGAAAAAGCAGTCATGTTTTATTCAATACTTGGAGGAACTCCGGAATACTGGAAGCAATTTTCAGATGATATGGATGTGATTGAAAACATAAAGGAAAATGTTATCAGAAGAGATGCGTTTCTTTACAATGAAATTGAATTTATACTCAGAGAGGAATTAAGGGAACCAAAAAATTATTTCAGTATAATAAAATCCATATCCTTTGGCAAAACAAAATTAAACGAAATTGTCATGGAGATGGGAATTGAAAGAGGCACCGTTTCAAAGTATCTTGAAACTCTTGAAGGCCTGAAAATAATAAAACGGGAAGTTCCTGCAACAGAAAAACATCCGCTTAAGTCAAGAAAAGGAATTTATATCGTAGATGATAACTTCTTTAATTTCTGGTTCAGATTTGTTTATCCTAACAAAGGATATATTGAAGAAGGAAGAGCCGAGTATGTTTTAAATGAAAAAATAAAGCCAAATTTAAACGCATTCGCTGGCTTATGTTTTGAAGATATTTGCAGGGAAATTTTAGTCGTTATGGATGTTCGGGGAAGGATGCCTTTTAAAGGAGGTGAAATCGGCAGATGGTGGAATAAAGACAAGGAAATTGATATTATTATAAAAAATGACAAAACATCGGAAATCATGTTCTGCGAATGCAAATGGAAGGACAATGTGGGCTTTGATGTTCTGGAGGAATTAAAGAAAAAAGCGGACTTCGTTGAATGGAACAAAGAGAAAAGAAGGGCTTACTTCATGCTGTTTGCAAAATCCTTTGACCCCGAATTTAAAAAACATTCGGAGGAAAATAACATTTTGTGCGTTGATATAAAATATATTGAAAATTTTTTAAAGCAAAAAATTGAACCCCAAAGATATTAAATAATAAGAGTAATAATGGGAAATTTATATATTTACTCGTTGGAATTTTCTTTTTTGTCCCCATCAAAAGTTCATAATATCTAAATTTATTTATTTATACTCTAATAATATAATATAGTTTATTATTATCTTTTATTAATTTTATTTATCCTTATTTTATTTTAAAAATGTCCAAATATGATGTTTTTATAAGTTACGAAACAGGAACAGGAACAAGTTATGTGAAAAATTTAAAGGAAGCGTTAGAGAAGAATAATAAACATAGTTGTTTTCTTGCAGATTTAAGTATGGATAAAGGTGCTGAGCGGAGAAAAAGAATAGACGATGCACTTGAAGAGTGTAAGTATTTTGTTATTGTAATTACAGCCAGTACATTGGAATCTGAGGATGTAAAAAAAGAATATGAAAAAGCCAATAACCCGGAAAAGCGGATAATACCTTGTAAATGGAAAAAAATTACCTATTCAGAAACGGGCTATTTATCACATTTACAACAGATTGAGTTTAAAAATGAATGCGAGTTAGCAAACGAGGTTATTCGGGAAATAAAAAACATAGATGAAAAAGAAAGAAAAGGAATATCTGTAAATGAAGATGCCGAAGAATTTCTAAACAGAGGAAATTTGCATCATCATCTAAGAATGTTTGAGAAAGCAGAGAATGCCTACAGAAAAGCAATACAACTAAATCCTGATTATGATGATGCACGTAATAATTTAGGAAATTTGTTAATGCAGCATTTAAAAAGTTATGACGAAGCAGAGAATGCCTTAAGGGAAGCAATACGACTAAATCCAAATCTTGCCGAAGCACATAATAATTTAGGAAATTTGTTAAACAATTTAAATCGCTATAAGGAAGCAGAAAATGTATTAAGGGAAGCAATAAAGCTCAATCCAAATCTTGCCGAAGCACATAATAATTTAGGGCTTTTATTGAAAAATTTAACCCGCTATGGAGGAGCAGAGAAAGAATACATGGAAGCAATACGACTAAATCCGGATTATGCTGATGCACATAATAATTTAGGAAATTTGTTAATGCGGTATTTAAACCACTACAAAGAAGCAGAGAATGCCTTAAGGGAAGCAATACGACTAAATCCAAATCTTGCCGAAGCACATAATAATTTAGGAAATTTGTTAATGCATCATTTAAACCGCTATGACGAAGCAGAGAATGCCTTAAGGGAAGCAATACGGATAGATCCGGATTATGCTAATGCACATAATAATTTAGGAGTTTTATTGGATGATTTAATTCGTTATGAAGAAGCAGAGAATGCCTTTAGAGAAGCAATACGACTAAATCCAAATTATGCCGATGCACATTTTAATTTAGGAATTTTATTGGAACATTTAAAACGCTATTATGAAGAAGCAGAGAAGGAATACAAAGAAGTAATAAAGCTCAATCCAAATTATGCTTATGCACATTATAATTTATGGATTTTATATGCAAAAATTGAAAAAAATAAGGATGCAAAAAAAGAAATTTTAAAAGCAAAGGACTTATTTGGAAAACAAGGAAGAACTAATGAGGTTAAACTTTGTGATGAAATTTTAAAAAATTATGAACAATTTACAGACAACATTTAATTAGTATACTCACGATTAGATTAATCATAAACCGACAAAATTGAATCCCAAAGATATTAAATTTTTTAGGAAATTTTTCAGAGAGTATGTGAAAAAATTTTATTCTGACGCTGAAATTGATGCTCAAATAAAAATAAATATGAAATTAAAACAAGCACATACATATCTGGTTTATAGAAATATCTTATTTCTTTCAAAATCATTAAATTTAAAGGAAGAAGAAATAAATCTGGCAAAGGCGATTGCTCTGTTTCACGATATCGGAAGGTTTGAACAGCTAAAACATTACAAAACATTTTTGGACAGAAAGTCAGAAAGCCACAGCGAAATTGGCCTGAAAATACTGGATGAAAAAGGCATCCTTGATAAGATGGATGACGGAGAAAGAGAAATTTTGATCTCTGCGATAAAATTTCACAATGTCCGGGAAGTTCCGAAAAATTTAAATGAAAAGGACTTGTTCTTTTGCAGGTTGCTCAGGGATGCTGATAAAATAGATATATTCAGGGTATGGATTGATTATTTTGAACACAAATCAGGTTATGATCCTTCTTACGGAATGGATTTATCAGTTAGCAATGAATATTCAGTTCATATAATCTCCGATATACTCGCAAATAAAATTTCCCCGCTTGAAAATGTAAAGACACACAACGATATAAAACTTCTGCTGCTGACATGGATTTATGATGTCTATTTTGATGCGTCGTTAAATTTAATTTTGAAGAGAAAATACATACGGGAAATTTTTAAAATTTTGCCAAAAAATAAAGAAATGAAAAAGATATGTAAACATATAAATTTTTACATATCAGAAAGATAAACTCACTTACCCGCACTTCAATTGCACAATGCGATTTAAATTTTGTGGTGTGTTATGATACTATTACCTGAGTTTGAAAGATATTTAAAAAATGTCTAAAAACACCTTTAAAATTGTCTTTTTGTTGCCATGTCAATTTTACAATTTCAAAGGTCAAAACCCCATAACTTTCAAAGTCAAGTATTATAGCGTTTCACAAAAATCTTGACAATCGCTTATAAAATCACAATGCCTATTTAATTTAGTCTGGCATTTGTAAATGTTTTATTGAAACGATATACTATGTATTATACGCTGCCGGTTTTACTCCGTGAAGTTTTAAACTTTGTAAAGTATTCGTCAATCTCAGGCCGTAATTCTATTCCTGCTTTTTCAAAGCAATCAAGCAAGTCATTATATGTGCCGGGTCCTGAAAGAAAATCCCAAAATTCTTCTGCCACCATTACCTCATTTTTTAAATCGAGCATACCTTTCATTGTCCATCGTGCATAAGGTTTTGGTTCGTATGGATTGTAAGGAATTGAAATAATTGTGTTGGCTTTCGCTGTTGGATTTTGATAAAAAAATACAGCCAACCATTCAAGCATATTTCTCTTATATGAAATAAAGTCACCTTTGTTTGGTTTGACTGTTTTCAAGTCAAACATAAATACTTCGTCATTCTGCGAAACAAGGAACAAATCTACTTTTACTGACTTTAATTTGTTCTCTGCTCCTGATTGAGATACCTTCCGGATACGTTCAATTTCATCCATTTTGTTTACCTCACCACCAACAGAAAGGTCATTCATTATTTTTTGAATTTCATTTTGTGATTCTTGAGTAATAATGTTTCCAAGTTTGTATTGTGTGTAAACTTCTTTGAAAGTTGTTTTTGCAAGTTCTCGTGCAATAGGTTCATAAATTGAAATTCCGAAAGTTGTATTCAATGATTGAATAAACGAAAACAAAACCATCCTGTCCTTTCCAAGCAAGCGATAATGGAAAGGCATATTTTCTGTTTCTGGTTTATAGTTTTGAAATTTGCCACGCAAACAGGATTTAATCGTGTCTGTAATGTGGTTCTTATATTCTTGTGTTAATGCCATTTTTTAATTTATAAAAAATATGAGAGCGAAGCGAACTTATTTTTTAATTTATAAAAAATATGAGAGCGAAGCGAACTTATTTTTTAATTTATTAAAAAATATTTGAGTGCTAACGAAATTATTTTACTTTTTCTTTAAATGAAATATTATTTCTGCATAAGCACCTTTGTCTTTTTCGGTGCGATTTAATACTGGTCTTTTGTATTGGTTTACAATTTGCATTTCTACATTTTCCGCTATTACTGGATATATGTTATATTTGTCGTTTGCTACTAAAAATATATTGTAGTCCTCAACTAAATATTTTTTGCAATTATTGAGAACATCACTAATTCCCTGAATATAACTTTGTTTTGCTTCCCTGCCCTGCCCCTTAAATAAAGGCCCTATTTCAAGATCGTCTTTTCGCTCAAAACCAAACAAGTCATAAGCATAAGCGTGTTGTTCGTGGTAGTCAATTAAACCAACATAAGGCGGACTGGAAAATATTCCTTTGATTTTTTGTTTTGTTGCCAATTCTACAAATGCCTGATTTTTCTTTTCAAGTTCTTTAAAAATATCTGTTGTTCTGCTGTCTCCGGTTAAACAAATCTGAAAAGTATTGGTTCTTAATTTGTCAAACTCTGCAAGTCGTTTTAGGGTGTCATTGGTGTATGTATCCCACCATTTAAAAATTGAGAAAAGCGGCTTGCATATTTTACCGTGCTTTGCACAGTAATATGTTGCTGTTATCGGCTCAAGTAATGTCGTAAGATCGGCATGAGTTGTTGCTCTGCAGGAACGGATAGTCCTGCTTAAAATTACACTGATGATTTTCTTTGTTTCTGCATTATTGATTTTTTTAATTTCACCAAACACAAAGTCCATTTCTTCCCTAACGGGCTGTAAATACCATTTATCAAGAAATATATCTGCCTTGTCTTGACGGAGTTTTATGGAGTATTCTTTTACAAGTTCATAGTAAATAGACAAAAACTCTTTTTCTTTCTCCGCTCCGTATTGCGATTCGTCAATCTCTCCTCGTTCTAATTTGTATTTATATTCTGGAACCGGAAAATATTTGCCGTTGAAATCGTAAAGTGATCGTAATAGCTTTTCTTCAAATTCCAGTGTGAAAGAATTAGATAAAAATTCTTTAAATGCCTTTGTTATTCTGTTAATTTCTGTCTGAACATCAGATAAATTATATTTCGAGACCTTGCAATTTCCAATAAGAGTATTAAATGCAGAAACATCAATACCAATTGCGTGCATTCCAAGTTCACAGGACTGAACCATTGTTGTTCCACTTCCTGAGAATGGATCAAGAACAATGTCTCCCTTATTGAAATAAATTTCTTTTTTAAATTTGTCAGTATGCTCGTCAAGAAAATACTCTACAAGTTGCGGAATAAATTTACCTTTGTATGGATGAAGTCGGTGAACATGCTTTGTTGTTTCTGCCTCTCTGTATTGGTCAAACGATAATGCCCAATTTAAGTCGTTGCCTAACTGGTCTTTCCAGAAAAGTTCACGGTGTTCTTTGTAGGAGTTGTAGTAATTAATTAGTTCCTGCTTTGAGATCTGTGTCGTTCCATTGACTCCTATCTTTTTAATTCTCCCGTATTGAATGAGGTATGAAATATTTGAAGTCGTTACCGTTTTTCCCAAATATTCTGTAGCCCAATTGCTGGCTTCTTTTATATTTAATAATTCTTCTGTTTCAATCATTTTAAAATTAACAAATTTTAAAATCTCCGAGCATCAGCGAGGTGATTTTAACAATTACTCTTTATTGTATAAATTTAAAAATCTTTGAACGATTTAAAAACCCTCAAAGGATTTTTAAATACACGAACGGAGTGAGTGTAAATGAGGTTATTTTTTGTTCTGATTATAAATTGAAATACAAATATATAAATTTAATTTTGAAAAGAAAATACATACGGGAAATTTTTGAAATTTTGCCAAAAAATAAAGAAATGAAAAAGATATGTGAACATGTAAATTTTTACATATGCGAAAGATAACCTCGCTGTTGTTCGGATATTTTAAAATCTCCTGATTTTAAAATTTCTAAAATTTTCCCGGAATTAAATTTGCGAGTATCATTAAATCAACCAAAGTTATTGCAACCATACTTTCTGCAACCGGAACCGCCCTTGGAACAATACAGGGATCATGCCTGCCTACAATTTTTAATGTTGTTTCTTCAAAATTTTTAATATCAACCGTATTCTGGAGCTTTGATATGGAAGATGTCGGCTTAACAGCAAGTCGTATAACTATTGGCATCCCATCGCTAATTCCACCTAAAATTCCTCCGCAGTTATTTGTTTTTGTTAAAATTTTTCCATTTTCAACAAAAAATTCATCGTTTGCTTCGCTTCCCTTCATTTTGCTTAATTCAAAACCCTTTCCGATTTCTATTCCTTTAACTGCCGGAATGGACATTAAAGAGTATGCAAGTCGCGCACTTAATTTATCATATATTGGTTCACCTGTTCCCGGCGGAACATTTAAAACCAGAATTTCAATTATTCCTCCAACAGAATCCCCTTCGTTTTTTGCTTTGATTATTGTCTCTCTCATCAGGACGCCACGCTCAGCATCTATACATCTGACATCACTTTCCTCAACGAGCTTTCTATACTCATCAATCTTGTTTATATCAAAATTTTTATAATAACTTATTCCCGATTCAATGTTGGCAATTTCCTTCACATAAGCAAAAATCACGACATTAAATTGAGCTAAAATTTTCTTTGCTATTGCACCCGCCGCAACCCTGCATGCCGTCTCTCTTGCACTGCTTCTTCCCCCGCCCCTGTAATCTGCAATTCCAAATTTTTCCCTGTATGTGAAGTCGGCATGTCCGGGACGCAGTTTAAATTTCAGTTCATCATAATCGGCAGAGCGAACATCTTTGTTGCGTATTATCATTGCGATTGGTGTTCCAAGTGTTTTCCCTTCAAAAATTCCCGATAAAATTTCAACATCGTCTTCCTCCTTTCGCTGTGTGGAAATTTCATTTTGTCCCGGCTTTCGCTTGTCTAATTCATACTGTATTTCTGATTTTGAAATTTCAATTCCCGCAGGACAGCCATCAACAACAACTCCAACTGCTTTTCCGTGTGATTCTCCGAATGTTGTAATTTTAAAAATTTCGCCGAATGTATTCATTTTGCACAAATAAATTATGTTTAAAATAAAATATTGGTTTCTAATTTATAATATTGAAAATTTTATAAAAATAAAATAACAACAACAATGAAAATTTTTAAATGTCCGTCTTGCGGGAAATATACGATGCGTGAAATTTGTAATATCTGTAATGTGCCAACGGCCGAGGCAAAACCCCCGAAATTTTCGCCCGAGGACAAATACGGCAAATATCGGAGAATGGCAAAATTTAATATGGATGTTAAAGATGTGCCTAAATAATAACGGGCAATAAAATTTAGTAATAAAGTTCATAAAATTTAAAATCAAAAATAAAATGGAAGATGTAGTCGTTAGGATAGAAAAAAAGCTCCCGAAATTAAAGGATGCGATTATGATAGCCGGCTTTCCGGGTATCGGGTTTGTCGGAAAAATATGTGTTGACCAGTTAGTTGAGGATTTAAAGCCGGTAAAATTTGCAACTGTTTATTCTCCTTTTTTTCCGCCTCAGATTATCGTAAATTTTGACGGAACGGTGAGAGTGCCGCAGAATGAAATTTACTACTGGAAAAACAAGACGGGAAAACATGACCTCATACTTGCCACAGGGGACTTTCAGGGTGTTACGGGTGACTCGCAGTACAAAATTTCAGAGGCAATAATAGAAGTGGCAAAGAATGCAAATGTAACCAGAGTATACACATTGGGGGGCCTGGGAACAGGAGCAATTCCGAAAAAGCCGAAAATATTCGGAGCGGCAACAAGTAAAGCACTTATTGAAGAACTAAAGAAACTGTCTGTTGATTTTAGGCCGGGAGGAGGAATTTTCGGAGCTGCCGGTCTGATAACAGGTATGTGTGTGTTAAATAAAATAGACGGAGTGTGCCTGATGGGTGAAACACAGGGGGAGTTTTTGGATGCAAAAGCAAGTGAGGCGGTTTTAAAACTCATATCGCAGATTTTGGATATAAAGATAAATTTTGATGCCTTTGGTAAGAAGGTTGCCGAAACAGAAAAAAATATAAACGAAATAAAGAAGATGATTGAAGAACAGAGGAAACAATTTGAACAGGCAACACAAAAACAGGAATATGCCAATGCTCCGCGATTAGGATACATACAATAAATTTTGAGGGCGGGACTAAATTTTAGAATGGAAATTTCAAAGATTGGAAAGTCATCAACAGGAATAAAGATAGATATGGGAAATGCAAATTTATTGTTAATCAAGTCGGATAAGGGCTTTATAATGTGCGGTTATTTGGATATGGAAACAGCAGAAAGGTTAAATGATGCAGCATGCATTGTCCGAGGCGTTAAAAATTTTGACGATATGTTAAATGCAGGAATTGCTAAAGTTACAACGAAGGCAAAAGAACTTGGAATAAAAGAGGGGATGTCAGGAAAGGATGCATTAAAAATTTTTGAAGGTGGTGAAGGTAAAGATTAAAAATTAAGGTGGTGTTTAACTATATCTATATTTAATGATGGAATGGAGATACTATGTAAAAAGTGTGGAAGCAGTGAATGCATAAAACACGGAAAATCTGATAACAAACAAAGATATCTTTGTAAGTCGTGCGGATGCAATTTTGTGCTCGGTGATGCAAGAAAAAAGGTTTCTGAAGAGGATAAGGCATTGGCGGTCTCACTATATTTATCAGGAAAGGCAAGTTGTAGATCTATAACAAAGCTTTTTAACACCGATTTTCGCAAAGTGTTTAAGTATTATAATTACACCCTATTTTTTACTA